>NZ_JAPEOX010000001.1:6096866-6401710 GCF_026340675.1 Streptomyces sp. NBC_01264
CCGGCCGGTCCCCCTCACCGTCGCCGCCGTCGCGAAGCTCCTGATCGCCGACCTGCCGGAGGCCGAGCGCCGCGCCCTGGCCGCGCGCATCGAGTACCCGGCCTACACCTCCCGCTCCACCCCCGACGCCGCCGCGTACCTGCGCGAGCTGGACCTCGTACGCGCCCAGGGGTGGGCCACCGACATCGGCGGCCACGAGGAGTCCCTGAACTGTCTGGCCGCCCCCGTCCGCGGACCCGACGGCCGTGTGGTCGCCGCGATGTCCGTCTCCGCCCCCGGCGTGGTCCTCTCCGTCGTGGGGCTGCTCGAACTCCTCCCGCTCGTACGGCAGACCGCCGACGCCATCGGCCGCGAGTACTCAGGCTCGGGCCCCGTGCAGGAACAGGAAGAAGACAGGCCATGACCGACAAGATCGCGATCACCCCCAGCACCCACACCGACCCGCCCGCGAGGTTCTCGCACGGCGTCCGCAAGGGCAACATCCTCCAGGTCGCCGGCCAGGTCGGCTTCCTCCCGCACGTGGACGGGCAGGAGCCCACGCCGGCCGGCCCCACCCTGCGCGAGCAGACCCTCCAGACGCTGGAGAACGTCCGCTCCGTACTGGAAGCGGGCGGCGCCACGTGGGACGACGTGATGATGCTGCGCGTCTACCTCACCGACACCACGCACTTCGGAGAGATGAACGAGATCTACAACGCCTACTTCGAGGAGCAGAACCTGAAGGCGGCCCCCTCGGCCCGCACCACGGTGTACGTGGGCCTCCCCGGCGGCCTGCTGATCGAGATCGACGCGCTCGCGGTGCTCGACGCCTGAGGCCGAAGCCGAGGCCGAAGCCGAGGCCGAGGCCGAGGCCGAGGCCGACGCCGACCGCCTTGCGCCGCACCGGAGTTGGCGGCCGGGGGCATACGTCTCACATTATGTGCATAACGGAGCGAACCCCCCCACATCCTGTGTATCTTGAGCGCGCTTTGTACACACCATGTGGGGGGAACTCTCTTGCGCAAGCGCTCCGTCATAGCCGCGGCCGTCGCCACCGGCACCCTGGCCTTCCTCGCCGCCACCCCGGCCCAGGCCGCCGAGTCCGGCTCGGCCCTGAAGATCCGCGGAGTCCAGTACGACGCCCCCGGCGCGGACTCCAACAGCTGCTCCACGGGCAACACCCGTGACGAGTACCTGACGATCAAGAACTACTCCACCACGGCGAAGGTCAACCTCAAGGGCTACGTCGTCAGGGACGCCACCGGCAACAGCTACACCTTCACCGCCAACCACTACCTGGAGCCCGGTGACTTCGTGAAGCTCCGCGGCGGCAAGGGCGCCGAGTCCGACGCCTCCAACGTGGCCTACCGCGGCAGTTGCAACTTCATCTGGAACAACGACCGCGACACGGTCTACCTGAAGACCCCGTCCGGCGCGACCGCGGACTCCCACGCCTACACCAAGAGCGGGTCCGACCGCGACGGCAACGGGTACATCACCTTCCACGGCTGACGGGCCGCCGACCGGCTCTCTCCGGCGACCGGGCATTGGGTACGCTCACCGATGACTTCGGGGCGCCGGCGGGGGCCGGGACGCCGCTAGGCAGGGATGGGTCCTCATGAGCAGCGCACCTTCGGCAGGCATCTTCCAACCGCTCAAGGCGGACGACCCGGAGATCGTGGGCGGCTACCGGCTCGCGGCGGTGCTCGGCGCGGGCGGCATGGGCAAGGTGTACCTCTCGTACACGCCGGGCGGCCGGCCCATCGCCATCAAGGTCATCCGGGCCGAGTTCAGCGAGGACCCCGAGTTCCGGCGGCGCTTCCAGCAGGAGGTGCGCTCCGCGGAGCGGGTCCAGGGGCTCTACACCGCCCCGGTCATCGACTCGGACACCGAGGGCGAACAGCCCTGGCTGGCCACGGCCTACGTGCCCGGTCCCTCCCTCGCGCACGCCGTCGCCCACCACGGCGCACTGCCGACGCGCAGCGTGCTGCTGCTGGCCGTCGGGGTCGCCGAGGCCCTGACCGTGATCCACGGTGCGGGCATCGTCCACCGCGACCTGAAGCCCGCTAACGTCCTCCTCGCCTCCGACGGCCCGCGCGTCATCGACTTCGGCATCGCCCGCGCCGCCGACTCCACCGCCCTGACCAGCACCGGCGTCAGCATCGGCACCCCGGCGTTCATGGCGCCCGAGCAGGCGTCGACGGGCACGATCACCCCGGCCACCGACGTCTTCGCCCTCGGCCAGATCGCCGCCTTCGCGGCCATCGGTTCCTCCGTCTACGGGGACGGGCCCTCGCACGCGGTGCTCTACCGGATCGTCCACGAGGACCCCGATCTCAGCGCGCTGCCCGAGGACCTGCGGCCCCTGGTGACCCGCTGCCTCAGCCGCGACCCGGCCGACCGGCCCGCGCTGAGCGAGGTCATCGCGCTGTGCAACGAAGCCGCGGGCACCGAGCCGCTGCGCCAGGGCGAGGACTGGCTGCCGCGCGCGGTCGCCGGTGCCATCACCGAGCGGGTGCACCTGCTGCCCGCCCCGGCCCCCACCCCGCCCCCGCGGCCGGTCACGCCCGTCCCGACGGAGGTCTCCGCGCAGCCCCCGGCCCCGAGCGCGCCTCCGGCGTCCGCCGCCGCGCCCGCGCATGCCGCGCCGACGCAGGCCGCTCCGGCCCAGCCGGGCCCGCCGCGGCCCGCCCCTGCGCAGCCGGGACAGGCGACCGTGCCGACCGGCTACGGGACGCCGCAGCCGTACGCGCAGCCCGCGTACGCGCAGCCTCCGCGCCCCCAGCCTTCGTACGCGCAGCCCGCGTACGCCCAGCCGACGTACTCCCAGCCCAACTACACGCAGCAGCGCCCCGGCTGGGGGCAGCCCACCTACCCGCCCGCGCCGACCCGCCCCAAGCGGACCGGGCTGATCGTCACCCTGTCCGTCGTGGGTGCGGTCATCGGGCTCGCCGTCCTCGGGTCCCTGCTGCCGGACGGCGACAAGGGGAACGGCGCGGCCGGGTCACCCGGCAGTACGGGGGGCTCCAGCGCCTCCCCGGGCAAGGCCCAGAAGCCCGTCGACCCGCAGCCGGTCTCGTACAAGGGCATCGAGATGCCCGGATCGCACCGGCTGCTGCTCGCCGACAATCCGCCGCGTCCGGCGGAGGAGCCGAACGGCGCGGGCGTGCGTTACGGGAAGGGCGATCTCTGGTACTACCGGGACACGACCTTCGGCAATGACGAGCTCGGCACCGCGAACGGGAAGCTGGTCCTGCTGAACAACTCGGAGAAGGGCTCGCTGGACACCTGCCGCAAGGTGACCCGCTTCACCGAGAAGATCACCCTCGATCAGCTCACGACCGGGTCCGAGGTCTGCGTCCTGAGCGACGCCGGGCACATCGCGGTGGCGACCTACCGCGGCAAGTCGGGGTCGAAGGAGTCGAGCCAGTACATCACCCTCGACCTCACGATCTGGCGCAACGCCGAGCAGGCGAAGAAGGACTAGCCGCCGACCGCGCCGGCCGCGCCGATCGCGAGCCCGACGAACGAGCGGACCAGCGGGCTCGGGTCGCCCGCCCGCCACGCCACCACCGCGCGGCTCGGCTCCATGTCGGACAGGGGCACCACGGTCAGGCCCGCCCCCGGGTCGTGGTCCAGGAGGGTCAGGCCGACCGTGCCGTTCCACAGGACGGCCTGCCGGCATTCCCGCACGGCGCGCACCTGCGGGCCCTCCCGGGGTGCGCCGCCGCTCCAGTACGACTGCCAGGCCGCGTCGGTGCCCTCTGGGAACCGGAACCAGCGGCGGTCGGCCAGGTCCGCCAGCTCCAGGACGTCGCGGCCGGCCAGTGGATCGTCGGCGCGCAGCAGCGCTCCGACCGGATCGGCGCGCAGGACGCGTACGGTCAGGCCGGCCCGGTCGAACGGCGCGCGGGTCAGGGCGACGTCGACCAGTCCGGTGCGCAACCCGCAGGTGGGATCGGTCAGATCGGCCTCGCGGATCCGCACCTCGGCGTCCGGATGCCGTCGGCGGTAGGCGTCCGCCAGCCGGATCACGTCGGGGGAGGCGCTGTCTCCCAGGATCCCGACGGTGATGCCCGCGGCGCCGGCCGCCGCGGCCACGCGCGCCCGTACCCGCTCGGCGTGGTCCAGCAGGGCGCGGGCCTCGTCGAGCAGCACGGCCCCGACCTCGGTGAGGGCGACCCCGGCGGAGGAGCGGACGAAGAGGGCGGCGCCGGTCTCGGTCTCCAGCTGCCTGATCGCCCGGCTCAGCGGCGGCTGGCTCATGTGCAGCCGGGAGGCGGCCCGTCCGAAGTGGAGTTCCTCGGCGACGGCCACGAAGTAGCGCAGGGTACGGAGCTCCATGCGGCGACGATACCCGTACGGTATCGAGCTGCCGGAAAGGGTCTTGGACGGGCGCGGCCTCCCGGCCGTGGAATGGGACCCATGAACGTCGCCTTCTGGATCACCGCAGGCCTGCTGGCCCTCTTCTACCTCTACGCGGGCGGGGTGAAGCTGGTCCGCAGCCGCGAGGAGCTCCGCCCGATGATGGCCTGGGTGGACAGCACCCCCATGACGGCCGTCCGGGCCATCGGGGCCGTCGAGGTGCTCGGCGCCGCCGGCCTGGTCCTCCCGCCGCTGACGGGCATCGCGCCCTGGCTGTCCCCGGCCGCGGCCGGCGGATTCGTCCTCCTGCAGATCGGTGCGACGGTGGTCCACCTGGCCCGCGGTGACCGCCGGATCGCCCTCAACCTCACGCTCCTGCTCGCCGCGGCCGTGACCACCTGGCTCGCGACGGCGCGCCTCTGACGGCGAAGGGGCGCCCCCCTGGCGGTGGGGCGCCCCGGCTCACACGGGATCGGCACTACGGGCGTGCCGTACTACGGGCAGTACTGCGCCTGCTTGCCGATCGAGCGGTACATGCAGTCCGCGTTCTCCAGGAGCTGCAGCACCGCGTCCTTGTTGCGCGCCGTCTCGCGGTCGATGACCTCGTCGGGCGGGTAGAAGCCGCCGCCGCCCGAGCCCGTCGGGTACATCTCGAAGGTGTAGGCGAAGATCTTCTGGTTGCCCCACAGCCAGTCGTCGATGGTCCCGTCCGTGATGTACAGGTCGCTCGACTGCTCCGGCGTGTAGCCGTTGCTGGCCGCCATGCTGGTGCCGATCTTCTTGTACACGGCCAGGTCGTCGGCCGTCAGTCCGGGCGCGGTGTCGTTGTACGTCCACCCGAACGGCCACAGCACGAGCTCGCTGTACGTGTGGAAGTCGATGGCGGCCGTGATCTGCTGCTTGCCGCCGACCACCCGGCTGCGCACGAAGTCCGAGACCACCTTGACCTCGGGCGCCGACTCGGCCGCCGCGCCCCGGTAGGTCTCGGAGCTCTTGCTGCTGCTGGAGCCGCCGCAGCAGCCCCACTTGTAGTTCCAGTTGCGGTTCTCGTCGGTGCCGACGTAGGAGGAGCCGGCGTTGGGCTGCCGGTTCTTGCGCCAGGACCGGTAGGAGCCGGAGGCGATGTCGTACTCGCCGCCGTCCGGGTTGAGGTCCGGGATGATCCAGATCTCGCGGCCGTTGACCATGTTGGTGACGCGCGAGTCCGTCCCGTACTTGGAGCCGAACTCCTTGAGCAGGTACAGGGCCATCTCGACGGTCAGGTGCTCACGGGCGTGCTGGTGCGCGGTGAAGAGCACCTCGGGCTCGGCCTCGTCGGTCGCGACGTTGTCGCTGATCTTGATCGCGACGAGGTCCCGGCCCTGGTACGACTTGCCGATGACCCGCTTGCTCATGAGCGCGGGGTACTGGGCGATGCGCTGGTCGATCTCCGCGCTCGCCTCGGCGTAGTTGTGGTAGAGCGCGTCCTTCGACGGGAAGTCGTTGATCCCGGCGGCGATGTCGCGCGCGTCCCGGCGGTCCGGCGGTCCGGGCAGCGCGGTCAGCTTGTAGCCGAGGGCGCGCAGCTTGGTCGCCTGCATCGTGTCGGCGCTGACGACGACCGAGCGGGCGTCCACCTCGTCGATCGAGACGCCGGTACGGAGCAGGGAGGTGCGTTCGGCCGCCGTGGACGGGCCCTGGATCTCGTACTGGACGATCGACTCGTCCTGGGTGGCGGTCGACGGGGTGGGCGGCGGGGCTGCCGTCGCGCTCAGGCCGTAGGCGGGTGCGCCGAGCGCGAGCGCGAGAAGGGCAGCCGTGACGGCGGCCCTTCGGCGGTGGTGGAGCCGCATGCGTTCTCCTGGGTGGGAGTGTGGGGGTAGCCGTGCGGACGCGCACAGCGTGCTCTCGTGGCATGTCCGGGTCAAGAACCCCAAATCAGCCACCCCCACACACCTACCTGCTACGGCAGGCCGTGGACCTTGGGACCCACCGCGTTGGACCAAGCGCTACCCGCTTTGGCGTCCCAGTTGGTCGACCAGGTCATCGCGCCGCGCAGACCCGGGTAGGTCTTCGACGGCTTGAAGCTCCCGCAGCCGGTGCCCCTGGCCAGGCAGTCCAGGGCGTTGTTCACGATGGTCGGCGAGACGTAGCCGCTGCCCGCGCCGCTGGGGGAGGCCGGGACCCCGATGCCCACCTGTGAGGGGTCGAGCCCGCCCTCGAGCTGGATGCAGGCCAGCGCGGTGAGGAAGTCCACCGAGCCCTGGGAGTAGACCTTGCCGTCGCAGCCGAGCATCGCGCCGCTGTTGTAGTACTGCATGTTGACGACGGTGAGGATGTCCTTCACGGCCAGAGCCGTCTTGAAGTAGCCCCCCTGGGTCGACTGCATGTCGATGGTCTGCGGAGCCATGGTGAGGACGAGGGAGGGGCCGGCCTTCGCCGCCAGCGCGCGCAGCGCCTGGGTCATGTAGGTCGGGTTCAGGCCGTTCTCCAGGTCGATGTCGATCCCGGTGAAGCCGTACTCCTGCATCAGCGCGTACGCGGAGTTCGCGAGGTTGGTCGCGGACGTCGAGTCGTTGACCGCGATGGTGCCCTTCTCGCCGCCGATGGAGAGGATGACGGACTTGCCGGCCGCCTTCTTCGCGGCGATGTCCGCCTTGAACTGGGGGACCGTGTAGCCGCCGAGGCCGGCCGAGTCGAGGTTGAAGGTGATGGCGCCGGGCGTGCTGGTGGCGTCGGCGAAGGAGACGGCGATGATGTCGTACTGCGCGGAGACGTCGGAGATCTTCTGGACGGTCGCGCCGTTGTTGAAGTTCTGCCAGTAGCCGGTCACCGCGTGCCTGGGCACCGAGGGGTTCGGGTTCCCGCCCCCGCCGCTCGTGGTGGTGCCGGGGACGGCCGCGCCCTTCGCGCCCTCGCCGGCCGCGTTGTACGCGCTCACCTGGAAGGAGTACGTGGTCGACGCGGCGAGCCCGGTGATCTGCGCCGAGGTGCCCGAGGTCACGGTCTGGACGCGGACGCCGTCCTGATACACGTAATACCCGGCGGCCCCGCTGACCGCGTTCCACGAAAGGGTGAGCCCGCTGGAGCTCTGGCCGGAAACGGCGCTGCCGGACGGCGCGCCGGGGATGGTCGGCGAGGGGTCGGTGCCGCCTCCGCCGTCGGGGCCGAAGACGCTGAACTCGTCGACCACGAAGCCCGGCTGGCCGTACCAGCCGTGGGTGTAGACGGTGACCTGGGTGGTGGACGGGCCGGTGGTGAAGGTGGTGGCCAGCTTCTGGAAGCCGCCGCCGGTGCCGGGGGTCCAGGTGGAGACGTCCTGCGTGCCGGTCCCGGTCGCGCCGAGGTACACGTACGAGCCGTTGACCTGCTCGCTGAGCGTGTAGGTCGAGCTGGGCTTGACGGTGACGACCTGGCTGCACCGGGCGTTGTCCTGGCCCGACGGGGTGGCCTTGAGGGCGCCGGCCCCCGCGAAGACGGGGGAGGAGACGACGGCGCCGCTGCCGGAGGTGCAGGTCCAGTTGGCGAGGCCGGACTCGAAGCCGCCGTTGCGGGCGACGTTGACGTCGGCGGCCTGGGCGGTGCCGGTGGCCAGGGCCGTGAGCCCGCCGGCGGCCAGGGTGACGGCGAGCGGGACGGCGAGGGAGCGTATGCGGTTCACGTGGGCTCCGGTGGGGGGAGTGGGGAAGTGAGAACGCGTCAGAACGGGTGGTGTGGCACGTGCTGCGGGACAAGTGGGGTGCCCCGCAGTCAAGTTGGTCTAGTCCAATCCCCATGTCAAGAGTGTTTGCAATATGGCTTGAACTGATCGACCTGTCCGTCGTCTTGCGATCCTTGTTGTCCGGATTTTCCCGCCCCCCGTGACACGTGCCCGTGGCACGGGAATGTGTAAGGCCCTGCCCTGCCAGGAAGGACGTGGATATGGTGCTGGGGCAAGGGGGAAGGGTGTTGATCGTTTGCGGTCGCGCAGCATGCGCGCACCCGCCGCGGTCAGGGGAACGCCCGTGGATGACGGGGTGAACGGGGGGATGCGCGTGCCGATCGCCATTGCTGTCACCAGCGCCGATCTGGTGCTGCCGGCCCCGGACCGGCACACCCCGGCCGCCGCCGTGCTGCCGCCGCCCGAGGAGCTCGACCTCGACGGAGCACTCGCCCAGACGGCCGGCCTGCTGGAGCGCCACGGCCACCTGGTGGTCCTCGTACCGTCCTGGCTCCGCGTCTCCGCCGTCCGCCGGCTGCACACCGTCCGGTCCATCCTGGAGACCGACCGGATCGCGCTGGTCGACGTCGATCTCCCGCCACTGGGCTTCGCCCTGCTGGTACGCCAGCTGCGCCAGCTCAGCGTCTGCGACTTCAGCCCCGGAGTGCTCGCCTCCGCCGCCCGCCTGCTCGCGCACTACATCTACGCGGGCGCCCTGCTCGGCTCGGTCGCCAAACTGGACCGGGTGCCGGTCGGGCTCAAGGCACACGCCAAGTCCTGGTCGCCGAACGCCCAGTTCGCCGTACTGGCCCACCTGACCCCGCACCTGGTCAAACTGGGCTCGGGCTCCGGCGGAACCCACGGCGGCGGCGCCACGTTCCCCCCGGGCCCCGACTTCGCCACCCACCTCACCTTCGCCCGCGGCCAGCTCACCTCCGACTGGGTGGCCTCCGACCTCGCCCCCGCCTGGCGGGTCCAGGGCGTCATGGAGAACCCGCTGCCCGCCGACTCGCCCGCCTGGTGGGCCACACCGAAGCTGGTGGAGTTCGCGGCCGCCATCCCGGACCCCTCGGTGCTCTACCAGCTCGTCGCCTCGGTCCGCCGCGAGGAATGCCGCTGGTGCGGCTTCGAACTCATCGGTGACCGCTGCGGCTTCTGCGCCGCCCCGCTCCTCGCACCGGCCCCGCCGCCGGCGACATCCACGGGGACCTCCGCGGCGCAGCTCCGTCCCAGATCCAGATCCAGACACTGACCGGCCCGAACGAATGAAGAACGGCGAGGTAAGACGGCCATGAACTCACGCCAGCGCCGCGGCGTCATCCTGCTGATCCTGTCGGTCCTGTGCGCGCTCGCCGCCTTCGGTGGAGTCCTCGTGGTCGTGGGAGACGTGAACTCCAAGGTCGGCAACGAGGTCGTCGCCTACCGGGTGAAGGGCGACATAGCCCCGTACACCCCCCTGGCGCCAGGCCAGTTCGAGCAGGTCACGGTCCCCCAGCGGTGGCTGTCCGAGACCGCCGTCACCGACCTGGCCGCCCTCAAGGACAAGCTGGCGCTCACCGGCCTGAAGAAGGGCTCGCTGCTCCAGAGCGACATGTTCGTCGACAAGCCGAAGCTCCAGGCCGGGGAGCAGGAGATGGCCATCCTCATCGACGCCTCGACGGGTGTGGCGGGCAAGATCACCCCCGGCGCCAAGGTCAACATCATCGGCACGTTCAAGAGCAAGAAGGCGGACGGCCCCGACCAGTCGGTGGTCATGGTGGCCAACGCCCGCGTCATCAACGTCGGCAAGCTCACCCCCCTCGACCCCAAGGACAGCGACAAGAAGACCACCACCGACGCCGTCCCGATCACCTTCGCCCTGTCCGCCAAGGACAGCCAGCGCGTCGCCTACGCCGAGTCCTTCGCGGTGCACGTACGCCTGGCCCTGGTGGCACCCGGCACCGACTCGGCGCCCAACCCGGGCGACCGCTTCTACACCCTCGAAGGGGACAAGTGAGGCGCCGATGACCACTCGCATCCTCCCCGCGGTCGGCGACCCGGAGTCCGCCCGCATCATCGCCACCCTGCTCAGCCAGCTCCCGGGCGCCGAGCCGGCCGCCCCCGTCCCCGACTCCACCGTCCTCCTCGACACCCTCGCCCGGCTCGCCTCCGAGTCCATCGACGAGCTGCCCGAGGTGGTCCTCGTACACGAGCGGATCGGTCCGCTCCCCGTCCTGGACCTCATCCGCGAGGTCGCCCTGCGCTTCCCGGCCGTCGGGGTCGTCCTCGTCACCTCCGACGCGAGCCCCGCGCTGTTCTCCGCCGCCATGGACTCCGGCGCCCGCGGCCTGATCGGCCTGCCCCTGGCCTACGAGGAGCTCGCCGCCCGCGTCCAGGCTGCCGCCCAGTGGTCCGTGGGCGTGCGCCGCCACCTGGGCCGGGGCCCGGACCTCCCCAGCGGCCCGGGCGGCAGGGTCGTCACCGTCACCGGGGCCAAGGGCGGGGTCGGCGCCACCTTCGCGGCCGTGCAGTTCGCACTGGCGGCGGTCGCGGCCGGGCGGCGCACCGCCCTGGTCGACCTGGACCTCCAGGCCGGGGACGTCGGCTCCTACCTCGACGTGCAGTTCCGCCGTTCCATCGCCGACCTCGCCGGCATCCAGGACATCTCCCCGCGCGTCCTCCAGGACGCCGTCTACGACGACCGCACCGGCCTCGCGCTGCTCCTGGCCCCGGCCGACGGAGAACGGGGCGAGGAGGTCGACGACCGGGCCGCCCGGCACGTGATCGCCGCCCTGCGCGCCCGCTACGAGCTGGTCGTCATCGACTGCGGCACCCAGGTGACCGGCGCCAACGCGGCCGCCGTGGAACTCGCCGACGTGGCCGTCCTGGTCACCACCCCCGACGTGATCGCCGTACGGGCCGCCAAGCGGATGGTCCGCATGTGGGAACGGCTCCAGGTCAGGAAGGCGGAGGAGACCACCATGCTCGTCAACCGCTGGACCAAGCAGACCGAGATCCAGCCCGCCCTGATAGAGAAGATCACCAAGACCCGGGCCGTACGCACCCCCGTGCCGGCCGCCTTCAAGGAACTCCAGGCCGTCGTCGACGCGGGCCGGGTGCAGGACCTCGACAACCGCTCGACCGTGAAGCAGGCCCTGTGGACGGTGGCGGGCGAACTGGGCCTGCTGAGCCCCCCGGAGGCCCAGGAAGCCCCGGCCGGCTCGGCCGCCCCGACCGCCGAGCCCGGCGCGGCCCTGGCCGTACGCGGCTCCGGGCCGGTGGCCCGGATGCGCGGCCGGGGCGACCGGGGCGCACTCGGGCCGTGGTCGCGGCGCGGGCGGGAGGGCTGAGGGGTGTCCGGGCGGAGACGGGACCGGGTGCGCGGCCGGATACGGGACCGGATACGGGGCCGCGGGGATCAGGGGCAGGTGGCGTTCGAGTTCGTCGGCATGCTGCCCTTCATCCTGCTGATCGTGGTGGCGGTGTGGCAGTGCGTGCTCATCGGCTACGCGTACTCCCTGGTGGGCAACGCGGCGGACGAGGCGGCGCGGGAGGGGGCGGTGCACGGCGACGCTGCGTGTGATGCGGCCGGGCGGAAATACATCTCCGGCGGGTGGGACAACGTCACCGTGAACTGCACGCCGTCGGGGAACCTCTACAAGGCCACGGTCTCGATGAATCTTCGCGTCCTGTTCCGGGGCTTCGACATCGGTGTCCCCATCACCGGCCACGGCGGCTCCCTGAACGAGCTGGAGGAGGACTGAGATGAACCGGATCCGCGCGATCCGCGGCGGTGATCGCGACCGGGGCCAAGTCGCCCTGGAATACATCGGGTTCCTGCCCTTCCTGCTCCTGCTCGGGCTCGGCGGCATCCAGCTGGGCTGGACCGCGTACGTGACGCAGCAGGCGCAGACGGCCGCGCGTACGGCGGCGCGGGTGGAAGCGCGCTATCCGGGCGAGGGGGTGGCGGCGGGCCTGGAAGCGATCAGGCCGAACCTCGTGGCGGGAGCAGTCATCGAGCGTTCTGTGACGCGCGACTCGATCAGGATGAAGGTGACGCTCACGATCAACTCGGTCGTGCCCGGAATCGGCTCCCGCCCCGTCGAACGGACCGCCGTCATGCCCAACGACGACCCGAGGTGACCGGACCATGAGCCTGCGTTCCAGGGTGAACACCCCCGACGACCGCCACAACCCGCGCGAGGACGGCCGCCTGGTCTCCTCGTACCGCGCCAAGCTGCTGGAGGAGATCGACCTCGCCGAGATGTCGGCGCTCGCTCCGGCCGAGCGCCGCGCGCGACTGGAGCGCGTACTCGGCCACATCATCAGCCGCGAGGGCCCGGTCCTCTCCACCGCCGAGCGCGCCCAGCTCATCCGCCGCGTCGTCGACGAGGCCCTCGGCCTCGGCGTGCTCGAACCGCTCCTCGAAGACCCGACCATCTCCGAGATCATGGTCAACGGCCCCGACCAGATCTTCGTGGAGCGCGCGGGCCGCGTGGTGCAGCTCCCGCTCCGCTTCGCCTCGCACGAGCAGCTGATGCAGACCATCGAGCGCATCGTCTCCACGGTCAACCGCCGGGTGGACGAGGCGAATCCGATGGTCGACGCCCGCCTGCCCAGCGGCGAGCGCGTCAACGTGATCATCCCGCCGCTCTCGCTGACCGGCGCCACCCTCACCATCCGCCGCTTCCCCCGCGCCTTCACTCTCCACGAGATGATCGGCGTCGGCTCCCTGGACGAGCAGATGGTCCTCCTGCTGTCGGGACTCGTCGCGGCCAAGCTGAACGTGATCGTCTCGGGCGCCACCGGCACCGGCAAGACCACCCTCCTCAACGCCCTCTCCGGCCTGATCCCGGAGGGCGAGCGCATCATCACCATCGAGGACTCCGCCGAGCTCCAGCTCCAGCAGGCGCACGTCATCCGCCTCGAGTCCCGCCCGGCCAACGTGGAGGGCAAGGGCGAGATCACCATCCGCGACCTCGTCCGCAACTCCCTGCGCATGCGCCCCGACCGCATCATCGTCGGCGAGGTCCGCGGCGGCGAGACGCTCGACATGCTCCAGGCGATGTCCACCGGTCACGACGGTTCGCTGGCCACCGTGCACGCGAACAGTTCCGTCGACGCCCTGATGCGCCTGCAGACCCTCGCCTCGATGTCCGAGGTGGAGATCCCCTTCGAGGCGCTCCAGGACCAGATCAACAGCGCCGTCCACGTCATCGTCCAGCTCACCCGCTTCGGCGACGGCACGCGCCGCATCACCGAGATCTCCCTCCTCGACTCGCACGGCCGCGAGCCCTTCCGCATCACGACGGTCTGCCGCTTCGCGGCGATGCCCATGGGCCCCGACGGCCGCGTCCACGGCCGCTTCGAGTACTACCCGCTGCCCCGCTGGCTCGCGGACCGCCTCTACATGAACAACCAGCCGATCCCGCAGGCCTTCGGGGTCGAGCCGGTGGCCCCGGACCCGCTCACCGACCCCCTTCCCGCCCGCATCACCCGGACCGCCTTGTGAACCCACTGATCCTCCTCACCCTCGGCGCCACGCTGCTGGCCTGCGTCCTGGTGGTCGCCGGGCTCCATGCCTACGCCGCCGGCCGCGCCCAGCGCGCCGCGCTCATCGAACGCCTCTCGGCGACCGGCCTCCCCGCGCCCCTCGGCCGCACGCGCCGCTTCCCGGGCGTGGACCGGCGCCTGCGCAGGACCAAGCTGGGCCGCGGCATCGAGCGCAAGCTCGGGGTGACCGGCCTGGACCTCACCGTCGGCGAGTACTTCGTCTACATGCTGGCCACGGTCGCCGGGCTCTGGCTGGTTTCGGCCTCCTTCCTGGCTCCCTTCTTCGGCCCGGTGGCGGGCCTGATCGCCCTCTGGGGCGCCAATGCCTTCCTCAACTGGCAGCGGTCGCGCCGCACCGAGCGGTTCATCAACCAACTCCCCGACCTGTCGCGGATCCTCGCCAACGCCACCCAGGCCGGCCTGGCCCTGCGTACGGCCATCGGCATGGCCGCCGAGGAGCTGGAGGCACCCGCCGGCGAGGAACTGGCCCGGGTCGCCGACCGGCTCGCGGTGGGCCATTCCATCGAGGAGGCCCTGGGCGAGATCGAAGAGCGGCTGCCCTCCCGGGAGCTGGTCGTCCTCGTCTCCACCCTCGTCCTGTCCGCCCGCGCGGGCGGCGCGATCGTCGGCAGCCTGCGCAACCTGACGGTGACGCTGGAGCAGCGCAAGGAGACCCGTAGGGAGGTCCGTACCCAGCTGTCCCAGGTCACGGCCACCGCGTACCTGGTGCCGGTGATGGGCGTCGGCTCGCTCCTCCTCGTGGACGCGATGATGCCCGGCGCCCTGGACCGGATGACCGGAGCGGGCATCGGACAGACCGCCGTCCTGGTCGCCCTCGGCCTCTTCGCCCTCGGATTCGTCGCCATCCGCCGCCTGTCCAAGATCGACGTATGAGGAGGCCGGCATGATCGCGCTGCTCCTGGCCCTGGCCTTCGCCCTGTCGGTCCTCGGCGTGTTCCACGGCATCCGGCTCTACCGCGCCGACACCAAACTCCCGTCCGACCTGATGCTGGCCCTGGAGGTCGGCGCCACCCGCACGACGGCCGTCGGCTCCCTCGTCGACCGCATCGGCATCCGCTACGCGCCGCTGATACTGCGCCTGATGGGCCCCGACCGGGTGGCGCGCAAACGCCGCCAGATCGACACGGCGGGCAACCCGTCCGGCCTGACCATCGACCGCTACGCCGCCCGCCGCGCCGTGTACGCCTTCCTCGGCGGCGTCGGGGCCTTCGCCATGCTGATCAACGGCCAGTTGATCCTGGCGCTCCTCATGGTGGCCTTCGGCCTGTTCTGGATCGAGGCCGGCCTCTGGTCGGCGATCCGGATCCGCCGCGACCACATCGACCGGACCCTGCCGGACTTCCTGGACGTCCTCGCCGTGGTCGTCAGCGCCGGGCTCGGCTTCCGGCCCGCGCTGGAGCGGGTCGCGGACAAGTACGAGGGCCCGTGGTCCGACGAGATCCGGATCACCCTCCAGCAGATGACCATGGGCGTCAGCCGCCGCCAGGCCTTCGATGAACTGCGCCGGCGCAACGACTCCGAGCAGGTCGCGCAGTTCGTCACCGCCCTCCAGCAGGGCGAGGAACTGGGCTCCCCGATCGTCGACACCCTGATCGCCATCGCCGAGGACATGCGGCGCACGGACGCCCAGAACGCCCGCCGCCGGGCCGCCAAGGCCGTCCCGAAGGCCACCTTCGTCGTCACGATGTTCATGCTCCCCGGCACCATGATCCTGCTCATCGGCGGGTTCGTGTACGGAGCGGACGTCGACTTCGGCGCCCTGTTCGGGGGCGGCTGAGCCATGCCCGCCTCGCTGGACGACGTCACGGAGTTCGCCGCCGCACGGGACCGGCCGTCCCCCCGCCCCGCGGTGCACCTGCCGATCGCCCTCCAGGCCAACGCCCTGCAGGCGCTGTGCCGCCAGGTCTTCGCCTTCCGCCTCGTGATGATCGCCCTCGCGACGCCGGTGGTGCTGAGCCGTACGGCGCCCGGGGCGCCGACCCACCTGGCGGGCGGCGCGGTCCTGCTCACCTTCCTCCTCTCCTACGTCCTGTTCCGCGACTGGGAGCGCTTCGGACCGCTGCTCCTGCGCCACCGCTGGCCGCTGGCGGTCGACTGGGCCCTCTTCGGCGGACTCCTGTTCCTGACGGCCACCCCCGGCTCCCCGCTCCTCCTCGCCTCGGTGTGCACCCCGCTGCTCGCCGGGATCGTCTACGGCCGGCCCGGCGCGGCCGTGTACGCGCTGGTCCAGGCTGCCGTGGTGGCGCTCGTCGCCGAAGCCCTGACGCTGGCGGTGCTCTGCGTCCTGGCGGGCGCGGCCGGGTCCTCCCTGCGCGGCCTGCTCCTCCGCTTCGGAACGGCCGGGCAGGCTCTGCTGGAGACCCGCGCCCGCCTGGCGGTGACGGAGGCGGTACAGGCCGAACGCGAAGCCCTGGCCCGCGAGTTGCACGACTCCGTCGCGAAGACCCTGCACGGCCTCGCCCTGGCCGCCGACTCCCTGACCCGTACGACGGACCCGGCCGCCCTCCGCCGCCAGGCCGCCGTGGTGTCCGGCGCGGCCCGCCGCGCGGTGGCGGAGTCCCGGGACGTACTGACCGACCTGCGCCGGGACACGGCCGCGCCGGGGGTGTCCCTGGCCGCGGAACTCCGCGCCCGGATCGATGCCGATGCGGCCGAGCTGCGCGTGACCGGCACCCTTCCGGTGGTGCCCTCCCCGGTGGCCCGGCACCTGCTGGCGGTCACGGGCGAGGCCCTGGAGAACGCCCGCCGCCATGCGGGAGCCGCCCGGATCACGGTCGCGGCGGCCGTCGCCGCCTCCGAACTGGTGCTGGTGATCGAGGACGATGGCCGCGGCCTCCCGGACGGCGTCGACCTCGCGTCGCTGCGCGGCGCGGGCCGCTTCGGCCTGCTGGGCATGGCGGAACGCGCGGCCGCGATCGGCGCCCGCCTCCACATAGGAGCCCGCCCGGGCGGGCAGCCGGGGACACAGGTCCGCCTGGCCCTTCCCCTCTCGGCCCTGGCGACGGGGAGGGGCGTCTGATGGCGTCGCCGCTGCGCGTGCTCATCGCCGACGACAACCCGGTCGTACGGGCCGGCCTGGCGGCCCTCCTGGGCACCGCGGAGGGCATCGAGGTGGCGGCGGAGGCCGCGGACGGGCGCGAAGCCCTCCACCTGACCCGCCTCCACACCCCCGACGTCATCCTGCTGGACGTCCGGATGCCCGGCGTGGACGGCATCTCGGCCCTGCCGCACCTCGTGCGGCTCGCACCCGTGCTGATGCTGACGTACAGCCAGGAGGCGGAGATCGTCCGGGAGACGCTGCTGCTGGGTGCGGGCGGCTACTTGGTGCACGGCGAATTCACGCCGGATCACCTGGTGGCGGCCGTCCGCGACGTCCGCGCGGGGCGGGCGCACTTCAGCCCGACGGCGGCGAGCGCGGTGCTCGCGGAACTGCGGACCTCTTCGCATCCGCAACGAACTGTGGGACAGTCGTCGGAGAGGCTTCCCAACCATGCTGTGTTCGGGCTGAGTTCACGTGAGGAGGAGGTCATGGGTCTCATCGCTTCCGGCATGAGTAACCAGCAGATCGCAGCCAGTTGCTTTATCAGCGAGAAGACGGTCAAGAACCACATCAACCGGATCTTCGCGAAGCTCCAGACGGCCACGCGCAGCGAGGCGATAGCCCGTTGGCTGGGAACCGCCCGTCCGGGGGTGGCTGGCCATGGGTAGACGGAGTGCGCAGTGGGTCCGTAATTGGGTCCCGGGACCCTTTGCAACTGCTGGTGCGTCGACGTACCGTCCGCGAACCGATAACGGCGCCGGCTCTGGAGAGGACTCCCATGCAGAACCTCAGACTGCTCAAGGCGATCGTCGAGCGGAAGAACCGCGTGCGGCGGGGTGGGGACGAGGGGCAGACGGTCTTCGAGTATCTGGGGATCATCGTGATCATTGCGCTGATCATCACGGCGATCATCGCGTCTGGGCTGGCAGGCGACATCGTGGGTGCCATCGATGGGGCCTTGGCGGACATTGTCGGCGATTGACCGGCCCGGGCTCGGGTGACAGGGGCCAGGTCCTCCCCTTCTATGCCGCGATGATGGCCTGCCTGCTCTTCGCCGCGTTGGCCTTCGTCGCCGTCGGGATGGCGGGGGCCACGCGCAGCGATGCGCAAGGTGCCGCCGACGCGGCAGCGCTCGCCGCTGCCCGGGAGACCAGGGACAACCTGCTCGTGGGCATGGATCTCCTCACGCTCACACCCGCCGACTGGGAGGACATCCTTGACGGTGATCGGCTCGACCCGAATGGGGCTTGCGCGAAGGCGAGCGATTTTGCCGCCTCGAACGGTGCCACTGCGGAGTGCAGCGCTGGGGTTTTGAGGTTCACCGTCACCACGGAGACTGACAAGGCGGTTGGGGACACGGTCATCCCCGGAACCGAGGACATGAAAGGCCACGCCGCAGCGACTGCCGTGATCGAGCCTCGGTGCACTTTGAAGCCGGGGCCGACCCCCACAGCGACACCGTCGCCCAGCGCGACACCCGGTCCGGTCGCCATCGATTGCAGGGGCGGAGGCGTGGTCACGGTGGACCCCTCGACACCAGGTTCATTGACCAAGCTGGCGAGGCAGCTCTTCAATGTGCGACTGATCAACTGACAACGAACCGAAGGACAAGGAAGCGGAGAACATGAGCATTCGGCAGAAGGTGAAGGTCCGCGGGGGAGCGGCCGTTGCGGTTGCGGCGGTCTTGGCCCTCGCGCTGGCCGGGTGCGGCGGAGCAGGTGAGAAGCCGAAGGAGTCCCAGGGGTCCGAGACTCCCCAGAACCAAGGAAGCAGCCCTGAGCAGCCCGCGCCCAGCGCAAGCAAGGGCTCGGGGCCTCTCGAAGTAATTGCTACGGCACAAGGGCCTTCCGGTCTCGTAATGGAAATCAATTCGGCTGTTCGCGACCCAGATGGCTATGTCACCGTAAGCGGTCAGATCAAGAACACAGGATCCGAGAGGTTCACTAGCCTCGGGGCCTTGCGCGGTGAAGAAAGGACGGCCAGTCCCGGGTCCGTTGCCGGCGCAAGCTTGGTCGACGCTGTTGGCAAGAAGCGCTACCCCGTGCTGCGTGACACAGAGGGACGATGTGCATGCACTACCGGTCTCACGTCCATCAAGGGTGGGGAGAGTGCCGCCTTTTTCGCACAGTTCCCCTCGCCGCCGGCTACCACCACCGATGTCTCCTTCAGTCTGCCGATCTTTGCCGCGGCCACCGTCAAACTCTCCGGGTGACCCCATGACCAAACGTCATCGCATCACGGCAGCCACGGCCGTCGCCGGTCTCATCATCGCGGGCGTCCACTTCACCGGGGCGACCAGCGCGCAGGCCGACGACGTCACGCCATCCGTACCTCCCGGGACGGAACCTTCTGCCTCGACGCCCGTGCCCATCAAAGCCGATTCCCCAGGGTTGAAGCTGCCCCAAGGGGGTGTCCTCGCACCTCCCAAGGTGCTGGACATGGTCGAGGTAGTCGAAGACATCGGCGGCGAGGAACGGCGTCAGGAGACGAACCAGACGGTCATGATGGCGCTCCAGTCCGAGGTGATGTTCCCCGAGGACAGTGCCATCTTCAACGCCCAGGCCGCCGCCCGTATCCAGGCCATCGCGCAGGAGATCAACACCCAGAAGGCCACCACCGTCCGAGTCTTCGGCTTCACGGACGACCAGGGCAGCTACGAGCACGGCAAGGAACTTTCCAAGAAGCGTGCCGACGCGGTCCAGGCCGAGCTGGCGAAGACGGTGACCAACCCGGGCGTCACCTTCGACGTACGCGGCTACAGCGAGGACTACCCGATCGCCGACAACGGCACCGAGGAAGGCCGCAAGAAGAACCGCCGCGTGGAGATCACCTTCCCGCGCAGCATCAAGTAGGCCGCGACCCCGTCGCCCGCTCCGGCGGGGGCGGGGTCAGTCCGTCAGCAGGTGGTCGGCCTTGCCGGCCTTGATGTCCCGGATGAGTTGTTGCAGTGCCTGGCGGGTGTCCGTGAGGTAGGTGTCTTCTTGGCCGGAGAGTGCGATGTAGCTGTTGCCGTCCCCGTCCACCCCGATCCGGTAGCAAGCGCTGGCCTCAGCGCAATAGGGGTCTTCCCAAGTGATGTCGGCCATCGTTCCCCTCACAGTTGGCGCGCCACATCGTGGATGAAGTCACGGGACTTGTCAGGCGCAAGGCTAAGCCGTTCCGTCCAGTCCAATTGGGCGCGATATTTGGCTAGTTGGACTTCGGTGTGCAGGAAGTCGGGTCCGTGCGTGTTGTCGCTCTGCACGGTGTCGAGCTGCGGGACCGGCCCCTCCAGGTAGTTGACCGTCTGGCCGGCACCGGGGAACCCTCCGGCCTCGAAGGGGAGGACGCGGATGGTGACGGTGTCCCGCTCGGAAAACTGGAGAAGGTGCTCCAGCTGAGCCCTCGCTACGAGGCGGCCACCGAACTGCATCCGCAACGCCGCTTCGTGCAGGATGGCGACGTACTCGGGCGCCGAGGCGCCTTCCAGTACCTGCTGCCGTTCCAGTCTATGCGCCAGTCGCAGGGCGGCTTCTGGCTCTGGGAGGGCCGGTACTGCGAACCGGAAAATGGCAAGTGCGTGATCACTGGTTTGCAAGAGTCCGGGAATGTGCACCGAATGCGCGCACCGGATCCGTGTCGCGTGGGATTCCAGCTCGGCGATGTCGAGTATCGCCGACGACAGTCGGCCCCGGTAGTGCTCCCACCAGCCGCGCTTCTGGGGCTGCGCCATGTCGACGAGTGCGTCGATGTACCGCTCGTCGGCGCAGTCGCAGTGACAGGCCAGCGACCGGAGACGCTCCTCACTGATGGTGCGGATTCCCTGCTCGATGGCGGAGATCTTGGAGCGGTCGACACCGAGGAGTCCTGCGGCGGACTCGGCGGAAACGTCTGCGGCCAGCCTCAGCTTGCGTAGCTCGGCACCCAGTCGCTTCTGTCGTTCGGTCGGCGAGGTCCTTGGGGGCATGGCTGCAGTCTGCCGTGTCGATGGCCCAGGGATCCACAGTGGGCAAACTTCCGTACTGCGGTGGCGAATTCACCACCAACTTCGCTACCTTGGGTAGTGCACCGCTCACGCAAGGGAGTTGGAAGTGCATCGCCGCAGCATGCCTCGGCCTCGGCGACGAGCCACTGCCCCCACCAAACGCGAGAGCAACCCGTGCGCGTCGAGCTCACCGAAGTTGCGTCCTCATCCGCGTTGCGACAGGGAGTCCGTCATGCTCAGCCCCTTCATGCCCCCCAGCCCCGGCTGTTTCGACGCTTGCCCGCCAAGCGACGAGCCGCCGTCGCCCGACGGGCTGTCGTGCAGCCTGACCGTGCCCGGGGAGCCGTACAGCGCCCAGATCGCGCGCAGCACCGTACGGTCCGTGCTCCACGCACACCACCTCGACCGGGTCGTGCCCGCCGCCGTACAGGTCGTCGGCGAACTCATCGCCGCTGCCTGGTACTTGGACCCCGGCCGGAGTCTTTATCTCGCCCTCCGTCACCGCGAAGCCGCCCTCCGCCTCACGGTCTACGACGGGCACACTCCTCACACCCACCCCCGCCTCGCCGCCCACTGCGAGGCCCGTCGCCGCGCCGCCCTGCGGGTGATGGCCGCCGTCGTGCGGGACTGTGGCGGAGCCTGGGGCTTCGGGGAGTCCCGGGAACCCGGCGGCGGGACCCGGACCTGGGCCAGCCTGCCGGTCGAAGGGGCCGCCGGGTACCTGGCCTCCTGAGAGGGCCCTTCAGTTCTGTACGTAGACGGATTGGTCCAGGTAGCGGTCCTGTTCCAGGTTGTCGAGCATGAAGGCGGCGAGGTCGGCCCGGGAGATCCTGCCGAGGATGGATTTTCCCCGGTAGTCCCCGTGCCGGTAGGTGCCCGTGGCGGGGCCGTAGGTGAGGGTCGGCGGCTGGACGATCGTGTACGTGAGGCCGGAGCGGCGTACGTACGCGTCCTGCCGCTCCTTGGCCCGGAAGCCGGTGCGCACGAGGAGACGGACCGCGCCGACCGTGCCGCGCATCGCGGGGCCGAGCCGGCGCCGGCTGATCGCGCTGGTGCCGAATCCCGTGAGCACCTCCACGCGCTCCACGCCGGTGTTCCGCATCGCCGCGAGTACGGCCCGGGTGCCCGTGTCGCAGATGGGGTCGCCGAGGGTGATGATCGCTGCTCGGGCTCCGGCGAGGGCCTTCTCCAGGGCCGGTGGGTGGTCGAGTTCGGCGACCGCGACCGTCAGCCCCGGATGGCGGAGCGCGATGTGTTCGGGGTCGCGGGTGACGGCGACGACCTCGTGGCCCCTGCGCAGGGCTTCGGGGACGAGTGCGGAGCCGACGCTGCCGCTGGCGCCGAAGACGGTGATTCTCATGGCGGTGCTCTTCTGTTGTCGTCGCGGGAGCCGGTGCGGGTCGCCGTGTCAGGAGGAGGAGGTGGCGGGCAGGCTGGTGATGCAGAGTTGCAGGAGCATGGCGAGGATGTCCTCGACGAAGCTCCGGCGGCGTTGGCCTCGGCGAACTTCTTGAACTCCGCCAGGCCGTGGTACTCACCGAGGCTGCCCCCGCGCCAGACCATGTCCTCGGCCCAGTAACGCTCCAGGGCGGAGAGGTCCCCGGTGTTCAGGACGTTGTCGATGAAGTTCCGGACGACGGTGATGTTGTCCTGCGTGTTCGTGCTCGTGCTCGTGTTCGTGCTCATGGTGGTGCTCCTTGCCGTGTGTGGGTGGGTCCGTGCGTGGGTGGGTCAGGCGGAGAGGCGGGTGGTGAACCAGGACGCGATGCGTTCGGCGACGCGGTGGCCGGTCTTGGGCGCCATGTTGTTGAAGCCGTGGACGCCGTCGGGCCAGACGTCGAGGTCGGCGTGGTTGCCGGCTGCCTGCCAGCGGGCGGCCATGAACAGGCTGTCGTCCAGGAGCGGATCGAGGGAGCCCACGGTGAAGAGGGCGGGCGGCAGGCCGTCCAGCCTCGCGAAGACCCGGCGCCGTACATCCACCGGATGCCGGACCACGCGGGCGCGCCCCGGGCGCGGGTCGACCTGCGGCTGTTCGGAAGCCGGCTGGCCCTGGAGGTCACGGGAACCAGCAGCGGCGTGAGCGTCGAAACGTTCGGGGCCACCGAGCAGGAGGGTGTGAGCGTGGCCGATGTGCGGCGGAAGCCGAAGGCGGGTGCGCCCGCGGCCTGACCCCGGCCGCGATCCCCAGAGCACGTGGACGGGGTCAGAGCAGGAGGGCGATGGCTGTCGCCACCATGACCGCCGCCGTCGCGGCGTGGACTCCGTAGGCGGTGGCCTTCGGCCCGCCGCTGCGCAGCACGATCACCGTGTCCGCGACCGGCATCACCGCGAACGTCAGCAGGTACCAACCCAGCACCGACGTCGGCGCGGTGAGCATCAGGACGAACATGAAGACCCCGCACACGATCTCGCGCGCACCCTTCACGTGCAGCCAGGACCGGAAGGCGGGGTCGTCGACCGGTGTATCGGGGATGCCGAAGCCGGTGGCGTTCTGCGGCTTCGCGAGGGCCATCGCGCCCATGGCGATGAGGGCGGCGCCGAGCAGGCCGGCGAGAACGGTGGCAAGGGTGGTGAGCATCGGTTGTCCTGTCCTGTTCGTTGACGTGGTCGTTCGGGGAGCGGGGGAGCTTGGGGAGCGGGGGCGGGGGAGCGGGGTGGGTCTCAGGGGACGAGGACGATCCGGCCGCGGACGCCGCCCTTGGCCATGGCCTCGTAGGCGTCGGCCGCATCGGCGAGGGGTACGACGGCGTGGACGCGGGCCGGCAGCTCCCCCGTCGCCGCGCGTTCGAGCAGTCGGGCGAGGAGGGGGCCGTCGGGGCGGGCGAAGAGGACCCCGACGGTGATGCCGCGCTCCTCGGGAAGGCGGGGCGCGGGCTGCACGCCCACGAAGCGGCCGCCGTCGCGCACCGCCCGCAGGGCGTCCTCCTGCAGGGCTCCGGCGTCGGCGACGGCGTCCCAGCCCTGCCCGACCCCGGTGGCGAAGTCGGCGCCGAGGCCCCGTACGAACGGCTCGTCGGCCGTACGGGCCGTCCCGGTCACCTCCCAGCCGCGGTCCTGGGCGAGTACGGCGGCGTACGCGCCCACCGCGCCGGCCGCGCCCGTCACCAGCAGGCGGCGGCCCCCCGCGGGCGCCTCGCCGAGGAGGTCGACGAGCTGGGCCGCGGCGGTGGCGTTGAGCGGCACCACGGCCGCCTCGACCAGGTCCAGGGCGTCCGGTACGACGGCGACCTTCGCGGCGGAGACCAGGAGGTGTTCGGCATGGGATCCGTGGTCGCGGTCGAAGCCGTCGAGGAACCCGGCGACCCGGGTGCCGACCCGGAGCTCGACGCCCGGTCCGACGGCGTCGACCGTGCCGGCGAAGTCCCAGCCGAGCCCGGTGTGCTGAGGCTGGTCGACCAGGCCGAGCCGGTGGAAGACGCCCCCTGCCACCCCCAGGTCCACCGGGTTGACCGCCGCGGCCGCGACCTCGACCCGGATCTGGTCCGGCCCCGGCTCGGGCAGGGGGACGGTGACCGTGCGGATCGACCGGGGTCCGGACGGGACGCGGACCACGGCGCGGCGGGAAGTGGTGTGCTGCATCTCAACTGCTCCTTCGTGGAGGCCCGGTGAGGTGGACGGCCTTGCCATCGCTCGGGCATGTCACCACCATGGAGCCACCTGCTCATCGGCGGGAAGGAGGCACCTGAAGGTGCCTAAGTGACCGAGTGGAGACGCGAGTTATGGCGACGAGGACCGCGGCGGAGCGACGGGCCGAGGCCAAGGCGGAGTACGACGCGTTCTTCGCGCAGTGCCCCAGCCGCCAACTCCTGGAGCGGATCTCCGACAAGTGGGTCGCCCTCGTGCTCGCCGCCCTGGGCGGGGACGGACCGGGGACCAACCCCGGTGACGAGCCGATGCCCATGCGCTTCTCCGAGCTGCAACGCCGGATCTCGGGCGTGAGCCAGAAGATGCTGACGCAGACGCTGCGCGCACTGGAGCGCGACGGGATGGTGACCAGGACCGTGACCCCCACGGTGCCCGTCACCGTCAGCTATGAGCTGACCGGTCTCGGCCGCTCGCTCCAGGGGCTCATGAAGGGGATCAAGGCCTGGGCGGAGGGCCACATGGAAGAGGTCCTCACGCATCGCGGCGGCTTCGACCAGGGGCAGGGCGCCGCCGCCGACTGACGGACGAAGTGGTCCCGGATCGCGGGGGATCAGTCGCGGCGGGCGAGGTTCAGGCGGGCCGCCTGGCGGGTCAGGTGCTCGCGTTCCGCGAGGTTGGAGGCCTGGTGGGCCGCCTCGGCGTACAGACGGGCCGCGGTGGCCAGGTCGCCGTCGCGTTCGTGGAGGTACGCCGCCACCGCGGTGTGGCGGGGGAGCGCGGCGTCCAGTTCCGCGAGGGCCGCGAGGCCGGCCCGGGGGCCGTCGGCCTCGCCGACCGCCACCGCCCGGTTGAGGCGTACGACCGGACTGCCGGTCAGGCGCACCAGCTCGTCGTACCACTCCACGATCTGCACCCAGTCGGTCTCCTCGGTGGCCTGCGCGTCGGCATGGAGCGCGGCGATCGCCGCCTGGGCCTGGAACTCGCCCAGCCGGTCGCGGGCGAGCGCGGCATGGAGGATGCCGATGCCCTCGGCGATCAGCGCCGTGTCCCACCGGGTGCGGTCTTGCTCGGCGAGCGGGACCAGGCTTCCGTCGGGGGTGGTGCGCGCGGCCCGCCGGGCGTGGTGGATCAGCATCAGGGCGAGGAGCCCCGACACCTCGGGGTGGTCGATCGAGGCAGCCAGGCCGCGGGTGAGACGGATCGCCTCGGCGGCAAGGTCTATGTCGCCGGAGTAGCCCTCGTTGAAGACCAGGTAGAGCACGCGCAGGACCGTACCGACGTCGCCGGGGCGGTCGAAACGGACGTCGGCGACGGTCCGCTTGGCGCGGCTGATGCGCTGCGCCATGGTCGCCTCGGGGACCAGGTAGGCCGCCGCGATCTGGCGCGTCGTCAGCCCGCCGACCGCGCGCAGGGTGAGCGCGACGGCGGAGGAGGGGGTGAGGGAGGGGTGGGCGCACAGGAAGTAGAGCTGGAGCGTGTCGTCCACCGCGGGAGCGGGGCCCGGCGCCGGCTCCTCCTCCACCCGGTCCTCACGCCGACGGCGGGCGGTGTCCGCCCGCGTCGCGTCGAGGAACCGCCGCCAGGCCACGGTGACCAGCCAGCCCTTCGGATCCCGGATGGGGTATCCCCTGCTCGAAGAGCTTGGGGAGGGATCCTCGGGCCAGACCCGCACCGCTTCGAGCAGCGCCTCCTGCACGGCGTCCTCGGCCGCCGCGAAGTCGGCTCCGCGGCGGACGAGGATTCCGAGGACGTGCGGAGTGAGGCTCCGGAGCAGGGCCTCGTCCACGTCAGTGGCACTCGGGAACGGTGGGCGGGGCGGACAGGAAGGGGCGCAGCTCCAGCCACTCGTGGATGGGCCTGCCGCCCGCGCCGGGGGCGGCCGACAGCTCCCCGGCCAGCTCGACGGCGCGGTCGTAGCCGTCCACGTCGATGACCATCCAGCCGGCGATCAGGTCCTTGGTCTCGGCGAAGGGGCCGTCGGTGACGGGCGGGCGGCCCTCGCCGTCGTAGCGGACCCAGGTCCCCTCGGGGGCGAGCGCCTGACCGTCGACGAACTCGCCGGTGCCCTCGAGCTTGGCCGCGAAGTCGTGCATGTACTGGATGTGGGCCGTGATCTCCTCCGGCGTCCACTCGCTCATGGGGACGTCGTTCGCGC
The DNA here is from genome assembly GCF_026340675.1 of Streptomyces sp. NBC_01264. Taxonomy (NCBI): domain Bacteria; kingdom Bacillati; phylum Actinomycetota; class Actinomycetes; order Kitasatosporales; family Streptomycetaceae; genus Streptomyces; species Streptomyces sp. NBC_01264. The sequence goes on from NZ_JAPEOX010000001.1 coordinate 6,123,187, forward strand.
AAGCCGGGGCGCCGCGGTAGTGCTTGAGAAGCAGGTACTTGGCCATGATGGTCTCCTCCGTGCTGTGCGGCCATTGTGGCCGCTTCCACGGAGGAGACGGAGCCGGGCACGGGTTCTCGACATCTTCTCGACGTCACCGCCGAAGTTTTTTCCACGGGATTCGAGGAGGCGGTTCGGGCGGCGGTCCGGGGGCGGTGCGGAGGCGGTGCCGGCTGCTTCAGGTGCGGTAGACGTGGTCGCTCTTCAGCCAGCCGTCGGCGTCGCGGTCCTTCCAGGTGCCGTCCTCGTGGCCCTTGCCGTGGCAGTGCCACCAGCCCCAGCTCCAGCCGTGATGGTGGCGCTTGTTCTGGGCCAGCCCGTGCCAATGGCAGTAGCTGGTGCCGTGATCGTGGTGCTCGTGATCGCCGTCACCGCTGTGGGCGGGCGCCACCGCGGTGGCGGAACGGGGGGTGGTCGGCGCGGCCGACGCGCTGGAGGACAGCAGGGTGCCCGCTGTGACCAGGGCGGCCGAGGCGGTGAGGACGGCGAGACGGCGCCGGGTGCGGGGCAGGGGGGTCAGGGGGGTCATGCGAAGTCACCTCCGGCGAGCAGGGACGGAGAACGATGGGTCACCTGCTCTCCGTGGACCCACTCCTCCATTAGCCCCGGGGCGGTGCGCGGAGTCATGCCCCTGGAGTTCGGGGCTTGACGGTCCGGGTGCGCAGGGTGCGCCGCGTGCTCTACGTGCGAAAACGCCTTCGGTGCGCGCCGGGGCTCGGGGGCCTCGGTGCGCACCGAAGGGGATCGGGCTGGGTCAGTCGGTCAGGGGCGGTTCGTTCAGCAGGTGGGGATGCGGTTCAGGTTCGCGGCGTAGCGGGCGGCGATCCAGCCGCGGCCGTCGGCGAGCTTGTACCAAAGGGCGTTGCCGTCGACCGCCGTGCCGTTGGTCTTGCACATCACCTGGACCTCGGTGCCGTACTTGACCACGCCGCTCTTCTTGTACTGGGTGCCGGGGCCGGTGCGGATGTGCAGCTTGTCGCTGACGATGCCGGCCTTCGGCTTGCCGGGCTGGTCGCCCTTGCCGCCGTGGTCCTTGCCACCGTGGTCCTTACCGCCGTGGTCCTTGCCGCACTTGCAGTCGCCGGGCTTGCCCTGGTCGCCCTTCGGGCCCTTGGGACCCTGCGGTCCCTGCTCGCCCTTGGGTCCGCCGGGCCCGCGCTCGCCCTTCGGGCCCCTCGGGCCCTGCTCGCCCGGCTTGCCCTTCGGCCCGCCCGGTCCGCGCGCTCCCGTGGGTCCGGCCTGGCCGGTGTCCCCGCGGTTGCCCTTGTCGCCCTTCTGGCCCTTGTCACCCTTCGGACCCTGGTCGCCCTTGTCACCCTTGTCGCCCTTGGGTCCGCCGGCCGGGCCGGTGTCGCCCTTCGGGCCTGTCGGGCCGGTGTCGCCCTTCGGGCCGCCCGCCGGGCCCGTGTCGCCCTTCGGGCCGGGTGCCCCGGTGTCGCCCTTCGGACCCTGCGGGCCTCCGGCCGGTCCCTGGTCGCCCTTCGGGCCCGTAGGGCCGGTGTCGCCCTTCGGACCCTGGTGGCCCTTGGGGCCCTCGGGCCCCTTCGGCCCGCGGTCGCCCTTCTCGCCGCGGTCCCCCTTCTCACCGCGGTCGCCGCGGTCCCCACGGTCGCCCTTCTCGCCGCGCTCGCCCTGGTCGCCCTTGTCCCCCTTGGGGCCGGGGCGGCCGTGGTGACCGGGCTTTCCGTCGTGGCCCGGCTTCCCGTCGTGGCCGTCGTGTCCGTCGTCGCCCTTGGGCCCCGTCACCGGGGTGGACACCGCGTACAGGGCGGGCGAGGAGCCCGCTCCGGCCGCCCACTCGCCGCCGTCGAGCGTGGTGCCCTCGGGAGCGTCGGCGTCCACCCGTACGAGTACGCCCAGCCGGGTGTCGCTCTCCGCCGGGAAGGCGAAGCCCGCGCGGGTGCCCGCGTCGCAGGTCAGCTGGCGGGAGTTGCCCGAGAGGGTGCAGGGTGCGCCCGCACGGTCGCCGTTCCAGTAGAAGCGGGCCTCGGGGAAGGTCGTCCGCTCCGGCGCGGTGATCCGGAATCTGCTGCTGAGCGCCGACTTCTCGCCGGTCTCCGCCACGATCACCACACGGCCGGTCTTGCCGGCGGCGATCGAGGGGACGTACGGCTGGGAGAACCGGAGGTGCGGCGAGCCGGCGGCGAAAGCCGGCACGGCCGGCAGCAGGCAGCTCGCGGTGACGGCCGCGACGACCAGGGCGGCCGACGTGCAGCGGGAAGCAGACAAGGGTGTTTCCTCCGCGAGGAAAGGCGACGGAACCGGAGGACGACCGCCGAATGCGGTCTTCCGGTGGACAAAAGTGCCAACACCAGTTAAAAGCTGACAATGCGACCCGGTTGTGTACGACGCGTAACCGATCACTCGGCAGCCGCGTGAATCCCTCCGCCGTGGCCCCCGCTGTCCCGGACCAGGACGTACGCCGCCTCGCGCGCCCGCACCGCCGCCGCCGGCCCCGGTTCCAGGGCCGCGACCACCGTGGCCCCCTCGACCAGCAGCAGCAGGTGCTCCGCCAGGCCCTCCCGGCCGGGACCGGCGATGCCGGCCAGCAGCGCCCGTAGCTCCGCCTTGTGACGGCGTACGACGTCCAGCACTCCGGCGGGGCCCGCGCCCAGCTCCCCGTACGCGTTCAGGAACGCGCAGCCGCGGAAGTCCGGCTCCGAGAACCACCCCGCGAGCCACTCGAAGACGGCCCCGACGGGATCGTCCTGCCCCGCGGCCACCGCTGCGCCCAGGCTCCCCATCCAGCGGCGGTCCCGGCGCTCCAGATAGGCGGTGACCAGGGATTCCTTGGCCGGGTAGAGGCGGTAGAGCCGCTTGAGCGGGATGCCCGACTCCGCACGGATGCGGTCCATGCCGACAGCCTGGATGCCCTCGGCGTAGAACAGCGCCTCCGCGGCGTCCAGCAGACGCGTGCGGGCCTCGTCGTCGGTCGTCGGGGTGGCTGCGGGGGCGGAGGCGGAGGTGGCGGGCATGGAAGCAGCGTAGACCAGAATCGCTTGCGTCGAGAACGACCGTTCTCTAGTCTTGCGACAACGGAGAGAACGACCGTTCTCTCCCTCGCCCCCGCCCCCGCCCCGCAGAACCCGAGAGGTGTCCCGACGTGACTGCCACTCCCTCCTCCGTACGACCGCCCCTGCCGCCCTTCACGGCGGAGTCCGCGCGAGCCAAGGTGCAGGCCGCCGAGGACGCCTGGAACAGCCGTGACCCCGAGCGCGTCGCCCTCGCCTACACCGAGGACTCCGCCTGGCGGAACCGCGACCGCTTCCTGACCGGGCGCGCCGAGATCCGCGCCTTCCTCGCCGACAAGTGGGAGCGCGAGCTGGAGTACCGGCTGCGCAAGGAGCTGTGGGCGTACACCGACAACCGCATCTCGGTGCGCTTCGAGTACGAGTGGCACGACGCGAGCGGCCAGTGGTGGCGCAGCCACGGCAACGAGCAGTGGGAGTTCGACGCCGCGGGCCTGATGCGCCGCCGGGAAGCGAGCATCAACGACGTCCCGATCGAGGAGTCGGACCGCCGCCTCTGAGGCCGGATCCATGCCGGAGTTATGCTGGCGGGGACCCCTTGGGAGGCAACGTGACCGAGCGCAAACCGCCTGGTGTCAGCTTCGAATCCTTCGTGGACCGTCAGATCAGACAGGCCGGTGAGCGCGGGGAGTTCGAGGAACTGCCCGGCTTCGGCAAGCCGCTGGCCTCGCTCGACGCCCCGTACGACGAGCTGTGGTGGATCAAGGGAAAACTGCACCGCGAGGGCTTCGCGGTCCTCCCGGCGGCGCTCGCGCTGCGCAAGGAGGCGGAGGACGCCCGGGAGGCGCTCGAGTCCGCCCGCACCGAACGCCAGGTCCGCGACCTCCTCACGCAGATCAACGACAAGATCCGCACGGCCCTGCGCAGGCCCCCGCCCGGCCCCCCGCTGAACGTCCAGGAGTTCGACGTGGAAGCTGAGGTCACCCGCTGGCGGGAGTCCCGCGAGGCGGGGAACGCTTCGCAGCGTTCGAAGTCCGACCGGTAGGGGCGTCCGCCGTGCCCTCGGTGCACGCGGTGCCTTCGGCGCCGGTGTGCAGGTAGCTGTAGCCGGCGTTCCTGCGGGTCCTGTGGCCCGCTTGCCCAGCGGTGATGGGGACGGCTGGAGCGGTCACCCATGCGCGCTTCGCCCAGGGGCGCGGCAGCGGTAGGCCCATCGCCGGGTGGTCAGTGCCCATGAGCCGCATCTCTTCTTCGCGCCGACGCGCGAGGAGGCGGCGGTGCGGAAGCGGCGGGCTGGTCCGCTGGCCGGGAATCGGATCGCGATCTTCGGGGTTGGTGGGGATGAACCGTTGATCGCCATCAACGGGGTTGGTGGGGGATGAGCCGTTATTGGAGGGCCATGCGAGCGATTCAGGTGTATGAAGTGGGCGGTCCCGAGGTGCTGCGGGAGGCCGAGGTGGACCAGCCGCGGCCGGGTCCGGGCGAGGCGGTCGTGGAGGTCGCCGCGTCCGGGGTCAACTTCCTCGACGTCTACTTCCGCGAAGGCCGGTACAGCCTCCCGCTGCCCTTCACCCCGGGCGCTGAGGGCGCCGGGACGGTCGTCGAAGTCGGACCCGGCGTCGCTGACGTCGCAGTCGGGGACCGGGTCGGTTGGGTGGAGATTCCCGGCACGTATGCCGAGCGGGCCGTCGTGGACTCCTCCCGGCTGGTGCCGCTGCCCGACGACATCGACTTCGAGACGGCCGCCGCCGTGCTCCTGCAGGGCATGACCGCGCACTATCTCGTCAAGGACGCCTACCCGGTTCAGGCGGGCGACACCGTGCTCCTGCATGCGGCTGCCGGCGGCATGGGACTGCTCTTGACCCAGCTCATCACCCATCTCGGCGGCAGGGTGATCGGCACGACGTCGACCACGGCGAAGGCCGAGCTGGCGAAGCGTGCCGGGGCCGCCGAGGTGATCCTTTCCTCCGCGGTCGACGATCTCGCAGCCGAGGCGAGGCGGCTCAACGGCGGTCAGGGACTGCCGGTTGTCTTCGACGGCGTCGGCGCGCACACCTTCGATGCGAGCCTCGCCAGCCTGCGAGCCCGCGGCCATCTCGTGCTCTTCGGCGCGGCCAGTGGTGCCGTGCCGCCGTTCGATCCGATGCGGCTCGCCCAGGGCGGTTCGCTGACCCTGATCCGGCCCAGCCTCGGGGACTACATCGCCGATCGGTCCGAACTGCTCCGACGCGCCGCCGATGTGTTCGAGTGGGTGCGCTCCAAGGCGCTCGAGGTCACCGTGACGGGCCGCTACGCGCTGTCCGAGGCCGCCCAGGCCCACAGCGATCTGGAGGCTCGGCGTACCACCGGCAAGCTGCTCCTCGTGCCCGATCCGGCCGCTGTCGGACGCCGCGAGGAGACGCGGAGCTGATCGCGGGTGACGAGGTCGGGGATCTTGGAGACGGAGATGTCGAGGGCACGGCCGACCGTCATCGCCCAGATCCCCGACAGCGTCGGGCACTGACCCCCGGGGCGTCGTGCCCCTGGAAGGGGGCTCAGGGGGACCCAGGGTGATCTGGCCTGGACGGGGTGTTCGCCCATGCCGGGGTCGGCGTGTTCCAGCGGACGTCAGGCTCTGCTCGCCCCCAGTGCGGCCAGGGCCTCGGTGACGCGGTCCGCCTGGTGGGTGGCGCCGAGGAGGTTCGGGTGGAGGACGGTGCAGGCCTCGCCCCGGGCCGGGATGGAGCGGCAGAGCTCGGAGGGCGGATCGCTCTGCTCGCCGGGCCCGGTCAGGCTGTCCTTGATCCCGTACATCCAGCGCTGCTCGGCGGTCGCGCACACCCCGTGCCCGGTGCTGGAGAAGTACGTGTCCACATACACCGCGCCGCCGCGCCGGGCCTGCTCCCGCAGGAGGGTGTTGACCCGCCGCTCCAGGCCGTCGAGCCAGGGCATGTCGCCCTTGGCGACGGTTCCGAGCTGGTGCCAGGACCCCCAGCCGCAGCCCGCGGCCTGGTCCACGATGGCCGGATACCCGACGACTGCCACCCCGGCGCGCGGGGCGCGCGTGCGGATCTCCTTCAGCAGGGCCGCGAAGTCGGCCTCCAGCGCGGTGAACCGGGCGTCGAGCCCGGCGGCGCCCCCGCCCCGCGCGTAGTGGTCGGCGCACGGGCTCCCCGTACCGAAAGTGGCCAGGCCGCGCTTCACGCAGGTCTCCACGATCTCGGAGAAGCCCACGGAGTTGCCGCCCGCGCCGACCGTGACGAGATCGGCGGCGGCCGTAACGGCCCTGATCTGCGCCGGTTTGGCGGCCCATGCCCTTCCGCAGCGCACATCACCAAAAGTAGCCGACATGACTACGGAGAGTAATCGTCTGGGGTTTTGTTCGTTCGATCGAGTGAACGAGGAGCGGCTACGCCTGTCCGTGGGCCTGGGTGATCAGGTCCGTCGCGACCTCCAGGGCGGCCAGCCGGGTCTCCTCCGGGTCGCCCTCCACGTGCTGGAGGAACATCATTCCCGCGTGGAGGGTGAACAGGGCGCTCACGCACCGCACCTGATCGGCCAGCGGGGCGTCCTCCTTGCCGGTCCGGAGCAGCTCCACCAGGGCGAACAGCCTCTTCTTCACCGTCTCGCCGATGGTCAGCTCCCGCAGCGAGGCCTGGTTCTCCTGCATGAAGCGGTACAGCGAGGCGCCGCCCGCCATCGCCTCGCTGTAGCGGCGCAGGACCTCCCGCTTCATCTCCAGCGTGCGCGGCTGCTCCTCGGCCCACTGGATCAGCTCGTCGATGGGCCGCGTCAGGTCCTCGAACAGGCTGATGATGATGTCTTCCTTGGTCTTGAAGTGGTAGTACAGCGCCGCCTTCGTGACCCCCAGCCGCTCCGCGATCTCCCGCAGCGACGTCTTCTCGTACCCCTGCTCGGCGAAGAGTTCCAGCGCGACGTCCTGGATGCGCTGCCGCGTATCGCCACGGCGCTGCTGCGGACCGCTGCTGGACATGACTCTCCCCTGACTTTTACTTACTTGACGCCCGGCTAGTTACGGGTCTACCTTCCACAGTGTAGTCAACTAGCCGGTCGGCAAGTAAGTCCCAGGGCCGGTACGTATGCGCCAGGGGAGTGGAACATGGTGGAGAACAAGAAGAAGGCCGGCACCTCGGAGGAGGTGAAGCCGCGCAGCGTACGGGTCGTCCTGATGGCGCTCATGATCGCGATGCTGCTCGCCATGCTCGACAACATGATCATCGGCACCGCCATGCCCACGATCGTCGGCGAGCTCGGCGGCCTGGAGCACCTCTCCTGGGTCGTCACCGCCTACACACTGGCCACCGCCGCCTCCACTCCCATCTGGGGCAAGCTCGGCGACATGTACGGGCGGAAGGGCTCCTTCCTCACCTCGATCGTCATCTTCCTGGTCGGCTCCGCGCTCAGCGGCATGGCCCAGGACATGGGCCAGCTCATCGGCTTCCGCGCGATCCAGGGCCTCGGCGCCGGCGGTCTGATGGTCGGCGTCATGGCGATCATCGGCGACCTGATCCCGCCCCGCGAGCGCGGCAAGTACCAGGGCATGATGGCCGGCGTGATGGCCCTCGCCATGATCGGCGGACCGCTGGTCGGCGGCACCATCACCGACCACTGGGGCTGGCGCTGGTCCTTCTACATCAACCTCCCGCTCGGTATCGTCGCCCTGGCCATGGTCACCGCGGTGCTGCACCTCCCGAAGAAGGACCGGGGGGAGCGCCCCAAGATCGACTACCTCGGCGCGGCCCTGCTCACCGTCGGCATCACCTCCACCGTCCTCGTCACCACCTGGGGCGGCACCGAGTACGCCTGGGGCTCCACCGAGATCATCGGCCTGATCGCCGTCGGCATCGTCTCCATCGCCGGCTTCCTCTACGCCGAGACCAAGGCCGCCGACCCGGTCATGCCGCTGCACATCTTCCGCAGCCGCAACTTCACCCTCATGTCCGTGATCGGCTTCCTGGTCGGCTTCGCGATGTTCGGCGGCGTGCTGTACCTGCCGCTCTTCCAGCAGTCGGTCCAGGGCGCCTCGGCCACCAACTCCGGCCTGCTGCTCCTGCCGATGCTGCTCTCGATGATGGTCGTCTCGCTGATCGCGGGCCGGGTCACCACCAGCAGCGGCAAGTACAAGATCTTCCCGATCATCGGCGGCGGGCTCATGGTCGTCGGGCTCTTCCTGCTCGCCACCATGGACACCGGGACGAGCCGCCTGATGTCCGGTGTGTACATGGCGGTGCTCGGCGCCGGGCTCGGCTTCCTGATGCAGATCACGATGCTGGTCGCGCAGAACAGCGTCGACATGAAGGACATGGGCGTCGCCTCCTCCTCGGCGACCCTGTTCCGTACGCTCGGCGGCTCCTTCGGCGTGGCGCTGATGGGCTCCCTGTTCACCAGCCAGGTCACCAACACGATGACCGACCGGCTCGGTCCCGAGGCCGCGGTCAAGGCGGGCTCCGCCCAGCTGGACGCGGCGAGCCTGGCGAAGCTGCCGGAGGTCGTCCGGGACGCCTACCAGCACGCGGTGGCCGCCGGTACGCACTCGGCGTTCCTGCTGGGTGCGGGGATCGCCGTACTGGGCTTCGTGGCCGCGTGGTTCGTCAAGGAGGTCCCGCTGCGGGGCGCCGGTCCGGCCGGCGCGGGTGGTGGTGGCTCCGCGAAGGCTGAGGTGGCGCCGGAGGCGGCCGTCATGCACTGAGCTGCTCTCGCTCTGGTGTGGGGTGGGCCCGGCCCGGTGGATCTACGGATCCTCCGGGCCGGGCCCACCCGTATGTGCGGGGCGGCCTCGCGGCGCGGGGCCTTCCCCCACCCCGCCCGTTCCCGAAACCGGGCTCCTCCCGGACCCGTTCGGGGGCTCCGCCCCCGGGCCCCCGCTCCTCAAACGCCGGAGGGGCTGGATTTGGCTGGTCTGGGCTGGGTTTGGCTAGTGCAGGGCTGACTTCTCCTGCCAGTCCGTCCAGGACAGGTTCCACTCGGCGAAGCCGTTGCCGGGGGATACCGTTTCCTTGCCGCCCGTGACGTCGAAGACGTCGCCGATCTGGGCTTGGTCGTAGAACCACTTGGCGTCCGCCGTCTTCATGCCGATGCAGCCGTGGCTCCTGTTCGCCGAGCCGATGTAGCTCTCCGCCCATTCCGCCTGGTGCGCGAACGTGCCCGAGACCGTCAACCGCATCGACTTGTCGACCCACTGGTCGTAGCCGGTCAGGCCGACCGAGGCGGCCGTCATCTTGATCTTTCCCTCCTTGGCCATCAGGGGCATCTTTCCGCTCCACGTCGGCGTCTTCGCCGGATCGCCCGCCGTGATCGGGATCGACTTCAGCACCTGGCCGTCACGCTCCAGCGTCAGTTCGTGGGCGGCGATGTCCACCTTGGCTATCTGACTCCTGCCGATGGTGGCGGAGGTCGTGTACGACTTCGTCAGGTAGCGGCCGTCTCCCGTGGCGACGCCCGACAGGGGGGCCTCCAGCGTCACCTGGGTGCCCGGCTTCCAGTACTCCTTCGGCCGCCAGTCCAAGCGGTCCTTGCCGGTCAGGGTCTCCGTCAGCCAACCCCGCGAACCCTCGGTGCCGTTGTTCGTGGTCACCTTCAGCCGCCGCTCGATCGCGGCCCTGTTCCCGGCCGCGACCTTGTGGTCGAAGGCCAGGGAGAGGGGCTTGCCCACGCCGACCGTCGTGCCGCCCGCGGGCAGCACCGTCACCGTCTCCGTCTGCTCCTTGGAGGGTTTGAGGGTGTGGAAGGTCGACTCGGACGCGGTCTCCTTGCCGTCCTGAGCGGCGGCCGTCGCCCTCACCTTGTATGCGGTGTCCACCGCCAGAGCCTCCTTCGGGGTGAACACCCCGTCCGCGAGCGTGCCCTCGGCCGGCTTCCCGTCGGGTCCGGTCACGGTCAGCGCCGTCAGCGTGCCGTGGTCCACCCGCGCCGTGAGCGGCCCGTCCGGCTTGACGTCCTTCGCCCCGTCAGCCGGTACGAGGGTCAACTCGGCCGCCGGGCGGGAGGACTCCGAGGCGTCCCCGGCGCCCCCGCACGCCGTCACGGACAGGGCGAGCGCGGCGAGCAGGGCCGGCAGTGCGTACGGTCGGATTGTCGCTGCCTTGCGCATGGGTGGGTGAACCTCCGGATAGCGCCCGGGTCTTGGGACCGGGATGCCCGGTATGAGGCCGGTCCGCCCGGCCTCGGTTTCAGCCGGGACGGGATTCGGGACGATGGGGGACCAAAGTCCTGCAACCTGGAATTTATGGGCCATTCGGCTGGAACCCCGAATCCACCGCCGACGTCCTGACCAGTGCGAGCTCACACGGGGACGTCGATCTGGGGAGTTGAGACAGCACATGGGGTTCATGACGCGTACGCGGATGCGGGGTACGAAGGCACGGATCGCCGTCGCCGGAGCGGTGGTGGCGGTGGCCGCGACGGCATGGGGAGTGACGGCGGTCGTGGACCCGGGTCACGAGACCAACCACCAGAACGTCTCCCGGCAGACCGACGACCCCGCCCAGGGAGGCGGCGAGCCCCAGGCCCCCGGGAAGCCGGGCGGACAGGTGCCGGACGGCATAGCCCACGCGTCGGAGAGCGGCGGCGACGCGGTCAACATCACCATCGACGACGGGCCCGACCCCCAGTGGACCCCGAAGGTGCTGGAGGTGCTGAAGAAGTACGACGTGAAGGCGGTCTTCTGCATGATCGGACCGCAGGCCAAGGACCACCCCGACCTGGTCAAGAAGGTCGTCGCGGGCGGGCACCGGCTCTGCGACCACACCACGGACCACAACACCGGGATGGACAAGAAGCCCTTCGCCTACCAGCAGCAGCAGATCCTCGACGCGAAGAAGCAGATCGAGGACGCGGCCGGCGGGGCCAAGGTGCAGTACTACCGGGCCCCCGGCGGCGCGTTCACCCCCGAGAGCCGGGCCCTGGCCGCCGCCAACGGCATGCGCCCGCTCGGATGGAACGTCGACACCAAGGACTTCAGCAAGCCGGGCGTGGCCGCGATCGTGGCCGCGGTCAAGGCCGAGATCGGCAACGGCCCGACCGTCCTCTTCCACGACGGCGGCGGCGACCGCACCCAGAGCGTCGCGGCGCTCGACCAGGTCCTCGCCTGGCTGAAGGAGCAGGGCCGGCCCACCGGCTTCCCCGTGGTCACCGGCCCCAGCGCCTGACACGCCGTCCGGTGGCGAACGGGTGAGGGTCGACGCCCCGGCGCCGCACGAGGTGTTCCCTGGTCGCGCACGCAAGCCCGCACGCAGGCGCGTACGCGAGCTCGTGCGCGAGCCCGTACGCCCGACCAGGAGGTCTCCGTGGCCATCGCCCCAGGGAAGCTGTCCGACCCCGTCGTCGGCGCCCTCGTCAGCGCGGTCAACGCGCACGACAAGGCCGCCTTCCTCGCACTCCTGACCGCCGACGCGACCATGTCCGACGACGGAACGGAGCGCGACCTCAACGAGTGGATCGACCGGGAGATCTTCGACTCCGGCGGTCACATGGACGTCGAGTCCGAGTCCGACGGCGGCCGCACCCTGACCGTCGGCTACCGCAACGACACCTGGGGCGAGATGCGCACCTCCTGGCGGTTCGTCATCGCCCCCGGCGGAGGCCGCATCAGCCGCTTCGAGACCGGTCAGGCGTAGGAGCCGCGGGAGGCCGGGGGGACGGCAGCACGGCCCGGGTGTCCATCCCGTACGGGTGAAAGGGTGCCCGGGGTCGTTCCGGCCCGCCGGAGGGTCCCGTTGGGCCGGGCATGAACCGCACGCGCACCGCCGCCCTCGTCCTCGCCGCCGTCGCCGCGGCCCTCGCCCCGGCCCTCGCGGCCACCGCCGCGGACGGTACGGCGTACCTCCAGGACCCGAGCGGCGGGGAGAAGGCGATGAAGTCGATGTGGACCAAGGACGACATGCACAAGGTGGAGGCGCAGTTCCGCTTCATTCCCTCGATCCAGTACAAGACGGTCATGCGCCGCGGCCCCAAGGGCGCCGAGGAGTACGAGCGCAAGGCCCCCGACCCCAAGACCCTGGCCTGGGAGCCCGCGTACGAGTTCGCGTGGTCGGTGGCGGATTCGCAGGGGGTCAAGAAGGTGCTGACGACCAAGGACGGCAAGCAGGTGCTCGTCCTGCACGCGGTCCTGCGCGACGCCCGGCGCGCCGAGGTGGCCCAGGTGCACCAGGAGCTCAAGAACCGGCCCGCGACGGGCCGTACGAAGGTTCCGGGCGGCAAGCGCGTCGCCTGCGACACCGGGACCTACACGGTGGAGTGGTCGGTCACCCGCACCGGCTACGGCACCCTCAAGGGGTCGCTGCCGTGGGACTCCAGCTGCGAGCAGTACCGCACGGCCTTCACGCCGCGGAACCAGGGCGCGAGCTAGCCGGGGCCGGATGAAGGGCAGGGGCCCGGGCCGAGGCCGGGGCAGGAAGTGGGCCGGCCGCCCCGCGCGCCTTGTGGGCGCTTGCGGGCGACTGGGCCTCGGCCTTGGATCAAAGCCGTACCAGCCATGATGCCGCCCGGGGTGCGGGGCGGCAGGGGGCGAAGGTCCCTTTGCGCGGGGGCTTTCGGGGGTACTTCCGCATCGGCGGGGAGCCGTGTCGCGTCTGCGGCGGCCTGTGTCAGCGCGCCTTCTTGGCCTCGTTCGCCTTGGAGGCGATCTCCTCCAGGACGGCCTTCGGGTCGCCGGAGGGGTCCACGGCGCGGCCGATGTTGCGCTTGATGGTGTCGCTGATGACCACCCAGGACGGGTCGTTGACCGGGTAGAGCTGCGCACCGCGCAGGGCGTTCAGGAAATGCTGGTCGTTCTCGTCCATGCCCGAGGAGCCGGCCATGGTGCGGGAGGCCGAGACGGTGGACGGCAGCAGGTGGTAGCGGCTGGCGAAGTCCGACAGGTTCTTGTCCCGGTAGACGAAGTCCAGGAACTTGCCGATCTCGTCGCGGTGGCCGTTCTGCTTGAAGGCCATCATCCAGTCGGCCACGCCCACGTTCGGCGGGACCTGTCCGGTGTTCAGCGTGTCCGAGACGGGCATGGCGACGGCGCCGACCTTGATCCCCTTGTTGCGCGCCTCGTGGGCGAGCTGGGGGTAGCCGTTGAGCATGCCGACCTCGCCGTTCACGAAGCCGGCGAAGGCGTCCTTGCGGTTGAGCTGCGACGGGGGAGTGGGGCCGAGCAGCCCGGGGGTGACCAGGTGCTGCTTGATCCACTTGAAGGTCAGGATGTTCTGCTCGGAGGCCAGGCTGTAGTTGCCGCTGCTGTCGGCGTAGCCGCCGCCGTTGCTGAGCTCCCAGATCATCGCCTCGGCGTGCGCCTCCTCCGGGCCCAGGGGCATGGCGAACGGGGTCGTCACCCCCTTGGCCTTGAGCGCCACGGCCGCGGCCTTCAGGTCCAGCCAGGTCTTGGGCTGCCAGCCGTTCTTGGAGTCCTTCGGGATGACCCCGGCCTCGGTGAACAGCTTCTCGTTGTAGAAGAGCAGACGGCTGCTCGCCACGAAGGGCAGGCCGTAGAGGGTGTTGCGGACCGAGCCGGCGTCGGCGAGGGGCTGGAGGAAGTTCGCCTCGGCGCTGACCGAGAGGAGCTCGGGCGCGGAATAGAGCTCGCCCTGCGCCGCGAAGTCCGAGTAGCCGCCCATGAGGGCCATGTCCGGGGCGTTGCCGGCCTTGACCATGCGGGAGACTTCGCGGTCGATGTCGGCCCACGGCAGGAGCTCGACCTGCACCTTGATGCCGGGGTTCGAGGCGGTGAAATCAGCCGTCACCTTGTCCCAGAAATCCTTGGAACTGTTGGTCGCGGTGTCGCCGTATTCGGCGGCGACGAGGCGGAGGGTGCCGCCGTCATCAGCGCTTCCGCCGGAGCTGCCGCAGCCGGCCAGCGGTATCAGCAGACCGAGCACGACCGTGGTGGCGGCCGCGCTGAAGATTCTTCGTCGCACGGGTGGGTTCCCCTGATTTTCTTTTGAGTCGCGTTATTACTTATGAGTTGCTCCGGGCTAGGTGTCCCTCCATGGCCCGTTGGCCGGAATTCTCTCCTGAGGGAGGGCGATTGGTTCCATTGGGTCGGCACTTGTGGTCAATGCTCCAACTGCGGCATTTCCGAATGGTGTTTTCCGATATGTGATCAACAATTCGGACGCGCGTAGACATGCCGAAACGCCCGTTTCCGGCCATGGAGCGCGGCGGAACGGGCGTGAGGGGCGGGAGCGGGCTTCCAGGGGGAGCGGCGGGCGGGACTCAGTCCGCGAAGTCGCCCGCGTACGGATCGGGCTCGCCCGTTTCGGGATTGCGCCCTTCCTGCCAGCGGCGCTGGGCCTTCTGCCAGTGCACGAAGCTGAGGTGGCCGCCGTCCCAGAAGGTGATGCCGACCGGGCTCACGTCGAACTCGTCGTTGCAGAGCAGGTAGAGGAACTCGGCCATGCCGTACGGGTACACCGCGAAGGAGTCGGCGGTGTGCCGGCCGACCACCAGGACGGGCCAGAGGTCGGGGTCGGGGTCGGTCGTCAGCCAGCACAGGATGTCGGAGCCGCCGGTGACGCCCCAGGCCAGGATCGACTCAGGGTCCACGTCGAAGGCGGCCCGGCCGCCCTCCGCCTCCCAGACCTGGCGGGCGTTGGCCGTCTCCTCCGCCATCTGCGCGGGGTCCCACTGGAGTCCGGGCTTGGGAAGCGGAAGCAGCACGCTGGCCTCGCCGTTGATCGAGCCCGCACCGAAGCGGCCCATGAAGGCGACGTAGTCCGAGGGGAACCGGCTGCCCCAGACGGCCTCGGCCGCCTGCCAGTCGATGTCCTCGTCGGCTCCGTGGGTCGCCGGCATGATCTGCTCCAGCGCTTTGACGCGCGCGTTCTCGGTCATGCCGCTCCCCTGCCACCCCAGCTCAACCGCCCCAACCTACCGCCGGTGCGGGGTGGCGCCTAGCGACAGGTGAGACGGACCCGGAGCGAGGAGCCGACGTGCAGGCCCCAGGTGGCCATGGCTCCGGCCTCGGCCTCCAGGACGTGGCGGGCGCGCAGCCGGGGGAGGCCGAGCCGGCCGGGGGGCATGGTGGTCAGTGCGATGACGGTCAGCCGGCGGTCGAGGTGGGCCACGTCGATGGCGAAGCGCATCCGGAAGGTGTGCACGCTCGAGGCCGGGGTGAGGAGCATCGCCCCTTCGATCCCGTCCCGCCCGAGCAGCCCCCGCGTGCGGGCCCGGTAGGAGGCGGCGACCTCCAGGGGCACCTCCACCGCCACCGGTACCTCCACCGGCACCGCCACGGCCTCCGGGTCCTCCAACGGCTCCGGGTGGCCCGCGAGACCCGCCCGCCCCCGGTCGACGCGGAGCGTCCCCGTGCCGTCCCGCCACCGCTCCCTGTTCCCCATGCGGGCCACCCTAGGGGGCGTCCTGCCGATCGGGCCGGGCTCCGGCGTCAAGCCGGCGCACCGGAGGGGGTCCCCCGGGGGAGGGACGGCCGCGCGTTGCTCCGTACGGGCTCCCGGCGGGGCCCCGCAAGGGCTGTGGGGGCCGTCCCGGCTCTGCGCAGTGCGCCGGTACGGCTGCGGAGAGTAATCGTGTCGCGGTGGTGCGCGCAGCAGGCTTTACGAAGGGTTATGGTGGAACCCCCCCCTCGGGCCGGTCCGTATCCCCCCCACGGACCGGCCCGTTTTTTGTTTCCGCGCAGTCGCCGCGCAGTCCCGGCGCAGCGCCGGGCAAAGGCGCAGGTCAGCCCCGCTGGGCCCAGATGTTGGCGCCGGGGGTGGACACCGCGAAGGAGTCGATCTCCTTCAGCTCCTGCTCCGACAGCGGTGCGCCGGCCAGGGAAGCCACGTTCTCCTCGAGCTGCTTCACGCTCGACGCGCCGATCAGCGCCGAGGTCATCCGCTCGTCCCGCAGCACCCAGTTCAGTGCGAGCTGGGCCAGCGTCTGCCCGCGCCGCGCCGCGATCTCGTTCAGCCCGTTCAGGCGGCGCACGACCTCGTCCGACAGCAGGTCCGGGTTGAGGGACTTGCCCTGGGTGGCCCGCGAGCCCTCCGGGATGCCCTTGAGGTACTTCCCGGTCAGCAGGCCCTGCGCGAGCGGCACGAAGGAGATGCAGCCCATGCCGGCCTCCTCCAGGGTGTCCAGCAGGCCGTCGTCCTCCGTCCAGCGGTTGATCATGGAGTACGAGGGCTGGTGGATGAGGGGACGCACGCCCATCTCCCGCAGCAGCCGGGCCGCCTCGGCCGTCTGCTCGGCGGTGTACGAGGACACGCCCACGTAGAGCGCCTTGCCCTGC
The DNA here is from genome assembly GCF_026340675.1 of Streptomyces sp. NBC_01264. Classification (NCBI taxonomy): domain Bacteria; kingdom Bacillati; phylum Actinomycetota; class Actinomycetes; order Kitasatosporales; family Streptomycetaceae; genus Streptomyces; species Streptomyces sp. NBC_01264. The sequence continues at coordinate 6,139,405 of NZ_JAPEOX010000001.1, forward strand.
TGGACCGCGGACGCCAGCGCGCCCATGGTCTCCTCCAGCGGGGTGTCCGGATCGAAGCGGTGGGAGTAGAAGATGTCGACGTAGTCGACGCCCATCCGCTTCAGCGAGGCGTCCAGCGACCCGAGCAGGTACTTGCGGCTGCCCCACTCGCCGTACGGCCCCTCGCGCATGAGGTAGCCGGCCTTGGTGGAGAGGACCAGCTCCTCGCGGTGGGACGCGAAGTCCTGCGCGAAGATCTTGCCGAAGTTCAGCTCGGCCGAGCCGGGGGGCGGGCCGTAGTTGTTCGCCAGGTCGATGTGGGTGACGCCGAGGTCGAAGGCCCGGCGCAGGATCGCCCGCTGGGACCCGAGGGACTTGTCGTCGCCGAAGTTGTGCCAGAGGCCGAGGGAGATGGCGGGGAGCTTGAGGCCGCTGTGGCCGGTGCGCCGGTAATCCATGGAGTCGTAGCGCGAGGGCTCTGCCTGATAGGGGTTGTTTTCAGTCACGTTGTCCTCCCTATCACGGACTTGTGACAGGACCGAGTTGGGTGCCGGATCCCGTCGCGCAGTAATGTGGCGGACCTGGGGGGATCACCGCATTCCGCACGGGGGAATCGCTCGGAGGGGCTGGAAGATCGTGAAGCTGCGCGACCTGGTACGCCGTCCTGTGTACAGGCTCTACGCACGCCGGGTGGAAGGCCGCATCGACCATGACGAGACGCCCAAGCACATCGGCGTGATCCTGGACGGGAACCGCCGCTGGGCCAAGGCGTCCGGAGGCACGACGGTGCAGGGCCACCAGGCCGGCGCCGACAAGATCTCCGAGATGCTGGGCTGGTGCACCGAGACCGACGTCGAGGTCGTCACCCTGTGGATGCTCTCCACGGACAACCTGGACCGTCCCGAGGTCGAGCTCCGCCCGCTGCTCAACATCATCGAGAACACCGTCCGGGGCCTCGCCGCGGACGGCCGCTGGCGCGTCCACCACGTCGGCAACCTCGACATCCTGCCCGCCGGGACCCAGAGCGTCCTGAAGGAGGCCATGGAGGCCACCCGCGAAGTCGACGGGATACTCGTCAACGTCGCGGTCGGCTACGGCGGCCGCCAGGAGATCGCCGACGCGGTCCGCTCGCTCCTGCTGGAGCACGCCTCGAAGGGCACCTCCTTCGAGGAGCTCGCCGAGATCCTCGACATCGAGCACATCGCGGAGCACCTCTACACGCGCGGCCAGCCCGACCCGGACCTGGTGATCCGCACCAGCGGGGAGCAGCGACTGTCCGGATTCATGCTGTGGCAGAGCGCGCATTCCGAGTACTACTTCTGCGAGGTCTTCTGGCCGGCCTTCCGCAAGGTCGACTTCCTGCGCGCCCTGCGCGACTACGCCGCCCGGCACCGGCGCTACGGCAGCTGACTCCGCCCGGCAGCCCCCCTCTACGGCACCTGACCTGCGGTTGTCCGATTTCCCCCCGGCGCCTCACGGCCACCTCACGGCGTGCTCGGACTCCTCCGTGGCGCGCCGTCCCCGTGTTCCCGTACGTCCTTGCGGCCTCCCTGGGCCCCTCGCGCGAGGCCTTCACCAGGGATTCACCGAGCGTCCGTCATATGCCATGGCATGGCTGGACCCATTCGGGGAATATCCCTTGCAGGTCGATGCCCGATCCACGGGTGTCGAGTCTCAGCGGACGGCATGGGGTCGTCCGCCCGGGAGGCCCTTTGCACCAGGACGCGCGTGCGGTTCGCACGGACGGACGGGAGGGCCGGAAGTCGGCCCGCGCAGGGGTGCCGATGACCGGTCCGGTCTTCATGGCCCGACCTCTTCCGAGGGGGTACGTCCTTCCGTGGTGACCAGCACAAAGAGCCGCCTGCCCGACAGGCGGACCTACGTCCTCGACACCAGCGTCCTGCTGGCAGACCCCAACGCGATCTCGCGATTCGACGAGCACGAGGTCGTGCTCCCGATCGTGGTGATCACCGAGCTGGAGGCAAAGAGGCATCATCCCGAACTCGGTTATTTCGCCCGTCAGGCCCTGCGCCTGCTCGACGAGTTCCGGGTTCTCCACGGACGCCTCGACGCACCCATCCCGCTGGGCGATCTGGGCGGCACCCTGCGCGTCGAGCTCAACCACTCCGATCAGAGCGTCCTGCCCGCGGGCTTCCGGCTGGGGGACAACGATTCGCGGATCCTCGCGGTCGCCCGCAATCTCCAGGCCGAGGGCTACGACGTCACGGTCGTCTCGAAGGATCTCCCGCTGCGCATCAAGGCCTCCTCCGTGGGGCTGATGGCCGAGGAGTACCGCGCGGAGCTCGCGATCACCGATGCCGGCTGGACCGGCATGACCGAGCTCGCGCTCTCCGGGGAGCAGGTGGACCTGCTCTTCTCCGAGGAGCGGCTCTACGTGCCGGAGGCCGCGGAACTTCCCGTGCACACCGGTCTGGTCCTCCAGTCCGAGCGCGGCAAGGCGCTCGGCCGGGTCACGGCCGACGGCAACGTGAAGCTCGTACGGGGCGACCGCGAGGCCTTCGGGCTGCACGGCCGCAGTGCCGAGCAGCGGATCGCGCTCGATCTCCTGCTCGACCCCGAGATCGGGATCATCTCGATGGGCGGCCGGGCCGGCACCGGAAAGTCGGCGCTGGCGCTGTGCGCGGGGCTGGAGGCCGTACTGGAGCGGAGGCAGCACCAGAAGGTGATGGTCTTCCGGCCGCTGTACGCGGTCGGCGGCCAGGACCTCGGCTACCTCCCCGGGGACGCCAACGAGAAGATGAGCCCCTGGGCCCAGGCGGTGTTCGACACCCTCTCGGCGGTCGCCGGGCGCGCGGTCATCGAGGAGGTGCTCAACCGCGGGATGCTGGAGGTCCTGCCGCTCACGCACATCCGCGGCCGCTCGCTGCACGACGCGTTCGTGATCGTGGACGAGGCGCAGTCACTGGAGCGCAACGTCCTGCTGACCGTTCTGTCCCGTATCGGGGCCAATTCGCGGGTGGTTCTCACCCACGACGTGGCCCAGCGGGACAACCTGCGGGTCGGCCGGTACGACGGTGTCGTCGCCGTGGTCGAGAAGCTGAAGGGGCATCCGCTCTTCGCGCACATCACGCTGACGCGGTCCGAGCGCTCCCCGATCGCCGCGCTGGTCACCGAGATGCTGGAGAACCTGTAGGGCCCGGCGGGCGGTCCGCAGGGACCGCAAAACAGCTAAAACGCGCATAGCGGGAAGGCGAGTTGGCGCCGCCCGGCAAAGGCCAGAGAGCCTAGCCGGGCGGCGCTCGCGTGCACAGGGGTTTACCGAAACCAGCGGTGACATGCCAGGTGTGACCTTTCCCACGCAACGGAGAATTGCCCTGCGGCGTCGGGGTCCGGCAGAGTCTGTTTTCCGTCAGGCCCCGCATACGGCACACCTGTATCTCCCGTGAGATGCGCGCTCCACCGCTAACTCCACAATCGATGGCCGTATGCCGCCCGGAGCATCACGCGGCACTTCCGCAAGGGAGTTGCCCACGGGCCCGCGCCTCCAGTGACCGCACCACCATGGAGGCCAGCGTCAAGGGCACTATTGCGCCCGCGCAGTCACTGCGGACGCTGCTGGAAGGAAACCGTGTGAGCCGGATCTCGGTTCGGGGATTCGCGGTGGCTTCGGCCACTGCCGTCACCACCGTCGGCGCCGTCGTGGGTGTTGCCACTGGCGACCCCGCCTCGAACGATCTCGAGACGACCGCGTCCGGGACGCTCCTCGCTGACATCCCGGTCGGCGAGCAGGCGCAGGTCCAGAACGCGTCCCTGACGCAGCAGGCCGACTCCATCGCGCACGCCGCCGACGCCGACGCCAAGCGCTCGGCGGAGGAAGCGGCCCGCGTCCAGGCCGCCCAGGACGCCAAGTCGAAGAAGGCCGAAGCGCAGAAGGCCGCCGACGAGAAGGCGAAGAAGGAGCGCGAGGAGAAGGAGCAGGCTGCCAGCCGTTCCGCCTCCCGCGACGGGTCCTCCTTCGCCCCCCAGGCCTCCTACACGGTCGCCCAGGTCAAGGCGATCGCCCAGCAGATGGTCCCGGCGGGGCAGTTCCAGTGCTTCTCCAAGATCATCAACCAGGAATCCACCTGGAACTACCGGGCCGTGAACGCGTCCTCGGGCGCCTACGGCCTCGTCCAGGCCCTGCCCGGCTCGAAGATGGCCTCGGCCGGCGCCGACTGGCGCACCAACCCCGCCACCCAGATCGAGTGGGGTCTGAACTACATGAACAAGCGGTACGGCAGCCCGTGTGCGGCCTGGAGCTTCCACCAGGCCAACAACTACTACTAGGCCGCCGGAGCGAGAGCGCCCCGCGCGCCTCGACCCCGAAGAGCCCCGCACCGTCCTACGGTGCGGGGCTCCTCGCGTGTACGGTCTTTGAGGCGTGCCCCGGTGCGCGGACGCGCGGTCCAGGGCGGGGGGAAGGGAACGACATGGCGAAGACAGGCTGGCTCGGCCGGCTCGGCAAGAGCCTGAGCGACGTGGAGGCCCGGCTCGCGGAGCGGCGCGCCGAGGTCGAGGCCGAGACCTCCGGGGACCGGCCGGCCCCCGGGCACGGCCCCGCCACGTCCGCACCGGCTTCCCCGGCGACCGCCTCACCGGCCCCCTCCACGCCGTCCCCCGCGTCCCCGGCCGCCGCGCACATCGATTTCGCCGTCCCCGCGCGCCCCGACCCCGTGTCCGTCATCCCGTGGGGCGTGCGCGTCGCCGCCGAGGCGAGCTGGCGGCTGCTGCTGCTCGCCGGGATGCTCTGGGTCCTGATGCGGGTGATCAGCGAAGTCCGCCTGGTCGTCCTCGCCTTCGCCGCCGCCCTCCTGGTGACCGCACTGCTCCAGCCCTTCGTGGTCCGGCTGCGCCGGCTCGGCATGCCCCGGGGACTGGCCACGGCCGTCACCGCGATCCTCGGGTTCGTGGTCATCGGGCTGGTCGGCTGGTTCGTGGTCTGGCAGGTCATGGACAACCTCGACGACCTCTCCGCCCGGCTCCGCGAAGCCATCAACGACCTCAAACTCCGCGCGCTGGACAGCCCGTTCCACGTGACCGAGAAGCAGATCAACGAGATCGCCAAGAACCTCAGCGAGACCATCGGCACCAACACCGAGCAGATCACCTCCGCCGGCCTGCAAGGCGTCACGGTCCTCGTCGAGGCCCTGACGGGCATGCTGCTCGCGATGTTCTCCACGCTCTTCCTGCTCTACGACGGCAAGCGCATCTGGACCTGGTCCATGAGCCTGCTCCCGGCCGCCGCACGGCCCGGCGTCGCCGGCGCCGGTCCGCGCGCCTGGCGCACCCTGACCGCGTACGTGCGCGGCACGGTCCTCGTGGCCCTCATCGACGCCGTGTTCATCGGCCTCGGCCTCTACTTCCTCGACGTGACGATGGCGGTGCCGCTGGCCGTCTTCATCTTCCTGTTCGCCTTCATCCCGCTCGTCGGCGCGGTCATGAGCGGCGCCCTGGCCGTGGTCGTGGCCCTGGTGACCCAGGGGCCGTTCACGGCGCTGATGGTGCTGCTGGTGGTGCTGGCCGTGCAGCAGATCGAGGGCCACGTGCTCCAGCCCTTCATCCTGGGCCGGGCGGTACGGGTCCACCCGCTCGCGGTGGTGCTCTCGGTGGCGGCCGGCGGACTGGTCGCCGGCATCGGCGGAGCGGTGGTCGCCGTGCCGCTGGTCGCCGTCACCAACACCGTGGTCGGCTACCTGCGGGCCTACTCGCGCGAACAGCTCCACCACGGGCTCTCCCCGGTCGGCCCCGGGCCGCACGGTGCGACGGCCCTCGGCCAGACGGCATTCGAGGCGGAGGAGACACGCACGGGTGATAACGGAGCCTGAGTTCGACGGCGGCTCGTCCGGCATACCGGGGCCGGAGGGGCCTCGGGAGCCGTTGGAACCCCGGGCCGATGAGAGGTCCCCGTGGCGGCCCGGCCGCCAACCCTGGCGGTGGGCGCTCGGCGGGGCGCTGACAGCCTCCCTGCTGTGGGCGGGCGCCTGGTGGGCCGTGGCCCCGCAGGACGGCCGCCCGCCGCTGCGGTACGCGCTGCCCGCGAGCCTGTGCGACGAGGCGAAGCTGCCCACGCTGTCCCGGCTGGCCGAGGTGAGCCAGTGGAATCCCACCCCGAAACTGTTCGAGCACCCGGGAGTGGACCAGGCGTACTGCCAGCTGGGCACCTCGAGGGACCCCTCGGACGGGCTCCGGCTCACGTACCAGATCCAGACCTCGATGTCCCTGCACAAACGGACCGACCCCGCCCCGGAGTTCGGCGCGGATCCGGCGCCCGCGGGCTGGACGGGCCTGAGCCGCTTGGCCCCGCACTCGGTGCCGGGGCTCGGGGAGCGGGCGCTGATCTGGGAGATGGAGTACGAGCAGTCCTGGCGGCTCGCCGTCCTCGACGGGGGTGCGGTGTTCACCATGGACGTGACCGTGTGGGCGTTCGGCTCGGACGCGGTCGACGGCGAGGGCAACCTGATCGTCGACTCCGGGCCCCCGCAGGATCCGCCGAAGGCCGACGCCGACGCCGTCCAGGCTGCGATGATCGACGATATGAACGGCCTGATGAAGGCGCTGCGCGAGTAGGTCCGGGGGCGCGGGGGACGGGGGACACGGGGATGATCGGCGAGCCCGAGATCGACGGGGACTGGCACACGGCGAGCGGGTCGGAGGGGGCCGCGGAGGCCCTCCCGGGCGCGGGCGAGCCCGAGCGGGATCGCGTACGGAGCACGCGCAGGCCTTGGCTGTGGGCGCTCGGCGGCGCGGTGGCCGCCTCGGCGGTCTGGGCGGGCACGCTGGCCGTGCAGGATCGTTCCGCCGACACGCCGCGCATCGATTACCGGCACTCCGCCAACCTGTGCCGGGACGCCCCGCTCAAGCTGCTGACCCAAGTCGCCGGCAAGCCCTTCGAGAGCAACGAGAACAGCCGCGGCGAGAGCCCCGCGCAGGACTGGGCGTCCTGCCGGTTCGGCCTCATGTACGAGGAGGATTCCGTCTCGTACGGGGCCCATCTGCTGGTCGAGCTGCACAAGAGGACCGACCCCGGGCCGGAGTTCGCCACCGGCCACGGGGGCGCCACCTACCTGCGGATGGACCCCGCGGAGCGCCGCGAGGTGCCGGGCCTGGGTGACCGGGCGGTGCTCGACCGGACGTACATGGGCGACGGGGACCGGCTGATCGTGCTGGACGGCGGGGCGGTCTTCACCCTGACCGTGGAGTGGTACCGCGGCGACGGGGAGGGCTCTGGGGTCGATGTGGACGCGATCGAGGCGGCGATGATCGAGGACGTACGGATGCTGATGGCTGCGCTGCGGCGCTAGGACCCGTCGGATCTCTCCGGGTGCGAAAGGGCCCCCGCGGCCGGATCGGCTGCGGGGGCCCTTGGGTGCGTACGGGGCCTGCTACTCGCCCGCGAGCACGGCCTCGGAGTCGAGGGTGACCGCGACGGCCTGGATCACCGAGGCGATCTTGAAGGCCTCCTGGACCGTCTCGCGGTCCATGCCGGCCTTGCGCAGGACCTGCTCGTGCGAGTCCAGGCACTGGCCGCAGCCGTTCACCGCGGAGACGGCGAGCGACCACAGCTCGAAGTCGACCTTCTCCACGCCGGGGTTGCCGATGACGTTCATCCGCAGGCCCGCGCGCAGGGTGCCGTACTCCGGGTCGGAGAGCAGGTGGCGGGTGCGGTAGAAGACGTTGTTCATCGCCATGACCGCGGCGGCGGCCTTCGCGGCGGTGTACGCCTCCGGCGACAGGGCGGCCTTGGCCTCCGGCTCCAGCTCGCGCAGGACGCGCGGGGAACGGGCGGCGATGGCGCAGGACAGGACGGTGCCCCACAGCTGCTGCTGCGTCAGGGTGTCCTGATTGCCGATGACCGAGCCGAGGTTCAGCTTCAGGTCCTTGGCGAAGTCCGGCAGGGCGGACTTGAGGGAGTCGAGGGACATCGCTCACTCACCGGCCAGCAGCGCACCGGCGTCGATGGTGCTGTCGCCCTTGTTCCAGTTGCAGGGGCACAGCTCGTCGGTCTGCAGGGCGTCGAGGACCCGCAGGACCTCCTTCGGGTTCCGGCCGACGGAACCGGCGGTCACCATGGAGAACTGGATCTCGTTGTTCGGGTCCACGATGAAGACGGCGCGCATCGGCAGGCCGTCCGAACCGAGGATGCCGAGGTCGGCGCAGAGCTCGCGCTTGATGTCGGACATCATCGGGAAGGGCAGGTCACGCAGGTCGGCGTGGTCCTTGCGCCAGGCGTGGTGCACGTACTCGGAGTCGAGCGAGAAGCCGAGGATCTGGGCGTCACGGTCGGCGAACTCGTCGTTCAGCTTGCCGAAGGCGGCGATCTCCGTCGGGCACACGAAGGTGAAGTCGAGCGGCCAGGAGAACATGATCTTCCACTTGCCCTCGTAGGTCTTGTGGTCGATCTGCGCGAACTCGGCTCCGGCCTCCAGCGAGACGCAAGCGGTCAGGTCGTAGGTGGGGAACTGGTCGCCGACAGTGAGCACGTGCTCTCCTTGCGCAGGGGAAAGTGGCCCTTTTGGGGGCTTTCCGAGGGGGTTGGACGTATCTCACATGCTGACACAGCCGCATTGATTGCAGAAATAGCTAGCCTGGTGCCAAGTGATCGGAGGTGCCTATCAATGGCGGTGGTTCACATGGGCCCCAGGGGGTCGAAACAGGCGACGCTCGCCCAGCTGAGGGCCTTCGCCGCGGTCGCCGAGCACCTGCACTTCCGGGACGCGGCCGCCGCGATCGGGATGAGTCAGCCGGCGCTCTCCGGGGCCGTGTCCGCGCTGGAGGAGGCGCTCGGGGTGCGGCTGCTGGAGCGGACCACCCGCAAGGTGCTGCTCACGCCCGCCGGGGAGCGGATCGCGGGCCGCACGCGGGCCGTGCTCGACGCGATGGGCGGGCTGCTGGAGGAGGCCGAGGCGGTACGGGCCCCCTTCACCGGGGTGCTGCGGCTCGGGGTGATCCCCACCGTGGCCCCGTACCTGCTGCCGACCGTGCTCGGGCTCTTCCACCGCCGCTACCCCCGGCTCGACCTCCAGGTGCACGAGGAGCAGACGGCCTCGCTGCTGGAAGGACTGACCGGCGGGCGACTCGACCTGCTGCTGCTCGCCGTACCGCTCGGGGTGCCCGGGGTCACCGAACTGCCGCTCTTCGACGAAGACTTCGTCCTGCTCGCCCCGCGCGATCACCCGCTCGCCGGCCGCAGGGACATCCCGCGCGAGGAACTGCGCGGTCTGCGGCTGCTCCTGCTCGACGAAGGGCACTGCCTGCGCGACCAGGCCCTGGACATCTGCCACGACGCGGGACGCGTCACCGGAGCGGACGTCACCACGACCGCCGCCGGGCTGTCCACCCTCGTCCAACTGGTCGCCGGCGGGCTCGGGGTGACGCTGCTGCCGCGCACCGCGCTGCGCCTGGAGACCGCCCGCAACGAGTACCTGGCCACCGGCTACTTCGCCGAACCGGCACCCTCGCGGCGGATCGCCCTGGCCATGCGGACGGGCACGGCCCGCGAGGAGGAGTTCCGCGCCGTCGCCGACGCACTGCGCGAAGCCGTACGCCCGCTCCCCGTCTGGCTGACGGACTAGGAGCGGGCGTACGGGGCTGCGCGCGGCCGGGGGCTACTCCGTGCGCAGCCCGTCCGGGCGCATCAGGCGCAGCAGCGCCGGCAGGCTGAGCAGGGTGACCAGGACGGCCACGCCCCCGCCGATGCCGACCATCCCCAGGACCGCGGTCCACCTGATCGTGATCGTGGAGCCCGTCATCTGTAGCAGCACCACGCCGAGCGCGAGCCCGACCACCGTGGCCAGGGCCAGGCCCAGGCCGATCGGGAGGGCGGTCTGCCAGAGCACGGAGAGGCTGAGCGTGGAGCGCTTGGTGCCGAAGGCGACCAGCGCCGACAGCAGCTTCTTGCGCTCGCGCAGCTGCTCCAGCTGGGAGACCAGCAGGCTGGCGCCGATCAGCATCAGCACGAGGGCGGAGCCCACGAACAGGCCGGTCCGGATGGAGGAGTAGCGGTCGTTGACCTCGGTGGCCTGGACCGTCATGGAGACGGACATCGGGTCGGCCTTGAAGGCGGCGTTGCGGGCCAGCTCCATCGCGTCGGGCACCTTCGGGTCCAGCTTCACGTACACCTGGGAGGACTGGTAGCCGCGCATGCCCTTCGGGGCGGCGGCCGGGGTGACCAGCAGCCCGGTCAGCATCTCGCCCATGGGGCCCTTGCGGGGCCGCACGGTGCGGGCGTCGGCGGGCACGGTCCAGGCGACCGGCTTCGTGACGGTGTCCTCGCTGTCCTTGAAGATGTTCCCGGCGAACAGCTTCTCGCCCGGCTTGGCGGTGTCGCCGGTCATGCCCTCGGGCTTGGAGGCGCCGCCGATGACGAAGGCGTCGCCGTCCTTGCAGGAGGGCAGCTCCGCCAGCTCCCTGAGGGTGGCGCAGGTGCCGGTGGTCACCGAGATCGCCATGTCCGAGTAGCTCATGTCAGAGCTGCGCCCGGCGTTGGTCGAGGACTGCGCGACGGCCTGGGTGACGCCCTTGGTCCCGGTCAGGGCCTGGGCGACGGCCTCGCCGCCGGCGCGGGTGCGCTGCATGACGGAGAGCGAGGCACGGCTGGGGTCGTGGCCGGTCTCGCGGGTGTACGAGTCCTCGGTGGATGCGAAGAGCATCTGCAGGGCGATGGCTCCGGCGACCGCGACGGCGATGCCGTTGACCAGCCGGGCGGAGCTGCCGCTGGTGAGCTGGAGCCGGCGGGCGGCCAGCTGCCAGGAGACCGGGCCCGCGCCGCCGATCCGGCCGACGACCCGTTCCAGCACCCAGGGGAGCAGGACGGTGATGCCGACGAGGAGCAGGACCACGCCGCCCGAGACCTGCCACTGGTTGAACTGCCCGCTGTCGTTGCCCTTGCCGATCAGCGGGGCCAGCAGGCCGAGTCCGGCCAGCGGGAGCAGCAGCCGCCACCAGATCCGGCGCTTGGCCGGGGTCGTCGTACGGACCACGCCGAGCGGCTCGATGACGACGCCGCGCAGGGCGAACAGGGTCACGGCGACGGCGGCGGCGGGCACTGCGATCGCGATGAGCACGGCCAGCCAGGGCGCCGGGTTGAGGTCGGAGGCGAAGACGCTGCGCTGGTAGAGGTCCATGGCCGGGCCCAGCTGGCGGGCGACCAGGAAGAAGCCGGTGCCCAGCGCCAGGCCGATCAGCGATCCGGCGGCGGCCTCGCCGGCGGCGATCCGGCGGACCATCCGGCCGTCGGCGCCGACCAGGCGCAGGGCGGCGAGCCGGCGGTCGCGGCGGTCGCCGCCGAAGCGGACGGCGGCGCCGATGAAAACCGCGACCGGCATCAGCAGGGCCACGAAGGTGAGCACCACGAGGAGGGTGAGGACGGGGTCGAGGGGCTCCTTCTCCTGGGTGTTCTCGAAGGCGGTGACCCGCTGGACGTAGTTGGGCGCCTCCTTCTGGATCTCGGCGAGCCGGTCGCTGCCCGCGTAGAAGTAGAGGTCGCCGGGGCCCACCAGGCCCGCGTCGCCGATGGTCCCGACGATCTTCCCGTCGAGGCGGTCGCGGAGCAGCTTGCCCTCGCCGGTCTTCATCAGCCGGTCGAGGGCGGGGGAGACGACCAGTTCGCCGGCGCCGGGGTACTTCTTCACGCCCGGGGGCAGCGGGGCGTCCGGGCCCTCGGGCTGGACGAGCCGGCCGTCGACCCCGTAGGCGCGGTAGGTCTGGTTCACGTCGGTGATCAGCAGCGTGTCGCGCCCGGGCTGCTCGGCGCTGGGCGAGGTGAAGGTCTGGCGGGCGACGGCGCGGGCGTCGCGGGCGGCCAGGGCGCTGGGGACCGCGCTGGTGACGAGCAGCAGGGCGACGCCGAGGCCGACGCCCAGGCCGGTGAGGAGGGTGCGGGTCCAGCCCTGGCGGCCGCCGCCGAAGGCGAAGCGGACGCCGAGGCGGAGGTCGCGGAGCCAGACGGCGAGTGCGCTCTGGCTGCCGGGTCCGCTGTGGGTGCCGTGACTCATACCGCGCGCTCCATGTCGCGGGACTTGCCGTCGCGCACGACGATCTCGCGGTCGGAGTACGCGGCCACGCGGGTCTCGTGCGTGACGAGGACGACCGCAGCGTTCGTGGACCGGGCGGCCTCGGTGAGCAGCTGCATGACGAGCTCGCCGTTGAGGGAGTCGAGGGCGCCGGTGGGCTCGTCGGCGAAGATCAGCCGGGGGTTGGTGACGAGGGAGCGGGCGACGGCGACGCGCTGGCCCTGGCCGCCGGAGACCTCGCCGGGGCGCTTGCCGCCGAGGTCGTCGACCTGGAGCCGTTCCATCCACTCCAGCGCGGTCCGCTCGGCCTGCTTGCGCTTCACGCCGGTGAGGCGGAGCGGCAGGGCGACGTTCTCGACGCAGGTGAGCTCGGGGACGAGCTGGCCGAACTGGAAGACGAAGCCGAACTCGCCGCGGCGCAGGGCGCTGCGCTCGGCGTCGTTCATGGCGGAGAGCTCGCGTCCGGCGTAGGTGATGGTTCCCGAGTCGGGGGTGACGATCCCGGCGAGGCAGTGCAGCAGGGTCGACTTGCCGGACCCGGAGGGGCCCATGATCGCGACGACCTCACCGGCGTGGATGGAGAACTCGGCGCCGTCGAGGGCGTGGGTGGTGCCGTAGGTCTTGCGGAGGTCGGTGGCGCTGAGCAGAGTGCCGGCCGGGGTCATCGCTGTATCTCCTGGGCGAGCTGGTCGAGACGGGCGGCGGTCAGTTCGAGCCACCGCAGGTCCGCCTCGAGGTGGAACAGGGCGTGGTCGCAGACCAGCTGGTCGGCGAGGTCCCCCTTGCGCTTGCGGTGGGTGAGGATGCGCATCAGGCGCAGGTGCTCGGCGCGCTGGGTGTCCAGCAGCTCCTGGGCGCTGCGGCCGGTGAGGAGGGCGAGCACGACCTTCGTGTAGAGGGTCGACTGGAGGTACGGCTCGGGCTTCTCGGGGTGGGCGAGCCAGCCTTCGACGTCGGTGATCCCGGCGTCGGTGATCGCGTACCGCTTGCGCTCGGGGCCGCCGCCGCTCTCCACGCCGTCGACCTCGACCAGACCGTTCTTCAGCAGCCGGGACATGGTCGAGTAGACCTGCCCGTAGGCGAGCGGTTTGTCGTGGCCGAATCTCTCGTCGAAGCTCCGCTTGAGGTCGTAACCGTGCCGCGGGCCGGCTTCGAGGAGGCCGAGGAGTGCGTGACTGATGGACATGCCGAGGACTATACACATGGTGTATACCCTCGATGTATAGAAGCTGCCGAGGGCAACCATCGCCCGGAATGTCTGCCCTTCGGAGGAACCCGACCGCGCGGGGGACGGCCCCGGGCCCGGCCCGTGATGTTGCTGGCATCTTGAAGGTTCAGGCGAGCACCCACCGGCAACTTCGTCCAGGTCGTGCGCTCCTACGCGTCCGGGCACCTGCCCGTCTCCGAGGTCAAGGGGCCGGACTTCCCGGTCCTCGGAGACCACTTCTCGCCCGTACTGGCCCTGTTGGCGCTCCTGTACTGGCTGCGGTCCTCGGTGAAGGTGCTGCTCGTGGCGCAGACCGTGCTGGTCGCCGGGAGCGTGCTGCCCCGCTGGCCTTCTGGGCCCGCCGGACGGTGGGCTCCGCGGCCGCCGCGGTCACCGGCACCTGCTACGGCCTCGCGTGGGGCATCGCGAGCGGGGTCTCCTCCGACTTCCACGAGTGGGCCTTCGCCCTGCGGTGGTCGGGGTGTGCGAACACGTTGCGGCTGCCGCCGCTCCGGCCGGCGGCGGGCCCGCTTCCGCCGCTGTGTCCGACGCCGGTTCGCCGCTGCCTCGGGGGCCGGTCCGGGCTTCCCGTCGGTCCACTTCATCCGAGCCCCGCATTCGGTGAGGGACCCCCCGGGTGACGCGCAGGGCGTACCGGGGCGGCTTCAGGAATCCGGAGAGGCGCGGGGGCGGCCCCGGGGCGGGATGGGGCGCGCCCCGCCGGGGAGCCGGCCGGCTTCGGACAGGACGCGGCGGAGCAGGAACTCGATCTGCGCGTTGGCGCTGCGCAGTTCCTCTCCCGCCCACCGCGCGAGCGCGTCGTGCACCTGCGGGTCGAGCCGCAGCAGCACCTGCTTGCGGGCCTGCCGCGCGGGCTTGGCGGCCGCCGCCGGACCCTCGGCCGTACCGGGGGGATCCGTGCCGGGGGAGTCCGCGCCTTCGTCGGGGGTCACTGGTAGAGGGTGCCCGTGTTGACCACCGGCTGGGCCGCGCGATCGCCGCACAGGACCACCATCAGGTTGGACACCATCGCCGCCTTCCGTTCCGGGTCGAGGTCCACGATCTCCTGCTCCGCGAGTCGGGTCAGGGCGAGTTCGACCATACCGACCGCGCCCTCGACGATCTGCTTGCGCGCCGCGACGATCGCCCCGGCCTGCTGGCGCTGGAGCATCGCGGAGGCGATCTCCGGGGCGTACGCGAGGTGGGTGAAGCGGGACTCGATGATGTGGACGCCGGCCGCCTCGACGCGGGCGGACAGTTCGACGGCGAGCTTCTCGGTGATCTCCTCGGCGTTGCCGCGCAGCGACAGGCCGCCGTCCTCGTGGGCGTCGTAGGGGTACTCGATGGCGATGTGCCGGACGGCCGCCTCGGTCTGGGTCTCGACGAACTCGGTGAAGTCGTCGACCTCGAACACGGCGCGCGCGGTGTCCTCGACCCGCCACACCACCACGGCCGCCAGCTCGATCGGGTTGCCGTAGGCGTCGTTGACCTTCATGACGGGCGTCTCGTGGTTGCGCACGCGGGTGGACAGCCGCCGGCGGGAGGTCAGGGGGTTGACCCAGCGCAGTCCGTCGGTACGGATCGTGCCGCGGTAGCGGCCGAACAGCTGGACCACGCGGGCCTCGCCCGGCGCGACCGTGTTCAGCCCGCCCATGGCGATGAAGGCGGCGAGCGTCAGGACGACGCCCGCCGCGATCAGGCTCGCCTTGGCCGCGTCGGTGCCGGACACCGCGCCGAGCGCGATCAGGCCCGCCCCGGCGGCCACGCCCGCCAGGCCGAGCAGCAGCGCCAGTGCGCCGCCCACGCTCCGCGCGGGGAACTCCCGTACGCCGCTCGCGGTACCACCCGTGGTGTGCGTCATGATCTGCCCCGTTTCTCCAGTGGCGGCCGGTCGAGCCGCTTAGCAAAGTGATATCACTTTTTCGGCTCGGGCGGGAGTCGGGCGAGGATTGGATGGGGGTCGGGCGGGAGTGCGACCCGGCGCCCGGCAACCTTCCGGGCCCCGTTCGCGTCGGTTCCAGTGGGGTGGGTGCTCATTGTCACGTCCGATTTGCCCGCTATGCGCACCCGTTGGCCGGTTTTTGTCACAGGCTCCGGTGTTAGCTTTCTGAGCTGACGTCGGGGGGTAATCGAGCGGAGCGGGAGCGATGGGCCGAGCAGAAGCGCGACGGGCGCAGCAGCAGCGCGGTGCACGGCGAGCGCCGCGCGGGCGCGGCAAGGGCAGGGGCGGGAAACAGGGCGGCAAGCCGACCGGCATACGCCGCTTCTTCACCTGGAAGAAGATCCTCGGAACCTTCTTCGGGGCCGTCCTGCTCGGCATGGCGGCCCTGGTCGGCCTCTACTTCTACGTGGACGAGCCGGACCCCAACGTCGACGCGCTGACCCAGAACAACGTCTACAAGCTGGCCGACGGCACCGTCATCGCCCGCGTCGGCAAGATGAACCGCCAGATCGTGCCCATCGCGAAGATCCCGGCGGACGTGCAGACGGCCTTCATCGCGATCGAGAACAAGTCCTTCTACGAGGACCGGGGCATCGACCTCAAGGGCATCGGCCGCGGCCTGTTCAACACCGTCACCGGCAAGGGCACGGCCGGCGGCTCGACGATCACCCAGCAGTACGTCAAGAACTTCTACCTGACGCAGGACCAGACGGCGACCCGCAAGCTGAAGGAGCTGATCATCTCCCTCAAGGTCGACCAGTCGAAGGAGAAGCCCGAGATCCTCGCGGGCTACCTGAACACCAACTTCTACGGCCGCAACGCCTACGGCATCCAGGCCGCGGCCCAGGCCTACTACGGGGTCGACGCCGAGAAGCTGACCCTGGAGCAGGGCGCGTACCTCGCCGCGGTCCTCCAGGCCCCCAGCCAGTACGACTGGGCCACCGCCGGACCGAACGGCAAGCGCCTCGTCATGGTCCGCTTCAACGCAGTCCTCGACAACATGGTCGAGATGGGCAAGCTGGACGCGGCCAAGCGCAAGGACATGAAGTTCCAGGAGCCGATCAAGCCCAAGGCGCTGCCCGGCATGGAGGGCCAGAAGGGCTACCTGATCCAGGCCGCCGACGAGGAACTCAAGCGGCAGACCGGCATGACCGAGGCCCAGCTCAAGGCCGGCGGCTGGGACATCACCCTCACCGTCGACCCGAAGAAGCAGGCGGCGCTGGAGAAGGCCGTCCAGGACGAGCTGGAATCCAAGCTCGACCGCAAGGGCCGCCCCGTCGACGCCGCCGTGCAGGCGGGCGCCACCTCCGTGGACCCGAAGACCGGCGCGATCCTCGCAATGTACGGCGGCACCGGGCAGAGCGAGCAGTGGGCCAGCAACGCCCTGCGCAAGGACTTCCAGCCCGGCTCCACCTTCAAGCCGGTCGTGCTCGCCTCCGCCCTGGAGAACAAGGCGACCACTCAGGGCGGGAAGCCGATCACGCCCAGCACCCTCTACGACGGCACCAGCAAGCGTCCCGTGGTCGGCAGCGACATCCCGTTCAACCCGCAGAACCAGGACGACGAGGACTACGGCGACCCGATGCTGACGGTGCAGTCCGCCACCAACTCCTCGGTGAACTCCGTCTACGCCCAGATGATCGTGGACGTCAAGCCGAAGAACGTGAAGAAGACCGCCCTGGAGCTCGGCATGGTCGACCGCGAGGGCTGGCCCGAGGACAGGCCGGCCATGTCGCTCGGCACCATGACCGCCGATACCGTCGAGATGGCCGGCGTCTACGCCACCTTCGACAACCACGGCAAGAAGGTCACGCCGAACATCATCAAGTCCGCCAAGCACGCGAGCCGCGAGTACAAGCCGGTCCGCGGTGTCGGCGACACGGCCATCAGCCGCAAGACCGCCGACACCGTCACCAAGGTGCTCACCGGCGTCGTCAAGGACGGCTCCGGCAAGGCCGTGCGGAGCTCGGCCTACGAGGCCGCGGGCAAGACCGGTACCTCCGAGAACAACTACTCCGCCTGGTTCACCGGGTTCACGCCCGAACTCGTCACCGTCGTCGCGATGTTCGGCGAGGAGCCCGGTACCCACAAGCAGACCACCCTGACCGGTACCGCCGGCGGCGGCCGCGCGGGCGGCTCCAGCTTCCCGGCGGCGATCTGGAAGGAGTACACCCTCGCCGCGCTGGGCGGCGTGGACACGGACTCCTTCGACCTGGAGGAGGCGGACATGGGCAAGGTCCAGTCGCCGACCACCAGCAACTCCCCGTCGGGCACGCCGAGCGGGACGCCCAGCGGAACACCCAGCGGCACCCCGTCGCCGGGCCGGACGCCGAGCAAGACGCCCAGCGAGACGCCCAGCGGAACGCCGAGCGGAACGCCCAGCAAGACGCCCAGCAAGACGCCGAGCCCGACCGCGTCCTCGTCGAAGTCGAACACGCCGAAGCCCCCGCCGCCGGAGGAGGAGCCCGAACGGTAGGGCCCCGCAGGACCGGTACCCGTACCGCGTACGCACCACTGCCCCGCGGCTTCGCGCCTGCGGGGCAGTGGTGCGTTCGGGGCCCGGTACGGGTACGGGCGGCGGTCCGGTCAGCGGCGGTCCTGAGCCCCGGGCAGCGCGAGCTCGAACCAGACGACCTTGCCGCTGCTCAGCCGGGTGGCGCCCCAGCGGCGGGCCATCCGGTTGACCAGGAACAGGCCGCGGCCGCCCTCGTCGTCGTCCCTGGCCCGGCGCTGGCGCGGCAGCTGCGGGGAGTCGTCGCCGACCTCGCAGCGCAGTACGTCCGTCCGCAGGAGGCGCAGGGTCACGGGCCGTTCGGCGTACCGCACGGCATTGGTGACCACCTCGCTGACCAGCAGCTCCAGCGAGTCCTCCAGCTCCTCCAGCCCCCAGCGCGCCAGCGCGCGGCGGGCGAACCGGCGCGCCCGGCCCGGAGCGGTCTCCTCCGGGTCCAGGAACCAGTACGCCACGTCGCTGGGCGCGATCCCGTCGAAGCGGGCCGCGAGCAGCGCGATGTCGTCGTCCCGGTCACCGGGGCCGAGCATGTCCAGGATGTCGTCGCACAGGGCCTCCAGCGGCGGCGGGTGGTCCAGGCCCGTCAGCTGCGCGGTGGTGGCGAGGCGCTCGCGGAGCTGCTCGATGCCGGTCCAGACGTCGCGCAGCCGGGACTCGACGAGGCCGTCGGTGTACAGCACGAGGGTGGCCCCGGCGGGGGCGTCCAGCTCCACGGCCTCGAAGTCCACGCCGCCGACGCCGATGGGGGCGCCCGGGGGCACGCGCAGCACCTCGGCGCGGCCGCCCAGGTGCAGCAGGACCGGCGGCGGGTGGCCGGCGTTGGCGATGGTGATCCGGTGCGACACCGGGTCGTAGACGGCGTAGAGACAGGTGGCCATCCGGTCGGAGCCCAGGCGCTGGGCCTGCTCGTCCAGGTGGTGCAGTACCTCGGCGGGCGGCAGGTCGAGCTGCGCCAGCGTCTGGGCCGTCGTACGGAGCTGTCCCATGATCGCGGCGGAGGTCATGGAGTGGCCCATGACGTCGCCGACGACGAGTGCGACCCGGCTGCCGGGCAGGGGTATGGCGTCGTACCAGTCACCGCCGACCCGGGCCGTCTCGGCGGCGGGCAGGTAGCGGCTGGCGAGCCGGACCCCGGTGGGCTGGGGGAGGCTGTCGGGCAGCATCGTGCGCTGGAGCTCGTCGGCGATGTAGGCCTCGCGGCCGTAGAGCACGGCCTTGTCGATGCCCAGCGCGGTGTGGGTGGCCAGCTGGGCGGCGACCAGCAGGTCGTTCGTCTCGAAGGCGGGCCGCTCGGGGGTGCGCAGGAACACCGCCGCGCCGATGACGCGGCGGCGGCCCCGCAGCGGCGCGAGGATGGCCCGCTGGCCGCGCGGGACCGGGTGGTCGGCGCCCAGCAGCTCCGGCAGGGCGGCGCGGGCGGCGGCGGAGGACCCGAAGACGGGGCGTACGCCGCGCAGCACCTCGGCGAGGGCGCCGCCGGGGCGGATCTCGCAGAGCTCGGCCGCGGGCAGGTCACCCTGCGGGCCGACCAGGGCGAGCTGGCTGAAGTCGAGCTCGCCGTCGGGGGTCATCGCGCCGGCGGTGGCGGCTCCCGCTCCGGCCGCGGTTCCCGCTCCGGTTCCGGTTCCCGCTCCGGTGAACTCGTCGATCGGCCGGAGCCGGTCGGTTCGGCGGAGCCTTAAAACGACCGGTCCGACGGGGCGTTCGTCGCCGACCGGCAGCGGATCGCGCAGGTAGACGAGGATGGCGTCGGAGAAGGTGGGCACGGTGGCCCGGCACAGGCCGAGCACGATCTCGTCGAGGTCGATGCCGCGCGCGATCCGCCGGGTGGCGGCTCCGACGAAGCGCAGCCGGTCGCCCTCGCGCCGCGCGATGGTCGCCTCCGAGCCGATGCCGCTGACCTGTCCGGCGGCGGCCTGCCCGGTGGCGGCGGCCTGCCCGGTCGTGCCTGGCCGTCCGGCCGCCACCCGGGCGGCTTCGCTGTCGCGGCTGCGGGCGCCGCCGGCCTCCGAGGCGGCGGCCTCGTCACGGCCGGCCCGGACCCGGGCGGCGCCCTGGCCGGGCGCGGCGGCAGGGTCGCCGGGCTCCTCGGAGGCGGACGGTGCCTCCCCGGTGGCCCGGGGACGGGGCAGGTCCGCCGCCTGGCGCTGAGCATGCGTGCGTACGGCCTCGGCCGCCGGAAGCGGGGCCTTGCCGTGGCCCAGTTCCTCCGCGCCGTGGCCGGGACCGTCGGTCCGACCGCCGGAGGCAACCGGCCGGGGGCCCTCCTGAGAGGTGGGGTACTCCGTCACGCGTGGCATTCCGTCCGTTTGCGCTCGATGTGCGCTGCACTCAACTCGGTCAGTCGCGGTATACCCGCTCAGCGGCGGGGACACCATCACCCCGCGTTTCCGCGTCCCGCTCGTTACCTCTCGTCATCGCGTCGGCCTAGGTTAAATGCTGTTCTGCTGGCGACAATTGACCGCCGACGCCCCGGCGGAGGACGATCCTACGATTGCCCCCCGGGGGCGCATCAAGGGTCTCATGAGGTCATATGCGCCGGAGTGCGGTCCCAGTCCTCCGGCAGGGCCGGTACGCCCCAGGCCGGGTCCGGTCGCCAATCCTGCCAGCCTTCGGAGAACGGCGGACCCCAGGCCCGGATCACGTCCACCGCCGCGCGGCCGGCCTCGCGTACGCGCCGGGCCTGTTCCGGGCCCATCAGACCCGACCGCTGGGCCTGCGCGAACTCGTCCTCGTCCCGCCACTTCCAGGTGCGGTCAGGGTAGACGGAGATGTCCAGGAAGTGGTCCTCGGAGTCGATCCCGCCGGACCACCGGGTCCGCGGCTCCTCCAGATTCACGTACCAGCTCTTGAATTCCCAGCCGTGGTCCCAGAACAGCCACACCGACCAGGGATCCCCGGGCCGGGCCAGCTTCAGCACCCCGGCACCGAACCAGCGCGACCGTACGGTGGTCCGCGGCGCGGTGTACCGGGTGGCGAGCGGCTCCTCGTGGACCGGGGTCCCGTCGGCGAGCACCGGCTTGACGCACTCGGTCCCCGGGGCCATCCACACCGCGAGCAGCTCGTCGGTGTCGCGCACCACGGTCACGGGCCGGCAGATGTGGACGGCGCCCTTCGCGTCGGGCGCGTGATCGCGGTAGCGCCAGAGGATCTGCTCCCCGGGCGCCCAGCGGGCGGCCCCGGCGGGGCCCCGGTCCGGGCCCCGGTCCGCGCCCCGACCCGCGCCCCGACCCGAGCCCCGGTCCGAGCTCCTTGCGCTGCCGCCCCCGCGGCCTCCGGTACCTGTCATGCGCAGATCTTAGGGCGGGGGTCCGGAGGATCGCCGCGCTGCAGGTCACCGAGGAGTCCGGGGGCGGGAAACGACCGGATCCGGACCCCGGGCCGGGGCCGTGGGCCCGGGGTCAGGGGTGGGTCATCCGCAGCACGTCCAGTGCTTCGTCGAGCTGCTCCAGGGTGAGGTCGCCGCGGTCCACGTAGCCCGACTCCAGGACGACCTCCCGGATCGTCTTGCGTTCGGCGAGGGACTTCTTGGCGACCTTGGCGGCCTCCTCGTAGCCGATGTACCGGTTCAGCGGGGTCACCACGGAGGGCGAGGACTCGGCGTACTCCCTGGCCCGGGCCGTGTTGGCGGTGATTCCGTCGACGGTGCGGTCGGCCAGCAGGCGGCTCACGGAGCCCAGGAGACGGATGGATTCCAGGAGGTTGCGGGCCATCACGGGGAGCATCACGTTGAGCTCGAAGTTGCCCGCGGCGCCCGCCACCGCGACCGCGGCGTCGTTCCCCATGACCTGGGCGGCGACCATCAGGGCGGCCTCCGGGACGACCGGATTGACCTTTCCGGGCATGATCGAGGACCCCGGCTGAAGATCCGGGAGATTGATTTCGGCCAATCCGGTGCGCGGGCCCGAGGCCATCCAGCGCAGGTCGTTGCAGATCTTGGTGAGGGAGACGGCGACCGTACGGAGCATTCCGGAGGTCTCCACGAGGGCGTCCCGGGCCCCCTGGGCCTCGAAGTGGTCCCGGGCCTCGGTCAGCGGCAGCCCCGTCGCCGCCGCCACCTCGGCGATCACGGCGGCCGAGAACCCGGGCGGGGTGTTGATCCCGGTGCCCACGGCGGTCCCGCCCAGCGGCAGTTCGGCCAGCCGGGGCAGCGCCGCGCGCAGCCGCTCGACGCCGTAGCGGAGCTGGACCGCGTACCCGCCGAACTCCTGGCCCAGGGTGACCGGGGTGGCGTCCATCAGGTGCGTCCGGCCGGACTTGACCACCTGGGAGAACTCGGCGGACTTGCGTTCCATCGCGCCGGCCAGGTGCTCCAGGGCGGGGATGAGCGCGCCGGTGACGGCGGCGGTGGCGGCGATGTGGATGGAGGAGGGGAAGACGTCGTTGGAGCTCTGCGAGGCGTTCACGTGGTCGTTGGGGTGGATCGGGCGGCCGAGGCGCTCGGAGGCCAGGGTGGCGATCACCTCGTTGGCGTTCATGTTGGACGAGGTGCCGGAACCCGTCTGAAACACGTCGACGGGGAAGTGCTCGTCCCAGCGGCCCAAGGCGACCTCGTCGGCCGCCGAGGCGATGGCGGCGGCGATGTCCGCGTCGATCACGCCGAGCCGGGCGTTGACGGTGGCCGCCGCGGACTTGATCCGGGCCAGCGCCTCGATGTGGGACCGCTCCAGACGCTGCCCGGAGATGGGGAAGTTCTCCACGGCGCGCTGGGTCTGAGCTCGCCATTTGGCGTGCGCGGGGACGAGTACGTCGCCCATCGAGTCGTGCTCGGTGCGGAACGCCTCGGGGGCGTCGTCGTTCTGTGAAACGTCGGTCATCTGTGGTGCCTCCTGAAAAAGTTGAGCAATTGTCTTGTTCGGACTGTTCCCAACTCGCCTACCGGCCAGTAAATACCGGGGGTAACACCGAGATCGGGGAGGCGTTCATGGCACGTGCCCGTACACAATCAAGGATCAGGCTCAGATCTACCTTCGCCGCCGTCGCGGCGGCGGCGGCCGCCCTCGGGGGCGTCACCGCCATCACCCCCATGGCCCACGCGGCGACCCCCGCGACCACCACCGCGGGGTCCGCCGGGGCCGCGGTCACCCCCCTCACGCCCGAACTGGAGGCCATCCGGGCCGCCGAGGCCGTCAAGATCTACGGCGACTCCGCGATCCGCCCGCTCGCGGACCGCAAGACCGGTCTGATCTCGCTCGGCGACAGCGAGATCTCGGGCGAGGGCATCGGCAACTACGACCCCGCGACCAACACCCCGTCCAACCAGTGCCACCGCTCGCCGGACACGGCGATCCACCGCACCGGCATCGCGGCCGACTACACCTTCAACGTGGCCTGTTCCGGCGGCTACACGGGGAACATCAGGATCGGCGGCAGCAAGCAGTACGCCGACGAGCTGGTGCAGAGCGACAGCCTGGCCATCAAGGCCCGCAACACGAAGATCAAGATGGTGCTGCTGGTCGCCGGGGCCAACGACGACCTGCAGTTCGGCCCGGTCATGACCGACTGCGTCACCCGCTGGGTGCTCAGCCAGGGCACCTGCGAGCCGAAGTACGGTCCGGGCTGGCAGGCACGCGTCGACGGGCTGAAGCCCAAGGTGCAGTCGACGATCGGCGACCTCAAGTCTGTCATGCGCGACGCCGGTTACGCCGACTCCGACTACAAGCTGGTCGTGATGGGCTACCCCAGCCCCATCGGCCCCGACTTCAACGACAACCCCAACTTCCCCGGCAAGCTCCCCGGAGGCTGCGCCGGCTACGACTCCGACGCCTCCTGGGGCCGCAACTACGCGGTGCCCACCTTCGAGAAGGGCATGCGCGCGGCCGCCCTCGCCGCGGGCGCGACCTACCTCGACAACTCGCGGCTCTTCCAGGGCCACGAGGTCTGCATGGAGGACACCTGGGCCCGCGGCCTCTACCTCGACCTCGGGGACCACTTCCCGTGGGACGAGAACACCGCCCGCCAGTCC
Source organism: Streptomyces sp. NBC_01264 (assembly GCF_026340675.1). Lineage (NCBI taxonomy): Bacteria > Bacillati > Actinomycetota > Actinomycetes > Kitasatosporales > Streptomycetaceae > Streptomyces > Streptomyces sp. NBC_01264. Next base: position 6,163,021 of record NZ_JAPEOX010000001.1, read on the forward strand.
TTCCACCCCAACTACCGCGGCCACGGCGCCTTCGCGTCCTGTCTGACCCAGCTCTACGCCTCCGGCCTGCGCGAGGCCTCCTGCGCCGACCCGGCGAGCACCGGCACCCCCGTCCTGCAGGCCGGGGCCTGGGACGACCTGTACAAGCCGCTGAAGAACGAGGCGACGGGCAACTGCGTCGACTCCAGCGGCAGCTCCAGCGCCAACAACACCAAGGTCCTCGGCTGGGACTGCCACGGCGGCCGTAACCAGGGCTGGTGGTACGACTCCGCGAAGAAGTCCCTCCACGTCGAGCTCACCCACGACCGCTGCCTGGACGCCCCCGGCGCCAACTACGGCAACGGCACCGGCCTCATCATCTGGAACTGCCACGGCGGCGCCAACCAGCAGTTCGTCCGCGACGGAGCCACCGTCCGGCCCGCCGCCGCCCCGGGCATGTGCCTGACGGTGGCCGCGGCGCACGAGCCGCTGCGCCTCCAGACCTGCAACGGCTCGGCCAACCAGCGCTTCGTGTAACCGCCCCCGGACCCGCACCCTTACCCCCGTGGGTCCGGCGTCCGGTACGACCCCCACACCCGGCCGGCGCACCCCGGCCGGGTCCTCATGGGCTCAGGGCTCACAGGTCCAGCAGCAGCTTGCGCACGTCCCGGGGCCGGTTGGTGATGAGCGTGTCCACGCCCAGGCGGACGCAGAGCTCCACGTCCTCGGGCTCGTCCACGGTCCACACGCGCACCTGGAGACCCTTCGCCTTCAGCCGGCCCACCAGACCCGGGTCCTGCCGTACGAGATCGATGCCCGGGCCCGCGTGGGTGGCGTACGGGGGCCGTACCGGCCGGATCCTGCGCTCGATCAGGTACACGGCGGGCAGTCCCGGCGCGAGGCGGTGCATCCGGGTCAGCGCGGACCGGGAGAAGCTCATCACCTCGACGCGGCCGCTCGCGCCGTCGGCGAGCCCGTACTCCCCGAGCAGCGACACGAGCTCGGCCTCCAGGCGGCCGCCCGCGCGGGTGGGGTGCTTGGTCTCCACGGCGAGCCCGACGGGGTACGGCGCGGCCAGCGCCTCCTTGAGCAGGTCCTCGAACAACAGCACCCGGGTCCCGGCGTGGCCGGACCCCTTCCACGCCCCGAAGTCGAGGGCGCGCAGCTCCTCGTACGTCATCTCGGAGACGACCCCGCGCCCGTCGGAGGTCCGCTCCACCCGCCGGTCGTGCACACAGACCAGCCGGTGGTCGGCGGTGAGCCGCACATCGCACTCGAGCGCGTCGGCCCCGTCGGCGATGGCCTGCCGGTAGGCCTCAATGGTGTGCTCGGGATGCTCGTGGGAGGCCCCGCGATGGGCGATGACCCGCGTGGCGCGGGCCGTGGACAAGGTGGACGGCCGGTTCATGGGTCAGACGTTAACCGGGTGCGGAAGCCGTCCCGGGAACGGCATGCTGCACCGGTGGACGAACAGTTCGTGACATTGCACCGCGAGCCCTGCGGGTCCTGCCGGACGGTGTGCCGCTCAAGGCCGTCCGGGAGGTCTACGAGTTCACGTTCCCGGAGCTGGCGGTGGTGCGGGCCCACGGCCTGGACGCGACCCCGGTCGAGGCGCAGCTGTTGCGCGGAACGCGGAGCGGGCCCCGGGGGTGATCACCCCCGGGGCCCGTCACACGGGGCGGTCGCGCCCTGCCGGCTACGCCAGGCCCGGGCCGCGGAGCGGGATGTGGGTGAAGGTGGGTTCCGGGGCAGGGTTCTGGAAGAAGTCGTTGCCCTTGTCGTCGACCACGATGAAGGCCGGGAAGTCCTCGACCTCGATCTTCCAGACGGCTTCCATGCCGAGCTCCTCGTACTCCAGGACCTCGACCTTCTTGATGCAGTCCTGGGCGAGGCGCGCCGCCGGGCCGCCGATGGAGCCGAGGTAGAAGCCGCCGTGCTTGCCGCAGGCGTCGGTGACCTGCTGGGAGCGGTTGCCCTTGGCCAGCATGACCTTGGAGCCGCCCGCCGCCTGGAACTGCTCGACGTAGGAGTCCATGCGGCCGGCCGTGGTCGGGCCGAAGGAGCCGGAGGCGTAGCCCTCGGGGGTCTTCGCGGGGCCCGCGTAGTAGACCGGGTGGTCCTTCAGGTACTGCGGCATCTCCGCGCCGGAGTCGAGGAGTTCCTTGATCTTGGCGTGCGCGATGTCGCGGGCCACGACCAGCGGGCCGGTGAGGGACAGGCGGGTCTTCACCGGGTGCCGGGTGAGGGTCGCGAGGATGTCGTCCATCGGCTGGTTGAGGTCGATCGAGACCACGTCCGCCGATTCGGAGTCGGACAAGTGGTCGTCCGTCGTCTCCGGGAGGAAGCGCGCCGGGTCGCGTTCCAGCTGCTCCAGGAAGACGCCCTCGGCGGTGATCTTCGCGGTGGCCTGGCGGTCCGCGGAGCAGGAGACGGCGATCGCGATCGGGAGGGACGCGCCGTGGCGGGGGAGGCGGACGACGCGGACGTCGTGGCAGAAGTACTTGCCGCCGAACTGCGCGCCGATGCCGATCTTCTGGGTGAGCTCGAAGACCTGCTGCTCCAGGGCCTCGTCGCGGAAGCCGTGGCCCAGCGGGGAGCCCTCCGTGGGGAGTTCGTCCAGGTAGTGGGCGGAGGCGTACTTCGCGGTCTTCAGGGCGTGCTCCGCCGAGGTGCCGCCGACCACGATCGCCAGGTGGTACGGCGGGCAGGCCGCCGTGCCGAGCGAGCGGATCTTCTCTTCCAGGAACTTCATCATGGAGGCCTCGTTGAGGACCGCCTTGGTCTCCTGGTAGAGGAAGGACTTGTTGGCGGAGCCGCCGCCCTTGGCCATGAAGAGGAACTTGTACGCGCCGCCGTCGGTCGCGTACAGCTCGATCTGCGCGGGCAGGTTCGAGCCGGTGTTCTTCTCCTCCCACATGGTGACCGGGGCCATCTGCGAGTAGCGCAGGTTCAGGCGGGTGTACGCGTCGTAGATGCCGTGGGACAGGGCCGCCTCGTCGGCGCCCTCCGTCAGGACGTTCTGGCCGCGCTTGCCCATCACGATCGCCGTGCCCGTGTCCTGGCACATCGGCAGGACGCCGGCCGCGGCGATGTTCGCGTTCTTCAGGAGGTCGAGGGCGACGAACTTGTCGTTCGCCGAGGCCTCGGGGTCGTCGATGATGCGGCGCAGCTGCGCGAGGTGCGCGGGGCGCAGGAAGTGCTGGATGTCGTGGATGGCCTCTTCGGCGAGCTTGCGCAGCGCCTCCGGCTCGACCTTGAGGAACGTACGGCCGTCGGCCTCGAAGGTGGAGACGCCTTCCGAGGTCACCAGGCGGTACGGGGTGGAGTCCTCGCCCAGGGGCAGCAGGTCGGTGTACGCAAACTCTGGCATGACGGCAGTCATTCCCTCACTCGGCAGACGGCGCTGACGACCGTTTGGCAGCGCGGTATCCAGCGTAGGACCTCTTCCGGCGGCTTTTGTTGTGAGGTAAGGCTCACTGGCCAGTATCGCGATCTATCGTGTCTCGCTATGCTGGGGCTCGTGGACCTGGAAAAGCAGCCCTCATCCGTGCCGGCCCCCGCGCCGGCCCCCGCGCACGCCCCCGGGCTGCGCGCCTCCGACGCGGACCGGGACCGGATCGCGCAGATCCTCGCCGACGCCGTCGCCGAAGGCCGGCTGACCGCCGAGGAGCACTCCGAGCGGCTCGACTCGCTGTACGCGGTGAAGACGGTCGCCGAGCTGGGCGTGCTCGTACGGGACCTGCCCGCCCCCGGCGCCGACGGCCGGCCGGAGCCCGCGTACGTGGGGGCGCCGGCGGGCGCCCCGGTCGAGACGGTCGTCGCCGTGTGCAGCAGTTCTTCCCGCAAGGGCCGCTGGCGGCCGGGCGCGCACACCCGCGCGGTCTCGGTCCTGGGCGACATCACCATCGACCTGACCCAGGCGGTCTTCGAGCAGCAGGTCACCGAGTTCAACGTGACCAGCGTCCTCGGCAACGTCGAGATCCTGGTGCCGGAGAACGTCACCCTGCGCGGCTACGGCAGCGGGGTGCTCGGCAACTTCGAGGTGCGGGGCATGGGGCTCGGCGCGACCGACCCGCAGGCCCCGGTCGTGATCGTCCGCGGCTTCGCGCTGCTGGGCAACATCGAGGCCCGTCCCAAGGCGGGCGCCCGCCTGGTGGACCTGGCGAACCGGCTCCGCAAGGGCCGGGAGAGCTCCCTGTAAGGCCGACACGCCCACAACTGGCGCTGAAATCAGGCTCTTTGGCCGGTACGGGCCCGTAGGGTCGGAATCATGACCGCATCCACATGGGACCTGCTCGACCAGGCGTACGAGGCCCTGCGCTCCGTCGCCGCCGCCCTGCCGGCCGATGCCCTCGGCGCGCCGACGCCGTGTGACCAGTGGAATGTCGGCCAAGTGCTCCAGCACGCGGCCGGCGACCAGCTCGCCTACGCGGGCCGCCTCACCGGCGGGCCGGGACCGGCCGAGGACCCCTTCGCGCCCACCGGCGCCCTGACGGGCAGCCCCACGGAGCTGCTGGAGCCCGCCCTGGCCGCCGCCGCGGAGGCCTTCGCCGGGGTCGAGCCGGGCGCCGCCGAGGTGGCCGTGCCGCTGCCCCCGTTCACCCTGCCCGCCGGGACCGCGGTCGGCGCGGCCGCCCTCGACGCCGCCGTGCACGCCTGGGACCTCGCGGTCGCCACCGGCCAGGCCTCCCCGCTCACCCCCGCCCTGGCGGCGGCCCTGAGCCCGGCCGCCCGGGTGCTCGCCGAGCCGCTGCGCGGGTTCGCGTACGCCCCGGCGCTCCTTCCCGCGCCCGATCCGGACACCGATCCGGTCGGTGCGCTGCTCGCCTTCCTGGGCCGCCGCCCCGACTGGACGCCCTCCGCGGGGTTTACGTCCGGGTGACGGGAGCGGGGCCGGGCGGGGGCGTACGGAGGTCGCGCGGGGGCCGTGCGGGGGCCGCGCGGAGCGGGCCGGGGCGGGAGCACCTTTCGGTCGAACCGGCCGGATCGGCGGCACACGGTGCATAGGGGCGCGCACAGCGGGTAGGGACAGGTGCGTCGCCTCTCTCGCTCGCGTATACGTCGTCAGGAGTAGACCGTGCCGCATCCGCCGCGCCAGTCCCTGCAGGTAGCCGCCGTCCAGAGTCTTCAGGGGCGCCCGGCGGCGGTCGTCCCGAAGCCGCGGGTGCCGGCCAGGGAAGAGGACGGCTCATGGCACGCGGACGCGGTGTGCCGGCGCGACGAGGCCGGGCTCTTCTTCGCCCCCTCCAAGGAGCCGACCGCCGCCCGGCTGTCCCGTGAGGACGCTGCCAAGCGGGTCTGCGCCCGCTGCCCCGTCATGGTCGCCTGCCGGGAGCACGCACTCATCCAGCCCGAGCCCTACGGGGTCTGGGGCGGGCTGACGGCCGCCGAGCGCCGGGTGGTGCTGGCCCGCCGGCGGCGCCGGGCGGGGGAGCTGCGCGAAGCCTCGTGAGCCACGGCCTCGTGGGACCGGAGCCTCGTAGCGAGCCGTCCCGTCAGGGACATACGGAAGGGGCGCCCCGCCGCACGCGGGAGCGCCCCTTCCGTATGTCCGCCGTGTCCGTGCCGCCGATGTCCTACTTGGCGCGGTCGAAGTCGATCGCGCTGTACGCGCGGAGCTTCGAGAGGCGGTGGGTCGAGTCGATCTGCCGGATCGTGCCCGACTTCGAGCGCATGACCAGCGAGGAGGTCGTCGCGGTCTCCGAGCGGTAGTGGACGCCGCGCAGCAGCTCGCCGTCCGTGATGCCGGTGGCGACGAAGAACACGTTGTCGCCGGAGACCAGGTCGTCCGTGAACAGGACGCGGTCCAGGTCGTGGCCCGCGTCGATCGCCTTCTGGCGCTCGGCTTCGTCCTTGGGCCACAGCTTGCCCTGGATGGTGCCGCCCATGCACTTGATCGCGCACGCCGAGATGATGCCCTCGGGGGTGCCGCCGATGCCGAGCAGCAGGTCGATGCCGCTGTCCTCCGTGACGGCCAGCACCGAGCCGGCGACGTCGCCGTCGGAGATGAACTTGATGCGCGCGCCGGTCTCGCGGATCTCCTTGACGATGCCCTCGTGGCGGGGACGGTCGAGGATGATCACCGTGACGTCCTCCACGGCCATGTTCTTGGCCTTGGCGACGCGGCGGATGTTGACGGAGACCGGGGCGTTGATGTCGACGAAGTCGGCGGCCTCGGGACCGGTGACCAGCTTCTCCATGTAGAACACCGCGGACGGGTCGAACATGGTGCCGCGGTCGGCGGCGGCCAGCACGGCGATCGCGTTCGGCATGCCCTTGGCGTTCAGGGTGGTGCCGTCGATGGGGTCCACGGCGATGTCGACCTCGGCACCGGTGCCGTCGCCGACCCGCTCGCCGTTGAAGAGCATCGGGGCTTCGTCCTTCTCGCCCTCGCCGATGACGACGACGCCGTTCATCGAGACGGTGGAGATCAGGGTCCGCATCGCGTTGACGGCAGCGCCGTCGGCGCCGAGCTTGTCACCGCGTCCGACCCAGCGGCCCGCGGCCATGGCGGCGGCCTCGGTGACCCGTACGAGTTCCAGGGCGAGGTTGCGGTCGGGTGCCTCCGGAGAGACTTCGAGCTGGGGCGGCAGGTTGTGCTCGGTCATCGGAGCGCACCTTTCTGTACGGCGACGGCCGGGAGTGAGGGTCCCTGGACTCTATCGGTACGTCGACATATTGAGCAGACCGGGTCACGTATGAGCGCTATATCGGTCAGCTGATTGTCCTGAGCGGACATCTTGCGCCGCCCGTGGCGCGCCATGGCGACCCCGGCGGTGATCGCCCGGGGGCATGCGCGACGATGGTGTCGTGGCAGGTATGAAGGGCAAGCAGACGGTCGTGGACATGATCCGGTCCCTCGCGGTGATCGGACTCGTGGTCGGGGGGATCTATTTGGTCATCCCACATGACGAGAAGGCCGACCCGACGAAGGTGGTCGACTACCGCGTCGAAAGCCTCACGGCCCGGCGCGCGGCGCCGTACCCCGTGGCGGTGCCCGTCGGGCTGCCGCCGGAGTGGCGGGCGACCTCGGTCGGGTACACGCGCAAGGAGGCCAGCGCCTGGCACCTGGGCTTCCTGGACCCGGAGCAGCAGTACGTGGCGGTGGAGCAGTCCGCGGACGTCTCGGACAAGTACATCGGGAAGGTCACCCGGCAGGCGACGGCCACCGGGGAGACCCAGCAGGTCGGCGACCAGGTCTGGGAGCGCTGGGACGGCGCGAAGTACGACGCCCTCGTGCGGCACGAGCAGGGCTACGTCACGGTGGTGACCGGGACGGCCTCCTTCGAGCAGCTCGGCTCGATGGCTGCGGCGCTGGAGTTCAAGCAGGGTTCGTAGGCGCTTCTCAGGCGCTTCTCAGGCGCTTCGTAGGTACTTCGTAGACGTGAAAAGGCCGCGCCCCCGGGAATCCGGGGAGCGCGGCCTTCTGCGTTCACTGCCTGCGGGGCTGGGCTCAGACGGTCGTGATGACCTGGTCGAACTCCAGGCGCGGGGAGCGCGGGAACCAGGCGTCCTCGCCCGGCTTGCCGATGTTGATGACCATCACCGGGGTGTGGTCGCCGTCCAGGAACTCCTTCTGGAGGCCGGCGAAGTCCAGGCCGGTCATCGGGCCGGCGGCCAGGCCGGCGGCGCGGACGCCGATGATGAAGTACGCGGCCTGCAGCGCGGAGTTGACCAGCGCGGACTGCTCGCGGACCGGGCGCTCGGAGAAGAAGGCGTCCTTGGCCTGCGGGAAGTGGGGGAGCAGCTGCGGGAGCTCCTCGTGGAACTCGTTGTCCGCGGACAGGATCGCGACCAGCGGGGCGGTGGCGGTCTTGGCCTGGTTGCCCTCGGCCATGTGCTTCACGAGGCGCTCGCGGGCCTCGGGGGAGCGGACCAGGGTGATGCGCAGCGGCGTCTGGTTGAAGGCGGTCGGGCCGAACTTCACCAGGTCGTAGATCGCCTGGACCTGCTCCTCGGTCACCGGCTCGTCGGAGAACGTGTTGGCGGTGCGGGCCTCGCGGAAGAGGAGGTCCTGAGCGGCGGCGTCGAGAACGAGAGACATCGGAAAGCCTTCTTCTGTGCGGGAATGCTGAAGCGATGTCCGAAACACTACGACGGAGATAGGTGAAAGTTCAACTAAATCTGTCCGCGGGTGAGGGAGGTCACTCGGCTCCCGCTCCGCCGGCCCCCTCCGCCGCCTCGCGCGCCGCCAGCGCCGAGTCCAGCCGGGCGCGGGCCCCCTCCAGCCAGTGGCGGCACACCTTCGCGAGTTCCTCGCCGCGCTCCCAGAGCGCGAGGGAGTCCTCCAACGAGGTGCCGCCGGCCTCCAGCTTGCGGACGACCTCGATGAGCTCGTCCCGGGCCTGCTCGTACCCGAGCGCCGTATCGGTTTCGGCCATTCCCGCTCCCATCTTAACTGTGTAGTACAACGAAATGTGTTGCGGCAGAGTGAACTGCCCGCCCTAACGCTCCTCGGTGGCGGTGACCCGCACCGGGAACTCCCCCTCCGCCACCCGCGCCCGCAGCACGTCGCCCTCCGACACGTCCGCGGGCGAGCGCACCACGTGCCCGTCCGCCCGCTGGAGCACCGCGTACCCGCGCTCCAGGGTGGCGGCCGGGGACAGCGCCACCACCCGGGCGAGGGTGTGCGCCAGCTCCGAATCGGCCCGGTCCAGCAAGTGCCCCAGGGTCCGGCGGCCGCGTGCCAGCAGCGCGTCCACCTCCGCCTCCCGGGTCTCCACCATCCGCTGGGGATGGACGAAGACCGGCCGCGCGAGCGCGTGGGCGAGCCCCCGCTCCTCCCGGTCGAGCAGCCCTCGCACGGCGCGCAGCCCCCGGCCCTGCAGCTGGCGCACCCGCTCCAGCTCCTCGCCGACGTCCGGGACCACCTTCTTCGCCGCGTCCGTGGGCGTGGAGGCCCGCAGGTCCGCGACCAGGTCCAGCAGCGGGGAGTCCGGCTCGTGCCCGATCGCCGAGACCACGGGGGTACGGGCGGCCGCGACGGTCCGTACGACCTCCTCGTCGGAGAAGGGCAGCAGGTCCTCCACGCTGCCGCCGCCGCGGGCCACGATGATCACGTCGACCTCGGGCATGGAGTCCAGCTCCTTGACGGCCCGGACCACCTGGGGCACCGCGTGCACCCCCTGGACGGCGACGTTGCGGACCTCGAAGCGCACCGCCGGCCACCTGCGCCGGGCGTTCTCCAGGACGTCGCGCTCGGCCGCCGAGGCCCGGCCCACCACCAGCCCGATCAGCTGCGGCAGGAACGGCAGCGGCTTCTTGCGGTCCAGCGCGAAGAGCCCCTCGGAGGCGAGGGAGCGCTTGAGCCGCTCCAGCCGGGCGAGGAGCTCGCCGATGCCGACGGGCCGTATCTCGGTGGCCCGCAGGGACAGCTGTCCGCGCGGGGCGTACCACTCGGGCTTGGCGAACACGACGACGCGCGCGCCCTCCGTCACGGAGTCCGCGACCTCGTCGAAGACCTGCCGGAAGCAGGTCACGCTCAGGGAGATGTCGTGCGAGGGATCGCGCAGCGTCAGGAAGACCACCCCCGCCCCCGGCCGCCGCGAGAGCTGCGTGATCTGCCCTTCCACCCACACCTGGCCGAGACGGTCGATCCAGCCCCCGATGAGCCGGGACACCTGACCGACCGGCAGCGGCGCGTCAGCCGACGAATTCAGACCCATGCACGCAGGCTAACCGCCAGAACTGACACCGGCGTCGGGCTCGGAGCCTTGATCCCCTCCGCGCCGCCCCCGCTGGGCCACCAGCAGGCACAGGCCCACCAGCAGCCACACCGCCCCCACCAGTTGCGCCGTCCACGAGGCCTCGACGATCACCGCGATGGTCACGGCGGCGCCGAGGACCGGGATGACCAGGTGCTTGAACCAGTCCGGGGCCCCCTCGCGCCGCTTGACCACGAACCAGCCGACCAGGGAGGCGTGCAGCAGCGTGAACGCCACCAGCGCCCCGATGTCCACCACCGAGACCAGGTGGTCCAGCCCGTCGTCGCGCCGGGCCGCCCACACGGCCGCGATCAGCGTGACCGTCGCCGCCACCAGCAGGGCCGGGCGCGGGGTCCCGTGCGAGGTACGGGCGAGCGCGCGGGGCAGCCGCCGCTCGCGGGCCATCGCGAAGAGCAGCCGGCCCGCCGCCGCCTGCCCGGCCAGGGCCGCGAAGGCGGCCCCGATGGCCTTGCTGACGGCGACCAGGTCGTGCAGCCACGTCCCCACGGAGGCCTCGACGGTCGTGTAGAAGGCCGAGCCCTGCTTCCCCGGGTCGGCCGCCAGCTCCGCCGCCGAGAGGGGGCTGAGGAGGGCCGCCAGGTAGGTCTGGGCGATGAACAGCACCCCGGTCAGCGCCAGGCAGAACAGCACCGCCCGCGCCACCTTCGCGCTGCCGCCCGTCACCTCCTCGGCGAAGGAGGCGATGGCGTCGAAGCCCAGGTAGGACAGGACCGCCACCGAGACCGCGCCGAGCACGGCGGCCATGGAGAACGCGCCGAGCGAGCCGTCGCCGGTGAAGGGGGAGAGCCAGTCGCGGTGGGCCGCGCCCCGGGCCAGTACGGTCACCGCCGAGACCAGGAACACCAGCAGGACCGCGATCTCCATGGCCAGCACGGCGAAGCCCACGCGCGCGGCGGCCCGTACGCCCCACAGGTTGAGCAGGGTGGTCACGACCACCGCCAGGGCCGTCCACACCCACCGGGAGACCTCCGGGACCAGCGCGTTCATGGCGATCCCGGAGAACAGGTACGCGACCGCCGGGATCAGCAGGTAGTCGAGCATCGCCATCCAGCCGGCGATGAGTCCGGGGCCCTCCCCGAGGCCCTTTCGGGCGTAGGTGAAGACGGATCCGGCCTGCGGGGCCACGCGCACCATCTGCGCGTAGGAGAAGGCGGTGAAGGCCATCGCGACGGTCGCGAAGAGGTAGACGAGGGCGACGGCGCCGTGCGATGTGGCGTCGAGGGTGCCGAAGACGCCGACCGGGGCCATGGGGGCGATGAAGAGCAGCCCGTAGACCACCAGGTCCCGGAAACCGAGACTGCGGCGCAGCGAGGTGCCGGGCACGGCGGAGGGGCCGTCGGCCGGGCCGGCCGGGCCGGGCGGCGAACTGGGATCCGTCGCGGACGCCATCTTTCCTCCGGGGGTATGGCCGGTGTGAATGCCGGTGTGGATACCGGTGTGGATGTTCGACCCAGTTTGTGCCGAACGGGGGACCCGCGGCCTGCTGGACACCCCCGTACGATGGAGCCCATGACTGCTGACGCCCCCGCTACCGCATCCCGCCGCGTTCTGCTCGCCGCCCCGCGCGGCTACTGCGCGGGCGTGGACCGTGCCGTGATCGCCGTCGAGAAGGCCCTCGAGCAGTACGGCGCGCCGGTCTACGTGCGGCACGAGATCGTGCACAACAAGTACGTCGTGAAGACCCTGGAGAACAAGGGCGCCATCTTCGTGGAGCGGACCGAGGAGGTCCCCGAGGGCTCCATCGTGATGTTCTCCGCGCACGGCGTGGCCCCGGTGGTGCACGAGGAGGCGGCCCGCGGCAAGCTCGCGACGATCGACGCCACCTGCCCGCTGGTCACCAAGGTGCACAAGGAAGCGATCCGCTACGCGAACGAGGACTTCGACATCCTCCTCATCGGCCACGAGGGCCACGAGGAGGTCATCGGCACCTCCGGCGAGGCCCCGGACCACATCACGATCGTGGACGGCCCGCACGACGTGGAGAAGGTCACCGTCCGCGACGAATCGAAGGTCGTCTGGCTCTCGCAGACCACCCTCTCCGTCGACGAGACGATGGAGACGGTCGACGCCCTGAAGACCAGGTTCCCGCTGCTCGTCTCGCCGCCCAGCGACGACATCTGCTACGCCACCTCGAACCGCCAGGAGGCGGTCAAGGTGATGGGCAAGGACTGCGACCTGGTCATCGTCGTCGGCTCCAAGAACTCCTCGAACTCCATCCGCCTGGTCGAGGTCGCCGTCGACGCCGGCGCGAAGGCCTCGTACCTCGTGGACTTCGCGAGCGAGATCGACGAGGCCTGGCTGGAAGGCGTCACCACCGTCGGTCTGACCTCGGGCGCCTCGGTGCCGGAGGTGCTGGTCGACGAGGTGCTGGAATGGCTGGCCGCGCGCGGGTACGGGGACGTGGAGATCGTCAAGACGGCCGAGGAGTCGATCGTGTTCTCCCTGCCCAAGGAACTGCGCCGTGACCTGCGCGCGGAGGCGGCGGAGCTCGTGGCGGCGCCGGGCGCGGCCGCGAACGGGTCTTCGGACGGGTCTTCGGGCGCACAGAAGTAGGCATCTCCCCGGCAGAGCGCTCCGGCGGGACTTTTCGTACGGTGAGTCCATGGAGATCTTCGGCGTGGACATCGGCGGTTCCGGGATCAAGGGCGCTCCCGTGGACCTGAACCGTGGCGACCTGGCGCAGGAGCGCCACAAGGTACTGACACCGCAGCCGGCCACCCCCGACGGGGTGGCCGGCTGCGTCGTCGAGGTGGTGCGCCACTTCGACTGGGACGGTCCCGTGGGGGTGACCTTCCCCGGGGTGGTCACGGGCGGGGTGACCCGGTCGGCGGCCAACATGGACAAGGCCTGGGTCGGCGTGGACACGGCGGCGCTGCTCTCCTCGAAGCTCGACGGCCGCCCGGTCACGGTCCTGAACGACGCGGACGCGGCCGGGGTGGCGGAGATGGCCTACGGGGCGGGGCGCGGGGTCGACGGCACCGTCATCCTGCTCACGCTGGGCACCGGGATCGGCAGCGCGCTGTTCACGGACGGGCACCTGGTGCCCAACAGCGAGCTGGGGCACCTGGAGCTGAAGGGCCACGACGCGGAGACGCGGGCCTCGGTGAAGGCGAAGGACGACGGGGACCTGACCTGGGAACACTGGGCGCGCCGGGTCGGGAAGTACCTGGCGCACGTGGAGATGCTGTTCTCCCCGGACCTCTTCATCATCGGCGGGGGCGTGAGCCGCAAGCCGGAGAAGTTCCTGCCGCTGATCGAGGGCGTACGGGCGCGGATCGTACCGGCGGAGCTGCAGAACAACGCGGGCATCGTGGGCGCGGCGATGGCGGCGCACTCGGCGGCGTCGGCGTAGCAGCGGGCCCCGCCGCGCTCAGGCGACGCGGCGGGGCATCCGGCGGCGGCCCATGAGGACGGCCTTGCGCACCACCGTGATCAGCGCCGCCACGAGCGTGCCGGCGTACAGCCAGCCGGCGTGCAGGGACAGCGCGGACACCAGACCCATCACCTCGCCGGCGAAGCCGCCGGAGCCGCCCGAGACGGGCCACACTCCGGCGGCGAAGGCGATCGGGGCGGTGATCGGCGCGGTGATGAGGTCGGCGGGCCGCACCCACAGGGCGGTGGCGGCCGCGACGGGCAGGAAGAGCAGGCCGTAGACGAACAGTGAGGCGTCGAACAGCAGCCAGTCGAGGCCGCCGATCAGGAACATCGCGGCGCAGGCGAAGAGCCCGCCGCCGAGCCCGGTCAGCCGGGGCCGGGGCAGCCGGCGTACCGGGGGCCGGCCGGGGGCCCGCTCCGCTGGGTGACGTACCGTACGCGCCTTGTATCGCTCCACCCCTCAAAACTAGGCGGGGAGGCAGCCGATCACGTGCCCGGACACGCGTACATCGGGGCCCCCTCATCGGAAAGTAAACTGTCCGGTGGCCCACTCCGGGCCGCCGCCCCCTCCAGCTACGGGAAGTCGCCAACGTGTCGCTCACGATCGGAATCGTCGGCCTGCCGAATGTCGGCAAGTCGACCCTGTTCAACGCCCTGACCAAGAACGACGTGCTGGCGGCCAACTACCCGTTCGCCACGATCGAGCCGAACGTCGGCGTCGTCGGCGTTCCGGACGCTCGCCTCGGCGTCCTGGCCGGCATCTTCGGTTCCGCCAAGCTCCTCCCGGCGACGGTCGACTTCGTCGACATCGCCGGCATCGTGCGCGGTGCGTCGGAGGGCGAGGGCCTCGGCAACAAGTTCCTCGCGAACATCCGCGAGTCGGACGCGATCTGCCAGGTCATCCGCGCCTTCAAAGACGAGAACGTCGTCCACGTCGACGGCAAGGTCTCGCCGAAGGACGACATCGAGACCATCAACACCGAGCTGATCCTCGCGGACCTCCAGTCCATCGAGAAGGCGGTGCCGCGCCTGACGAAGGAGTCCCGCCTCCAGAAGGAGAAGATCGCGGTCCTAGCGGCCGTCGAGAAGGCCGTGAAGATCCTCGAAGCGGGCGACACCCTCTTCTCGCACGGGATCACGAAGGGCACGGAGCAGGGCGACCTCCTCCACGAGCTGCACCTCCTCACGGTCAAGCCGTTCCTGTACGTCTTCAACGTGGACGAGGACGAGCTGACGGACGACGCCTTCAAGGCCGAGCAGAGCGCGCTGGTGGCCCCGGCCGAGGCGATCTTCCTGAACGCCAAGCTGGAGGCCGAGCTCATCGAGCTCGAGGACGACGAGGCGCTCGAGCTGCTCCAGTCCGTCGGCCAGGAGGAGCCCGGCATGGCCACCCTCGGCCGCGTCGGCTTCGCCACCCTGGGCCTGCAGACCTACCTGACGGCCGGCCCGAAGGAAACCCGCGCCTGGACCATCAAGAAGGGCGCCACCGCCCCCGAGGCCGCCGGCGTGATCCACACCGACTTCCAGCGCGGCTTCATCAAGGCGGAGATCATCTCCTTCGAGGACCTGGTCGCCTGCGGCTCGGTCGCCGAGGCCCGCTCCAAGGGCAAGGCCCGCATGGAGGGCAAGGACTACGTCATGCAGGACGGCGACGTGGTGGAGTTCCGCTTCAACGTCTGAGCGAGACTTCAGAGCCTCCCTGACCTGCGACGACGCAAGTCAGGGAGCTTTGCTGTCCGCAGCGGTCCGCGCGCGATGCCGCGACCGGTGCGTAGGGGCGCCGACCGTCGAATCCGCTTCTGCCATTCCGACCACACGGGCATATGCCTCGGCACCGACACGGACGGACACCATAGTGGGAGAGCGCCGACGGCGCGTCCGACGTGCGCGCGCTGCCGGGCGGTCTGTCGAACACCACGCACGGCGAGGGCGTGGTCCGGGGCGTCGGCTACGCCGTCGGCATCAAGAACGTCCCTGCGGGCTCGTCCGGGAGAAGGTCCTGGAGATCGGCCGGCGCAAGTTCGGTGACCGGCACCCGGCGTGGGCCGGCGCCGGACTCCTCCTGGAGGACGGGAAGGTGGTCACCGGCCTCGATCTCCACCACCTCGTCCTCCAGGACCTCCGCGACCACGGCCAGCACCTCGCCCCCGGCCCACGTCCTGGGCGGTGGCGAGCTCCACGACCTTGACGAGCCCGAGCTCGGTGTCCACCTCCACGACCGCGCGGTGCGCGGCGAAGGAGTACTGGACGTGGCCGTTGCCCTGACCGGTCCGCAGGTCGAAGGCCTCGGTGGGGCGGTGGCGCCACTGCGACCCGTACGGGGTCCGGGGCATCGGCGAGGCGCCGACCCTGTCGTCCACCCCGGCCGTCCTCGCGGCGATCCGCGCCGCGACCGGCCTGGAACTGAACAGGACCCCGGTCCGCCCGGAACACATCACCGGGTCCTGACACGGCCAAGTGGCGGCCAACTCGGGGGTCAGTTCGGCCCAAGTGCCCCGGCGGATGGTGGGACTCCGAAGTGTCGTTATACAGAACGCCGTTGACCAGTGAACACCGGGAGCGACGCGGGTCTGGACGGAGGTCTCATGAGGCGGAACTCGATACACAAGCAGGGGCTCTATCTCGGGT
Organism: Streptomyces sp. NBC_01264; assembly: GCF_026340675.1. Taxonomy (NCBI): domain Bacteria; kingdom Bacillati; phylum Actinomycetota; class Actinomycetes; order Kitasatosporales; family Streptomycetaceae; genus Streptomyces; species Streptomyces sp. NBC_01264. The sequence goes on from NZ_JAPEOX010000001.1 coordinate 6,178,728, forward strand.
CCGTGCCGGAACGGGCGGCGGTGGCCCACGGCTCGACGACGCTGACCCTCGACCACGATCTCGACGTCCTGCCCGAGGCGGGCCGGCACCTGACGGTCACCGAACTCGCCGGGTACGTGGAGGACCTGGCGGGCCGGATCTCGGCCGCCGGGGTGAAGGCCGGTGACCACGTGGTGGTCCACAAGGCCGCCAACTTCGACGTCTGGCTGCTGGCCACCGCGGTGGCGCGTACCGGCGCGGTCCCGGTCATGCTGTCGCACACGCTGGACGGGCCGACCCTCGCCGCCCTCATGGAGCGGCTCGACGAGCCGCACCTGCTCACGGACGGCCCCAAGCTGGAGGCGCTCGCCGACCTGCCGCTCGCCGAGCTCACCCGGGGCGTGATCAGCGTGGGCGCGGCCGCGCCCGGAGTGGTCTCGCTCGCCGAACTCGCCGGCTCCCCGGGGGTGCGCCCCGCCCTCCAGGGCCCGGACGAGCCGGCGATGATCACGCACACGTCCGGCACCACCGGGATACCCAAGCTGGTGGTGCACACCCCGCGGACGATGCGCGCCCGGCTGCGGCCGCAGCTGGTCCTGCTGGCGCTGATGCGCAAGCGGGAGACGGTCGCCATCCACATCGCCTTCGGCCATTCCCGGATGTTCGCGGCGATGGCCCTGTGCCTCGCCAAGGGCATGCCGGTGCTGCTGGTCAACCGCGGGGCCCCCGAGGAGGTCGCCGAGTTCTTCCTGAAGCACCGGCCCGGACTGATCGAGGCGCTCCCCAACTCCTTCCTGGCGTGGGAGAACCTGGCCGACGATCCCCGCAGGCCCTTCGCCTCGGTGAAGTACTTCAGCAGCACCTTCGACGCGATCCACCCGAGGACGGTCCGCCGGCTCCTCGGGGCCTCCGCGCGCAGGGCGCAGTTCTTCCAGATCTACGGGCAGAGCGAGGTCGGCCCCGCCGTCGGCCGGCCGTACTACCGCTGGTCCGCGCACCGGATGGACGGACGCTGCGTGGGCTACCCGCTGCCGGGCAGCGCGCGGGTGAGGCTCGTGAGCCAGAACGGCAAGCGGCCCTCCGCGCAGAACCCCGGGCTCATCGACGCCCGTTGGGGCGGCATAGCCAAGACGTACCACGGTGAGCAGGAGCGCTACGACGCCAACGTGCACGACGGCTGGTGGCGCACCGGCGACGTCGGCTACCGCAGCAAGTTCGGCTGCCTGCACATGCTCGACCGTGAGATCGACATGATCCCCGGGGTGGGCAGCAGCCTGGAGATCGAGGACCTCGTGCTGGACAGGCTGGAGGAACTGGTCGAACTCGTCGTCGTCCTGGGCCCGGACTCCCGGGGCGTCCCGATCGTCTGCACCCACGGCGACGTGCCGCTCGACCGGGACCGCTGGCGCACGGCCGTCGCCGCCTACCCCCAGCTGGCCGATCCGATCCAGATCCCGCTGGCCGAACTGCCCCGTACGGCCACGATGAAGACGCGCCGGGTGGAACTGTCCCGGCGGCTGGAGGAGAAGCTCCTGAAGCAGGGCTGAGCCGGCCGCCCTCCACGCTCCCGGCGGACGGGTTCTCGGACGAGAACTTCCGGTCCGCCGGGAGTTCGGCATGCCCGCGCGCGGTGGCGCGCGGCCCGCGGATCCCCGCCAAGTCGGCCGCAAGTCGCGGAACAGTGGACGGCAAGATCGGTGTCCGAGTCTTGCCCACATGAAGCGTCAAGATGATGACAGCCATGAGTGAGGCGACCGGGGGCACCGAAGAGAGCCCGGTGCACGTTCTCTACGCGGCCATCGAGGAGTCGGCCGGCCTGCTGGACGTGGAGTGCGCGCGGGACAAGGTCCTGCCCATCCTGGACATGTACGGCGACGCCCTCGCGCAGGCCGTGGTCGCGTTCCGGCTCGGGACCGGCCAGAAGCATGAGGGCGAGCTCGACTGCCGGTTCACGACCCCGCTGGACGTGGACCCGTACGCGCTCGCCGTGGAACACGGTCTGACCCCGGCGACCGACCACCCCGTCGGCGCCCTGCTCTCGGACATCCGGGACGCCTGCCCGATCGACAGCTACGGAATCGACTTCGGGGTCGTCCGCGGTTTCAAGAAGATCTGGCTGGTCTTTCCCCGGAACGACCTCCAGGCGATTGCGAAGCTCGCCGCGATTCCGTCGATGCCGGCCGCTCTGGGCGAGAGCATCGAATTCTTCGACCGGTACGGAATGGGCGAAACGGTCGGCCTGCTCGGAATCGACTACAAGAACAGGACCGTCAACGTGTACTTCGGCGAGCCCCCCACGGGCGGCTTCGCACCGGAGGACGTGCGCTCGATGCTCCGCGAGGTCGACCAGGCCGAGCCGAGCGAGCAGATGCTCGCACTCGGCCGGCAGGCCTTCGGCATCTACGTGACCCTGAACTGGGATTCCCCGAAGGTCGAGCGGATCTGCTTCGCCGTGGCGACCGAGGACCCGACCTCGCTGTCCGTCCGGCTCGACCCCAAGGTCGAGCGGTTCGTGAAGCACGTCCTGGCGGCCGATCCCACCACGAAGTTCGTGTACGCCGTCGCCTCCCAGCCCGACGGCGAGTACTACAAGCTCCAGTCCTATTACCGGTGGCAGTCCGGAGTGCTCGACATCATGCAATTGGAAGACGGAGCGCTGGACAGCCCCGTTTAACGACCCTCCTTCACCTGCGCATCGCTCATTTCGGGCTGTCATTTTCTGGAAGGACGAAGACGAACATGGGAACCATCGAAGTTCCGGTCCTGATCGTGGGCGGGGGCGGGACCGGCCTGTCGGCCTCCGCCTTCCTGTCCGACCACGGGGTCGGCCACGTGCTGGTGGAGCGCCGCGCGGACACCTCGCGGCTGCCGAAGGCGCACTACATCAACCAGCGCACGATGGAGGTCTTCCGCCAGCACGGTCTGGACGCGGAGGTGCTCGAACAGGGCGCGCCGCTGGAGAAGTTCGGCAAGGTCCGCTACCAGACCACGCTGACCGGCGCGGGCCCGCTGGACAAGCGGCTGATCCACGAGATGGACGGCTTCGGCGGCGGCGAACTCAGCGAGAAGTACGCGGCGGCCGGGCCCGCCCTGTCGGCGAAGCTGCCGCAGGTGCGGCTGGAGCCGATCCTGCGCGAGCACGCCGAGCGCCGCAATCCCGGACGCGTCCTGTTCGGCCACGAGCTGACCTCGATCTCCGAGGAGGGCGACCGCGTCACCGCCGAGGTCCGCGACCTCGCGACCGGCGAGATCACCACGGTCGTGGCCCAGTACGCCATCGCGGCGGACGGCGGCCGTACGGTCGGCGCGGCCCTCGGCGTGACCATGCAGGGCCTGCCCTCCCTGTTCGACGCCACGACGGTCTACTTCTCCGCGGACCTGTCGGAGGTGTGGAACGAGGGCTCGCTCATCACCTGGTTCCTCAACCCCTACCGCCAGGACCTCTCCAGCGCCCTCATCGAGATGGGGCCGACCTGGGGGAAGAACTGCGAGGAGTGGGGGCTGCACCTCCACCTCGCCGGCATCGACCGCACCGATCCCGAGGCGGTCACCGCCCGGATCCGCGAGGTCCTCGGTCTGCCCGAGCTGGACGTGACCCTGCACGACGTGACGAGCTGGACCGTGGAGGCGGTGCTCGCCGAGCACTACCGCTACGGACGGGTCCTCCTCGCCGGTGACGCCGCGCACCGCCAGCCGCCCGCCGTCGGGCTCGGCCTGAACACCGGCATCCAGGACGCGCACAACCTCGCCTGGAAGCTGGCGGCGGTCGTCTCCGGCAAGGCTCCCGACACCCTGCTGGACACCTACGAGGCGGAGCGCAGGCCGGTCGGCCAGTTCAACCTGGGCTGGGCCATGTCCGCGGCCTCCCACCACCAGGTGGTCATCGACGGGGCCGTCGGCCTCGGCCAGCACATCCCGGCGGAGCGCCGGACCCCGGTGTTCTTCGGCTACTTCGCCCCGACCCCCATCGGCGCCGCCCAGCGTCAGCGGGCCGCGGAGATCTTCGCGACCCACCGCGGCGAGTGCCAGGCCCACGACGTGGAGATCGGCTTCGCCTACGAGGCGGGAGCCGTCGTCCCCGACGGCAGCCGGCCGCCGGTCCGCGCGGCGCTGGGCGACGTGTACGAGCCCACCACCCGCCCGGGACACCGGCTGCCGCACGCCTGGATCGAGCGGGACGGCCGTCGGCTGTCCACGCACGACCTGACCGGCGTCGCCACCGGCTTCGTACTGATCACCGGGCCGCAGGGGACGGCGTGGTCCGAGGCGGCCGCGCGGGCGTCCGAGACGTTCTCGGTCCCGGTCGTCGTGGCGGCCGTCGGCGCGGGCGCGGAGTACGCCGACGTCGACGGTGCGTGGGAGGCCGTCCGGCAGACGGCCGCCGACGGCGCCGTGCTGGTCCGGCCCGACAACCACATCGCCTGGCGCAGCGCGGGCGGCGAGGAGGACCCGACCGCGGCCCTGGCCGCCGCGCTCGCGCAGGTCCTGGAGCAGAAGGCCCCGTAACTGGGCCTCCGTAGCTGAGCCCCGTAGCTGGGCTCCGCATCAGGGAGGGCGCGGTCAGCGCCCTCCCGAGTGCCCCGGCACTCACCCGTCCGGTCCGAAAGATCTCCTGGTAGAAGAGGCAGCGCAGCACATGATCGATCGCAGAAAGTTCCTTGTCGGCGCCGGTGGAGCCGCCCTCGCCGTGACCGGCGCGTCCGCCGTCTTCCCCGCGGCGGCCTCCGCCTCCGTGAGCTCCCGGACCCGGTCCGGGATCCGGTGGGGCCGGCTGGACGAGCGGCTCAGCGGACACCTGGTCCTGCCGTCCGACGCCGACTACCAGCGCGCGAGGCAGCTCTACCAGGTCCAGTTCGACGCCGCGAACCCGCGCGCGGTCGCCTACTGCAAGACCCCCTCCGACGTGGCGAGGTGTCTGACCTTCGCGCAGCACCACGACATCGAGGTCGCGGCGCGCAGCGGTGGCCACAGCGCCGCCGGCTACTCGACGACCCAGGGCCTCGTCATCGACGTGTCGGGGCTCAACGAGGTCACCCTCGGCGCCGGCAACGGCACCGCCCGGATCGGCACCGGCGCGCAGCTCGTCGACATCGCCAACACCCTGGCCCCGGCCGGTCTCGGCATATCCGGCGGCTACTGCCCGACCGTCGCGGCGGGAGGGTTCTTCCAGGGCGGCGGCATGGGCCTGTTCACCCGGTACATCGGCATGGCCTCGGACAAGGTGACCTCGGCGAAGGTGGTCCTCGCCGACGGCCGCGTCGTGACCGCCTCGGCGGAGCAGCACCGGGACCTCTTCTGGGCCCTGCGCGGCGGCGGTGGCGGCAACTTCGGCATCGTGACCTCCTACGACGTCACCCCCTCGCCCCTCACCAACGTGGCGGCCATCAATATCGTCTGGCCCTACGCCCAGGCGCTGGAGATGCTGGACGGCTGGGCGAAGTGGCTGGTCGACGCGCCGCACTCGATCGGCAGCGGCATGAACGTCACGCTCACCGACGCCGCTCCCGGCACGGTCCCGACGGCGTCGATCTTCCTCGGCTCCGTGGACACCGGTCCCGCCTTCGACGCGGAGATCGCCCGTCTCCTCTCGATCGTCGGCAAGCCCCCGGTGTTCCAGCAGAAGTTCACCGCCCCGTACAAGAACGTGATGATGCAGCTCTACCGCTGCGCCGAGCTCACCGTGGACGAGTGCCACCGCGACGACACCAGCCCGGGTGGCAAGGTCCCGCGCGCCGCGTTCGGCGCCTGGCGCAGCCGTCTGTTCAAGCAGACGATGCCGCGCGAGGGCTGGGCGAAGGCCCTGGAGGTCTTCGAGAGCGACCGGATGCCCGGCCAGATGCGCCAGCTGCAGATCTCCGCCCTGGGCGGAGAGGCCAACAAGGTGGCGCGCACCGCCACCGCGTACGTCCACCGCGACACCCTCTTCTCGGTCAGCTTCCTGACCGCGAACGCCGTCGCGCCCGTCTCCGACGAGGCCAAGGCCTCGGCGAACCGGTGGGTCGACGCGGGCTTCGCCGCCATCGACCCCTACTCCAACGGCGAGACGTACCAGAACTTCATCGACGCCCGGCTGCCCGACTGGGAGCGCTCGTACTACGCCGAGAACTACCAGCGGCTGCGCACGGTCAAGGCCAAGTACGACCCGTACAAGTTCTTCCGGTTCGCACAGGGCGTCCGCTGATCCCCAGCCGTTCAGATGAGGAGCCTTCCGTGTACATAGCGGATCTGGAGTACGCGGCGCCGATGCCGTGGCCCGCAGAAGTCGACCCCGATCACGTGCGCGAGGCCACGGACCGGCTGATCGCACACGTCGCCGGCCGGGTCGACGCCGACGGCGCCCTGCGCGAGGAGTGCCAGAGCCGGGTGCTGGAATCGGCGCTCGCGCTGTCCCTGATGACGCGCACCGGCGCGGACCCCTCGCCGGCCCGGGACCGGCTGCTCGACTTCCTGCGGGCGCACCAAGGCACCCCGGACAAGCTCGAACGCGTCCTCGCGACGCTCGCCGTCGCGCGGGCCACCGGCCGGACCTCCGCCGGTGACACCGAGCTCGTCGCCCAGCTGACGGAGGGCGTGCTCGGCGACGCGCCGGGGTTCATCTCCGCCCGCCGCCGCATGATGGTGTGCGCGGTGCTGTCGGTGCTCGGCTGCCCGCTGCCGCCCGAGGTCCTGGCCGCGGTCGCCGACGAGGTCCCCTCCGACCCCCTGCACTCCTGGGCCGCCGTGCAGCAGGCCTCCGTGACGCTGATCCTCGCCGCCGCCGCGGGGGTGGACAACAAGGTCACCGCCGCCGCACTGGAGACCCTGGCCGCCACGGACCCCGCGACGACGGTCTGGGAGGGCTACGCCCTGATGCACCTGCTGGTGCTGCACGGGCTCGCCGGTTTCCCCAGGAACGAGGAGACCGTGCGCAGCGGGCTGCGGACGCTGCTGCGCCACCAACGCGCCGACGGCGGCTTCCCGTTCGTCCTCGAGATGCACAACTGGTGCACCTCGACGGCCGGTACGGCCCTCGTCGCGGCGGGCGCCCCCACGGAGCTGCTGCGCCGGATGGCGGGGATGCTCGTCGACCACCAGGGCGGCGCCCCGACGCGCTCGCTCTCCCGCGGGGCGACGCTGACCGACGGCTGGTCGATGTCGGAGATCGTGGCGCAGAACGACGTGGACGACACCTCGTGCGCCCTGGAGTTCCTCCAGGCCATCGACCCGGTCGCCTACGGGGACTCCGTGCGGCGCGGGGTGGCGGGGCTGCTGGCGGTGCAGGGCGCCGACGGCGGGTTCCCCACGTACGTCGCGGGGGCCTCCTCGGAGCCGTGCATGACGGCCGCGGCCATCTGCGGACTCGCCGCGCACCCGGACACGCTGCCCGCGCGGGAACGCGCCCTGGCCTTCCTCGTCGGGAGCCAGCTCGAGGACGGAGGTTTCGAGCCGGGCTGGAGCCGCAGCCGGCTGCACACGATCTTCCGTGCGCGCCTCGCCGCCTGCACCGCGGGGCCGCGGGACCACCACGTGGCCCGGATGGCCGAGCGGATCGAGCGCACGGTGCTCGAGACGCAGAACGAGGACGGCGGCTGGGGGATGCAGCCGGGTGACCCGAGCGACGACATCAGCACCGCGTACGGGTTGATCACGCTGTGCTACGGGACCGATCACCGGCCCATCGGACGCGCGCTGTCCTGGCTGCTCGCGCGCCAGAACGCGGACGGCGGCTACGGCGGCCCTCCCGACATGGTCGGCCCGCGCCCGTTCCCGTACAGCTTTCCCATCCTGACCGATGCTCCCGTACTCCTCGCATTCGGCCATGTCCGCTCCCGTATCTGGGACATGGAGACCCTGCTCCAGGGAGCGAACTGAGGGCCGGAGCCGAACCGTTCGCGCGGCGTTTGAGGAATCGCCCACTCAACGTCACCACGGCCGCTGAATAACCGGAGGGAGGAGGGGGTCTTGGACCTCCTCCTCCCTTCATGCGGGGTCAACGTGCCCTAGCCTCTTGCCTGTTAACGACTCAGAAGCACCATCGCGACGTTCTTTACCCTTCGACGGAAGACCGAGGAATTGACATGATGCGCAAGATAGCGGCCCTGCCCAGTGGAAGGCTGGGAAAATGGGTCGTCATCGCACTCTGGGCGGCCCTGCTCGTTCCGGCCCTCATGCTGGCCGGAAAGCTCGGAGACGTCGAAGAGAACGACAATTCGGCCTGGCTGCCGGGCAATGCGGAGTCGACCGCCGTGGTGGAGCGGGCCGAGAAGTTCATGTCGGCCGACACCCTGCCCGCGGTCGTGATCTACGACCGGTCCGCCGGCGTCACCGATGCCGACCTGGCCAAGGCCGAGGCCGACGTCGAGGCCTTCAAGGGCATCGCGAACATCGTCGGGCCGGCCCAGGGGCCGACCAAGTCCGCGGACGGCAAGGCCATCCAGACGGTGGTCCAGGTCCGGAAGGACAAGTCGGGCTGGGAGGGCATCGGCACGGTCGTCGACTCGATGACCGAGGTCGGCAAGAAGAACGCCGACGGTCTCGGCTTCCACGTCGCCGGACCGGGTGGCTATGCGGCCGACTCGATCAAGGCGTTCAGCGGGGGCGGGGCCCTGACGACGATCACCGCGCTCGTGGTGGTCGCGATCCTGCTGCTGACCTACCGCAGCCCGCTGCTGCCCCTGCTGCCGTTGCTGACCGTGGGCGTCGCCCTGGTCACCTCGGAGGCGGTGATCTACGTACTGGCGAAGAACGCCGGCCTGGTCGTCAACAAGCAGACCAGCTTCATCCTGACCGTCCTGGTGTTCGGCGCCGCCACCGACTACGCGCTCCTGCTCATCTCCCGTTACCGGGAAGAGCTACTGAGGCACGAGGACCGGCACGACGCGATGGCGGAGGCCCTCTACCGCTCCAGCCCCGCGATCATCGCCAGCGCCGCGACCGTCGCGGTCAGCCTGATGCTGCTGATGCTGGCCACCCTGAACTCCACCCAGGGCCTCGGCCCGGCCTGCGCCGTCGGCGTCCTCGTCGGCCTGCTCGCCATGATCACCCTGATGCCGGCCCTGCTCGTGGCCTGCGGCCGCTGGATCTTCTGGCCGGTCAAGCCCACCTACGGCGCCCCCGCCACCGCCGAGAACGGCATCTGGGCCCGGGTCGGCACCGCCGTCTCCGGCCGGCCGCGGCTCGTGTGGATCGGCACCGCGCTGGCGCTCGCCGTCATGGCGCTGGGCGTGCTCGGCCTCAAGGCCGACGGGCTCGCCAACAAGGACCAGTTCACCAACACCCCGCAGATGGCCGTCGGCGAGAAGATCCAGTCGGAGCACTTCCCGGCAGGCTCCGGCGACCCCATCTTCGTCGTCAGCAAGGCCGCCTCGGCGGAGCAGGTACGCAGCGCGCTGCTCGCCGTCCCCGGCATCGTGAGCGTCACGCCCCCGACGGCCAAGGACGGCGAGGCCGTCATGCTCGGGGAGCTCAAGGACGACCCCAGCAGCACGACCGCGATGAGCACGGTCAAGAAGGCTCGGAACGCGGTCCACGCGGTCGGGGGCGCCGACGCCCAGGTCGGCGGCAGCTCGGCGGTCATGCTCGACACGCAGACGGCCGCCGCCCGCGACTCCAAGGTGATCATCCCGATCGTGCTGGTCGTGGTGCTGCTGATCCTCATGCTGCTGCTGCGCTCGGTCGTCGCGCCGATCCTGCTCATGGGCACGGTGGTGCTGTCCTTCGGCGCGGCCATCGGCGTGAGCAGCCTGGTGTTCAACCACGTCTTCGGCTTCGCGGGCGCGGAAGCCTCCTTCCCGCTGCTGACCTTCGTCTTCCTGGTCGCGCTGGGCATCGACTACAACATCTTCCTGGTCACCCGGGTACGTGAGGTGTCGGCGGAGCACGGCACCCGGCGCGGCGCGCTGCTGGGCCTGTCCACCACCGGTGGTGTGATCACCTCGGCGGGTCTGGTGCTGGCCGGCACCTTCGCGGCGATGGCCTCGCTGCCGCTGGTGTTCGCCGCCGAGCTGGGCTTCGCGGTGGCCTTCGGAGTCCTGCTGGACACCATGATCGTCCGCTCGGTGCTGGTCACGGCGCTGACCCTGGACGTGGGCCGCTGGATGTGGTGGCCCAGCAAGCTCTTCCTGCGGGAGGAGGACCCCGAGCCCCAGGTGCGGACCCCCGACCTGGAGCCCGCCCTAGGCGCCAAGTAGGCACGTCGGCGCCGAGGAGGCACGTCGCGACCCCGTACGTCCGAAGGGCCTCCCGGTACCGGCCGGGAGGCCCTTCGCGGTGGGGTACGCCGCCGCACGTGCCGCCGGCTCAGCGGTCGCGATAGGCCACCTGCTCGGCCATCTTCACCAGGCGCTTGTGCCAGTCGTCCGCCAGCGGCGCGTCGTCGAGCGCCGCGCAGGCCGTCGCGACGAGCTGGTCGATCTGCTCCTCGACCTCCTGGCGGACACCCGAGGCGAGCAGCGCGTCGCGGAGCTCGGCCGGGTCCCAGCCGCCGCTGCGGCCGTCCTCCACGAGCCGTGCCACCCGCTCGTCCTTGGTGGCCGCCAGGGCCAGCAGCAGGGTCATCTTGTGCTCCACGAGGTCCAGCCCGGCGGGCTTCCCGGTCGCCGCCCCGTCGCCGAAGGCGTCGAGCAGGTCGTCGCGGAGCTGGAACGCCTCGCCCGCCGCGACCCCGTACCGCTCGAACGGGCCCAGGAATTCGGGCCGTCCGGCGATGGCCGCGCCGAGCGCGAGGGGCCGGTGGATGGTGTAGTTGCCGGACTTGCAGACGGCCACCCAGCGGGACAGCGCCGGATCGGCCGTCAGCTCGGCGGCGAGGGCGATGTCCAGCTGCTGACCGATGATCACCTCGGTGACCAGGTCGTTCCAGATCCCCAGGGCCGGGCCGGTCAGCCCGCTGGCGAGCCGGTTGGCGTAGCTGAGCGCCAGGTCGCCGGCCAGGATGCCGATGCCCTCGCCGAACCGGCGGTGCTCGCCCGCCCAGCCGTGCTCCGCGTGGAGGGCGGCGTGCTTGGCGTGCACGGTCGGAGTCCCGCGCCGGGTATCGGAGTTGTCCATGATGTCGTCGTGGATGAGGGCGAACACGTGCAGGAGTTCCAGCGCGGCGGCCGCCGCCACGACCGTCCGCTCGCCCTCCTCGTCCGCCGGGCCGCCGACCGCCAGGTAGCCGCTCACGCAGAAGGCCGGGCGCAGGCGCTTCCCGCCCGCCCTGACGATGTCCGCGACCGCCCCGACCGGCACCGCGACGCGGGCGTCGACGGCCCCCCAGCGCTCGGCCTCGGCCTCCAGGAGTTCATCGATCACGACGCCGACCCGGGCCAGGAGCTTGTCGCAGGCGTCACGGTCCACGCCCGCGCTCCCGGTGGGGGCCTGCGGCGCGGGCCGGTCCGGTTCCGCGGAAAGTTTGAACAAGACGTTCTCCTTGGAAGTCGCCGCAGGATTTCGGGCTTTCCGAGCTGCGACGGTCATCCTCGGTCGAATGGCTTGCCGGGGACTGAGGGGCGGATTGGTATCGGCTTGGCGCAAGCCGATACCAATCCGGGAAATAGTCGCGGCCAAGTCGCCGGTTGACTTGGGGGATTCTAGGCGCACGGAAAGGAGTCCTTGACGAATCTGTCGCGCCTCGGTGATCCTCTTCGTGCAACCCACCCATTACCTGAGGGGGCGGCCGGAAAGCCGCCGGATCTCTGCCTCGCCAGTCAACCGGCCTGGAGCGGGCGGGCCTTGACGCACCCCGTCGGCCCGTTTCCGCAGGTCGTCGGGCCGCTCGCTCGTGAGCGGGAATTCGCACAGACTATGAGGAAATCAATCACATGAGCGGGCTCATCCTGCCCCCAGGCCAGGGGCGAAAACTGGTCACGAAGGCACAGGACGTGACCTTCAAGGTCACCGCGGCGGACGGCTCCTCCATCTCGGTATTCGAAGTGATCGTGCCGCCGGGCTTCGATGTAGGGGCCCACGTGCACACCAAGTCGCAGGAGTTCTTCTATGTCCTGGAAGGGGAATTGGAACTCCTGGCGTTCGAGCCCGCCGAACGTACGGAGGACACCTGGCGCACCTGGGAATCCGAAGCCGGTGACAAGGCCGTCCGCGCGACCGCGGGCAGCTGCATGTTCGTCCCCCCGGGCACCCCGCACGCCTTCCGCAACGCCTCGGACACGCCGGCGCGCATGCTCTTCCAGAGCTATCCCTCGCCCGATCACGAGCACTATTTCGAGGAGATCGTCGAGATCTTCTCCGTTGGCCCCTCGGTGGACGCCGAGGCCGTCCGGCAGATGCGCGAACGCTATGACGTCGAGCAGATCACGCCCCTGCGCTTCGAGCCGCCCGTCCTTCCGGATCTTCGGTCCGCGACCGACCGCACCGCGTAACGAGAGGTGACCACCATGGACAGGATTCCCCTCGTTCACGCGAGTCTGGGAGAGAAGGAACTGGCCGCCGTAGCCGAGGTGTTCTCCTCGGGCTGGCCGGCCGGCCAGGGCCCCCAGGGCAAGGCGCTGGAGGCCCAGCTCGTCGAGCGCTACGGCGTCGGTGACGCCGTCTCCCTCAGCAACTGCGGGGCCGCGCTGCACCTGGCGATGCTCGCCCTCGGCGTCGAGCCGGGCGACGAGGTGATCGTCGCCGACTACACCTTCCCGGCGCCCGCCCACGCGGTGCGCTACGTCGACGCCGTCCCCGTCTTCGCCGACGTGCGCGCCGACACCGGCACCGTGGACCCGCGGGCGGTGGAGAGCCTGATCGGGCCGCGCACCGTCGGCATCATCGCGGTGGACACGGTCGGCCTGCCCGCCGACTACGCCGAGCTGAACGCGATCGCGGACCACCACGGACTGTTCGTGGTCGAGGACGCCGCCTGCTCGGTCGGCGCCACCTACCAGGGCCGCCAGGCCGGCACGCTGGCACCGGTGGCCTGCCTGTCCTTCCACGGGCGCAAGGGAGCCAGCAGCGGCGAGGGCGGCGCACTGCTCTCCGCCGATCCCGTGATCGGGCAGGACGCGCGGCTGCGGTCCTCCTTCGGCATCGGCAGCATCTTCGACCAGTCGCAGATCGTCGGGCTGCCGATCCCCGAGTTCACCGACATCGGCTACAACTACAAGATGTCGGACATCGCCGCCGCGATCCTGCGCGTGCAGATGGGCCGCATCGACGAACTGCTGGTCCGCCGGAGCGCCGTCGCCGCCCAGTACGGCGAACTCCTCGCGGAGGAGGAGCTCGTGACGCTCCCGCACGTGCCCGGGGACCGCACCCACGCCTGGCAGTCCTACATGGTGACCCTGGACCCGCGGGTGGACCGCGCCGGACTCGCCGCCGCGCTGCGCGCCCAGGACATCGGCTGCGGACACGGCACCTGGGCGACCCACGTGCAGCCGGTGTACCAGTCCAAGCGCAAGTGCCCGGTCTCGGCCGACCTGTTCGCGCGCAACCTGGCCATCCCGATGCACGCCGAACTGACCGAGGCGCAGGTCGAGCGGGTCGTGAGCGTCCTGCGGACCGAGCTGCGCACCCACGCGCGCGCCCGCTGAACCCCCGGCGCGGCAGCGGAACTCGGCTGCTGCCGCGCCGCGCCGCTTCGCGAAGCGCCGTCTCCCGCGCCTCTCCCGCGTCTCTCCCGTACGTCCCCACGTCCCTGACCGAGCCGGAACCCGTATCTGAGGAGTGTTGGTGCTTACGGTCTCCCTTGTCGGCGCGGGGCCGCGCGGTTTCGCGGTCCTGGAGCGGCTCTGTGCCAACGAGCGCACATCCCCGTCCCACCGAGCGGTGACCGTGCACGTGGTCGAGCCGCACGCACCGGGCCCCGGAAGGGTGTGGCGCACCGGGCAGCCGCGCCAGCTGCTGATGAACACCGTGGCCTCGCAGGTCACCGTCTACACCGACCACAGCGTGCTGATGGACGGCCCCGTCGAGGAGGGCCCCAGCCTGTACGCATGGGCGGCCGAACTCGCCCGCGACGCCGAGGAGCCCGGGGTACGGGACCGGATCCCCGCCGAGGCGCTGGCCGAGGCCCGCCGGCTGGGCCCGGACGACTACCCCACCCGCGCGTGCTACGGCGCCTACCTGGAGGACGCCTTCCGCGCGGTGACCGCGGCCGCGCCCGGGCACGTCACCGTCGTCGAGCACCGCACCCGGGCCGTGGCCCTGACCGACGCAGCCGCGTACGGCGGTCCGCAGACCCTGGAACTGGCCGACGGCACGCTCCTCACCGGCCTCGACGCCGTGGTCCTCTCCCTGGGACACGTGCCCGCCCGGCCCACCCGGGGCGAGAGCGCGCTCGCGGAGGCCGCCGCCGCGCACGGGCTGACGTACATCGCCCCCTCGAACCCCGCGGACGTGGACTTCTCCGTGGTGGCGCCGGGCGAGACGGTCTTCGTCCGCGGCCTCGGGCTGAACTGCTTCGACGTCCTCGCGCTGCTCACCGAGGGCCGCGGCGGCACCTTCGCACGCCAGGGGGACGCGCTGCGCTACCTGCCCTCGGGCCGGGAGCCGAAGATCGTCGCCGGGTCGCGGCGCGGTGTGCCGTACCACGCGCGCGGCGAGAACCAGAAGGGCCCGTACGAGCGCCACGAGCCGCGGCTGCTCACCCCGCAGGCCATCGACCGGATGCACCGGCGGGCGGCGGACGGCGAGCGGCTGCACTTCCTCACCGACCTGTGGCCGCTGATCGCCAAGGAGGTGGAGGGCGTCTACTACGGCACCCTGCTGACCGCCCGGGGACGGGAGCGGCAGCGCGCGTCCTTCGTCGAGCACTACCTCGCCGCGCCGGACCCCGAGTCCGAGGAGCGGCTCCTGGACTCCGCGGGCATCGCCCCCGCGGACCGCTGGGACTGGGAGACCTTGGCCCGGCCCTACCGGGGCCGCGACCTGCCGGGCCGCGCCGAGCACCGGGCCTGGCTCCTCGGCCACCTGGCCGAGGACGTGCGCCAGGCCAGGGCCGGCAACGTCCGCGGCCCGCTGAAGGCGGCCCTGGACGTCCTGCGCGACCTGCGCAACGAGATACGCCTCGCGGTCGACCACGGAAAGCTGGAGGGCGCCTCCTACCGGGACGACCTCCAGAGCTGGTACACCCCGCTCAACGCGTTCCTGTCCATCGGGCCGCCCGCCTCCCGCATCGAGGAACTGATCGCGCTGATCGAGGCCGGGGTCGTGGAGGTCATGGGCCCCGGCGTCCGGGTGCGCGCACCGGCGGCTGACGGGAGCGACGCCGGTCCCGCGGTGTTCACGGTCACCTCCGACGCCGTCCCCGGGCCCCCGGTGGCGGCCACGGCCCTCATCGAGGCCCGGCTGCCGGAGCCGGACCTGCCGCGCACCGCGGAGCCGCTGTTGCGGGCCCTGCTGGAGAGCGGGCAGGCAGCCCGGCACCGCATCGAGGGCGCCTGCGGCGTCGCGTACGAGACCAAGGGCCTGGCCGTGACCGGGCGCCCCTACCGGCTCCTCGACGCCCAGGGCCGGGCCCACCCGCGCCGGTTCGCCTACGGCGTGCCCACCGAGGCGGTGCACTGGGTGACCGCCGCCGGAAGCCGCCCCGGGGTCAACTCCATGACCCTCGGCGACGCGGACGCCATCGCCTGCGCCGTGCTCGCCCTGCCCGGCACCCCTCGGACGGCCGGTCCGTCCGGACGGTACCGGCCTTCGCCCACCGATCCCGTCGAGGTGAACGCATGAGCGCCGACCAGCGAACCGGCACGCCCGGCACGCCCGAACCGGCCGGGTGCGGCCCCGACTCCGGGCTGCTGTCCCCGGTGCGGGCCGGCACGCCCGCCGAGGCCGTCACCTCCGACCTGGCCTGGCTGCAGGCCATGCTCGACGCGGAGGCCGCCCTCGCCCGCGCCCAGGCCGAGGCCGGAGGCGTGCCCGCCGAGGCGGCCGCCGCCATCAGCCGTGCGGCCCGCGCCGAACGGCTCGACGTGCGCGCACTCGCGCTCCTCGCGCGCGAGACC
Organism: Streptomyces sp. NBC_01264; assembly: GCF_026340675.1. NCBI lineage: Bacteria > Bacillati > Actinomycetota > Actinomycetes > Kitasatosporales > Streptomycetaceae > Streptomyces > Streptomyces sp. NBC_01264. The sequence goes on from NZ_JAPEOX010000001.1 coordinate 6,194,612, forward strand.
GCCAACCCGGTGGTCGGACTGGTCCGGGAACTCACCCGGCTGGTCGCCGCCGAGTCCCCGGAGGCCGCCGAGTTCGTCCATCACGGCTCCACCAGCCAGGACGTCTTCGACACCGGCGCCATGCTGGTCGCCGACCGCACGCTGCGGCTGATCCGCGCGGACCTGGAACGGGCCGCCGAAGCCCTGGCGGTCCTCGCCGCCCGCCACCGGGACACCGCCATGGCGGGCCGCACCCTGGCCCTGCACGCCGTACCCACCACCTTCGGCCTGAAGGCGGCCGGCTGGCGCCGGCTCCTGCTGGACGCCCGCGACCGGGTGGCCGCCGCACTCGACGGAGGCCTGCCCGTATCGCTGGGCGGAGCGGCCGGGACCCTCGCCGGATACCTGGAGTTCGCCCCGCCGGGAGAGGACGGCCGACGTGGTCACGGCGAGTACGCGGACCGGCTCCTGGACGCCTACGCCGCCGAGACCGGCCTCGCCCGGCCGCCGCTGCCGTGGCACGCGCTGCGCACGCCGATGGCCGATCTCGCGGCGGCACTGGCCTTCGTCACGGGCGCCCTGGGCAAGATCGGCGTGGACGTGCAGTCGCTGACCCGGACCGAGGTGGGGGAGGTCTGCGAACCCGCGGTGGAAGGGCGCGGCGCGTCCTCGGCGATGCCGCACAAGCGCAATCCCGTACTGGCCACCCTGATCCGCAGCGCCGCGCTCCAAGTGCCGCTGCTCGCCGCGGGGGTGACGCAGTGCCTGGTCTGCGAGGACGAGCGCTCGGCGGGGGTGTGGCACGCCGAGTGGCAGCTGCTGCGCGAGTGCCTGCGGCTGGCCGGCGGAGCCGCGCACACCGCCGTGGAACTGGCCGAGGGGCTGGTCGTACGGCCCGAACGGATGCGGGAGAACCTGAAGTTGACGGGAAGTCAAGTGGTCTCGGAGAGGGTGTCCGCCGTCCTGGCGCCCCGGATCGGCAAGGCCGAGGCGAAGGAACTGCTCACCCGGGCCTCCGCCGAGGCGGAGCGCACGGGAGGCTCGCTGGCCGAGGTCCTGGGCGCGATGCCCAAGGTGAAGCGGCACCTGACGGACGCCCAGATCGTCCGGCTGCTGGATCCGGAGGGCTACACCGGCGCCGCACCGGCCCTGGTGGACCAGGAGCTGGCCGGCGCCGGCGGGGTCCCGTACGCGCAGACGCGGTAGGCAGGGCGGCGACCGGTTCCACCGGCGGCGCGGGGAGGCCCCGTCCGGGGGCGGACGACCTTCGGGGTCGCCGCCCGCGGACGGGGCTTCCTTGTGTCCGGGGCCCGGTCGGGGGCGAGTTTCGGCCAGGTGTGCCCCCGCGGGCCCACCATCCCCCACCGTCCCAATCCTCCGGGCCCCGGTGAAAGGACCGGCTAAAGGCCCTTGGTGAAAGGTGCGGATGAATGGAGGCGGGGAAGGCAAGTCGCCGCCAAGCCAGTAGCAAGCGCCATACGGGATGTTGGGGAACGTACACGCTGTGAGGGCAGCAGAAAATTCTCTACATCAGAGAGACAGATGCCAGGTATGCCAATTCTATGTAAGCCTTCGGTGAGCGTGCCGGAACACATCATCACGATGGAAGACACTCTGGCATTCGCCAGGGAGGCGCATGCGGGCAAGCCGCAGCTTCCGCTGGCCCTTCGACTGATAGAGAACACGGGGGTGCGGAAGCGCCACCTGGTCCAGCCGATCGAAAAGACGCTGAGCCACCCCGGATTCCAGGAACGCAATCGCATCTACGAGATCGAGTCGAAGAAGCGGTGCCCGGAAGTCATAGAAAAGGCCCTGGAGAACGCGGGCCTGGTGGCGACGGACATCGACGCGATCATCTACGTCTCGTGCACCGGGTTCATGATGCCCTCGCTCACCGCGTGGCTGATCAACGAGATGGGGTTCCGCTACGACACCCGGCAGCTCCCCATCGCGCAGCTCGGCTGCGCCGCGGGCGGTGCGGCGATCAACCGCGCCCATGACTTCTGCGTGGCCCACCCCGAGAGCAACGTCCTGATCGTCTCCTGCGAGCTGTGCTCGCTGTGCTACCAGCCCACGGCCGACGACGTCGGCTCGCTGCTGTCGGACGGGCTGTTCGGCGACGCGGTCGCGGCCGCCGTGGTGCGGGGCAGCGGCGGCGCCGGCGTCCTGCTGGAGCGCAACGCCTCGTACCTCATTCCGCACACCGAGGACTGGATCTCGTACTCCGTCCGCGACACCGGATTCCACTTCCAGCTCGACCGGCGAGTTCCCGGAACGATGGAACCGATCGCTCCGGTGCTGGGCGACCTGGCCGCGCTCCACGGCTGGGACATCGGCGATCTGGATTTCTACATCATCCACGCCGGGGGCCCCCGCATTCTGGACGACCTCGCCAAGTTCCTGGGCGTCGACCGGGTGGTCTTCCGGCACAGCTGGTCCACGCTGACCGAATACGGGAACATCGCCAGCGCGGTCGTGTTCGACGCACTTCGCCGGCAGTTCGAAGAAGCCGAGCGCCTGACGGCCGGATCCACCGGTGTCATCGCCGGATTCGGTCCGGGAATCACCGCGGAAATGGTCCTGGGGAGCTGGGTTCCGGCGGCCCCGCAGCAAGTGGAAGCGAAGCCGGCCGCCCGGTCGGTGCCGCGTCAGCTCTCGGGAAGCATGGTGGGGACGGCATGAGCAACGGCCAGCCGACGTCGGATCGGATCATGCGGCTCATCACCGGGTACTGGGCGACCGGCATCCTGGGCACGGCGGCGACCCACTCCCTCTTCACCCACTTGGAGGAGGGCGCCACCTCTGCCGCCCACCTGGCCGACCGCGCCGGGATCTCTGAGCGGGGCGCGCAGGCCCTCCTCGACGGCCTGGTCAGCATCGGCCTGGTCGAGCAGGCCGCCGGCGCCTACCGCAACACCGCCGAGGCCTCCGCCTTCCTGGTGGAGGGCCGCGCCGAATCGCTGAGCGGGTTCGCCAAGCTCAAGATGGGCCACATGGGCAGCCTTTCGGTGCTGCCCGAGGTCGTCCGCACGGGCGGCCCGCTGTCGGACGCCGTGGTGGAGGTGGCCGACAACCCGCACTGGGAGCAGCTGGTCCAGGCCATCGCCGCGCAGTCGGTTCCCGTCGCGAAGATCGCCGCCGAGGCCCTGGGCCTCTCCGGGGCAGGGGAGATCTCGATCCTCGACATCGGCGGCGGCTCGGGCATCTGCTCCGGCATCTGGCTGGAACTGAACCCCGCCGCGCGCTCGACGCAGCTCGACTGGGAGCCCATCAACTCGATCGCCCGCCGGCTGCTCACCGAGCGGGGCGTGGGCGATCGCGTCAGCTACATCGACGGGGACTTCCACACGACCGGGTTCGGCGACTGCGCGCACGACGTCGTGATGTACTCCAACATCGCCCACCAGGAAGGGCCGGAGGAGAACGTCGCGATCTTCGCCAGGGCGCGCGGCGCCCTGAAGCCCGGCGGCACGCTGGTCGTCTCCGACTACATCGTCGAGGACGACCGCAGCGGCCCCGCCTTCGCGCTGACCTTCGCCTCGGAAATGCTGCTCAAGAGCAGGCGCGGGGGCACCTGGACCAGGGCGGATTACCACGCCTGGCTCACCAAGGCGGGCTTCGGTGAAATCACCTTCCGGAGCACGCCTTCGCCGACCACGTTGATCTTCGCGCGGTAGTCGACGGCCCTAATGCGGAGCGCCGGTCGGAGGGGAAACGGAATGATCCCCGCCCCGGCGCTCCGAGCATGATCAGTGGCGGGCGAACGTCACCGCACGAGGGAGCGAGGGATTCCGACCGTTGCCCGGATCTACCTCCTCGGGCCTATGCCTTCCGGCTGGCTAAAGTTCAACTCACCAGATTTTAAACGGGGGTTGTCATTCTTGATCGCCATGCTGGATCCTTCCTGGTGCAGAGGTGACGACTCTCGTCATCCGGCCGAGGCCGGGACGTACGCATCTTTCGGGGGAGCTTGATGAGTACAGAGGCAGTGAACGAAGAAATTGATTTCGGTGAGTTGGCCACTGACCTCAGGGGAGGCGGTGGGCGAGGTACGGACATTGTCGTCGGACAGCGTTTGGGAGGCAGTAGCAGGGGAACACGGAGCGTCGCCGAGCTGGAACGGGAAGTACGGGAACTCCGCCACGCGAACGAGACGCTGAAGATGTACTTCACGATGGCGCTGGAGCTCGACCTCCAGTCCCCGCCCCCCGCCGCCGTCTTCGACACGGCCCGCGAGCGGACCGGTGCGCACGCCGTCGCGCCCCGGCCCCCCGCTCCGCGGCCGCACGGAGGCGTCCGGTGGGCGCAGGAGGATCCGGAGGAGGACCGGGACGTACCGCCGACCAAGGTGGAGTTCAGGGTGCTCGGTCCGATCGAGGCGACCATCGGCGGACGCTACGTGGACCTCGGGGCCACGAAGCAGCGGGCCGCGCTCACCCTGCTGGTCAGCCAGGTGGGCCAGCCCGTATCGGTCGACGTGCTCGTCGAAGCGCTCTGGGACGGCCAGCCGCCCCAGTCGGCGATCTCCTCGCTGCACGCCTACATCGCCAACCTGCGGCGGGTGCTGGAGCCGGACCGGGCGCCGCGCAAGCCCGCGAAGGTCCTGCGCACCCTAGGCCGCGGGTACTTACTCGACAGCAGTGCCGTCGACGTCGACGCCCACCGGTTCGGCACCTGCGCGACCGCCGGCTGGCAGGCACTGGACCGGTGCGACCCGCAACGGGCCCTCGAGCAGTTCGAGGCCGGACTCGCCCTGTGGCGCGGGGAGGCGTACGCGGAGGTCTCCGATGCCACCCACGTCTCGCCCGAGGTGGTGCGCCTCGAGGAACTGCGGCTCTCGGTGGTCGAGGGCCGCTGCGCCGCACTGATCGCCGTGGGCGCCCACGAAGTGGCCGTCTCGGAACTGGCGGGCTTCACCCAGTCCCACCCGCTGCGCGAATACGGCTGCGAACTCTTCAGCCTGGCCCTGTACCGGGCCGGACGGCAGGCCGACGCGCTCTCGGTGCTGCGGATGCACCAGCGGCGCATGGCCGAGGACCTGGGCATCTCGTCGAGCCCCGCACTCCAGCGCCTCGAGGTCGAGATCCTGCGCCAGGCCCCGACCCTCGACTGAGCCGGAGCCGGAGCCGGAGCCGGAGCCGGGGCCGGAGCCGGAGCCGGAGCCGGGCCGGGGCCGGGGCCGGAGCCCGGGCCGGAGCCGAGCCGTCGGCCTCAGACCGAGGCCGACGCGACACCACCACCGGCTACTTCACCCCACCGCGCCCTGCGCCGCCCTGTCCGGCGGCGCAGGGCGCGGGCCGTCGGAAGCAGGGTGCACAGCGCCGACAGCGCGGCGCAGACACCGGCGACCGCACCCATCGCGAGCCAGGGCACGACCACCGGCGAATCCACCCCGAGGACCGCGAGGGCGGCGCGCACGCCCGCCAGGTTGACCGCGGTGACCGCCGTTCCGAGAAGGGCTCCGACCGAGACCGCGAGCAGGGACTCGGCCGCCGTCACGGCGAGGACCTGGCCGCGGGTGGCTCCGGCCAGCCGCAGCAGACGCAGGTCGCCGGCCCGGTCGGAGGTGGCCATCAGCAGGGTGTTGGCCAGCGCGATCGCCGTGTAGACCAGGGCGATGCCCAGGACCAGCACATAGCCGAGCATCGTGATCCGGTTCGTGCGCGGGTGCGTCGCCGCCAGCCACTCCTGCGTGGTGCGGGCCGTGGCCCCGTACCGGGCCGCCGCCTCGCGGACCGCACCGGCCGCGGACGCGGGGGCCCTGACCTCGATGCGCGAGACCTTCGCGCCGGGCGCGTTGCGCGGGGTGACGTAGGCCCCGTTGTCGCCGGTCCCCGTCCGCATCACGGCCACGATCCGCAGCCGGGCGGCGGTGCCGTCCGCGCGCCACAGCGGTACCGAGTCGCCGACCCGGTGCTGCCACCACTCCTCCGTGACGACGATGCCGCCGTCGTCCAGGTCCGCCACCGACCCCGCAACCACCGACAGCCGCGAGACGTCCGCCAGAGCCGCCGGGTCCACCGCGAAGGCCTCCGTCGGCACCTTCACGAACCCCTCCTCCAGCACCGTCAGCCGGGTGTCGGCCACCGCGAGGACGCCCGTCGCCGGGACACCGGTGATCGCCACGGAGTCCGGCAGCCGCCCGCCGGCCAGTACGTAGTCCGCGCCCGTCCGGGCCCGGGCCTCCACCGCCTTCGCCTCCTTCAGGGTCGAGGCCGTGCCCAGCAGCGATCCGGTCAGCGCGACCATCACCAGCACCGGCGCCGCCACCGCGGCCGTACGGCGGATCCCGGCGGCGGCGCTCGCCCGCACCAGCCGGCCCGCGTAGGAGGTCAGCCGGGCCGGGACCCACATCAGCAGCCGTACGACGGGCCGTACGAGCACCGGGGCCAGCAGCCCGCACGCGGAGATCAGCAGCATCGGCTGCACGGTGTACGTCTTGCGCTTGAGCAGCTCGCCCGGTTCCGAACCGAGCCGCCACCCCACGAAGACGACCGCGCCCAGCAGCAGCCCGCCGCCGGCCACCCACCGCCCCGGGGTCATGGGCCGCTCGTCGGTCACGGCCTCGCGCAGCGCCTCCAGGGCAGCGACCCGGCCGGCCCGCCGGGAAGCGGCGTAGGCACCCGACAGCGCGACCAGCAGACCCGTCCAGAACGCCGTGTGCAGCGGCCAGCTCTGGTCCCCGATCGCGTACCCGGCGGGCGCCAGCCCCTGCGCCACGGTCCAGCCGGCCATCAGCGGCGCACCCGCCGTGCCCAGGGCGACCCCGGCCGCGGACCCGACCAGCCCGACGGCCGCCGCCTCCGTCATCACCAGGCGCCGCAGCTGCCCAGGCGTCGACCCGGCCAGCCGCAGCAGCCCCAGCTCGCGCCGCCGCGCGGCCACCGCGTACGAGAAGGTCGACGCCACCACGAACACCGCCACGAACGAGCTGATCCCGCCCGCGGTGCCGAGCATCGAGTTGAGCCCCACCACCTCGGCCCCCGGCGGCAGCGCCGCCGACGCGGCGAGCCCCAGTCCCATCACGGTCATCAGCGCGACCCCCAGGGCCACGGCGACGAACGTTCCCACCTGTGTCATCCAGCGCCGCCGCAGCGACCTCAACGCGATCTTCAGCATGCTTCCAAGCCAACCGGCCGCGCGGCCCTCGGTCAGCGGGGCAGGGGCGAGTCCGCAGGGTATGGCCAGCCCTACCGCGCCGCCCCCGCCCGCCGCCTACGGTGGGCGCATGCCGCTCTCCCTCCCGGTCCCTGGCCGGTACCTGCGCAGCGCCCGGCCATGGCGCGCCGCCGGCTACCTGCTCGGCGGCGCCGTCACCGGACTCCTCGTCTGCGCCGTGCTGACGCTGCTCGCCGTCTGCGGGGCCGTGCTCGCCGTCGTCCTGGTCGGACTCCCGCTGCTCGCCGCGCTCGCGCTGGTCGGCGTCCCGTTCGCGGCCGTCGAGCGCCGACGGCTGCGGCTGTTCGACCCCGGCTCGGAGCCCCTGCCCGACCCGCACCGCGATCCGGACCGTACGGGGCCCGCGGCGTGGGCCGGCACCCGCTTCCGCGAGCAGGCGACCTGGCGGGAACTGGCCTACGCCGTACTCGCCGCCACCCTGCTGTGGCCGCTGGAGCTGCTCGCCGTCGGGGTCGCCCTGCTGGTACCCGCCGGGCTCCTGGCGACGCCGGTCCAGCTCGCCCTGGACGGGGAACAGGCAAACCCCCTCAAGATCCACGCCATCACCGGCTACCCCGAGGCCCTGCTGTGTGCCGCCGCCGGACTGCTGCTCCTCCCGGTCCTCCTCCACGCGCTCGGCGCGGCGGCGGCCGCCCGCGCGGCCCTGGCCCGGCTGATGCTCGGCCCCGGCCAGGGCGACCTGGCGGTCAAGGTCACCGAGCTGACCAGCTCCCGGGCCCGGCTGGCGGCCGCCTTCGACGCCGAACGGCGGCGCATCGAGCGGGACTTGCACGACGGGGCGCAGCAGCGGCTCGTCGCACTGTCCATGACGCTGGGCCTGGCCCGGCTCGACGCCCCGTCCGGCAGCCGGCTCGCCGGGCAACTGGCCGCCGCGCACGCCGAGGCCGGGCTCGCCCTGACCTCGCTGCGGGAGCTCGTCCACGGCATCCACCCGCAGGTGCTCAGCGACCGGGGCCTGCCCGACGCCGTCGCCGACATCGCCGACCGCTCGCCGATCCCCGTCGACACCGACTTCGACCTCCCCGGCCGGCTGCCCGAACAGGCCGAGTCCGCCGGGTACTTCTTCGTCAGCGAGGCCCTGGCCAACGCGGCCAAGCACAGCGGGGCCGGCCGGATCGCCGTCACCGGGCGGCACGACGGAACCCGCCTCACCGTGGAGGTGAGCGACGACGGCCGCGGCGGCGCGGACGCGGGGCGGGGGAGCGGACTGACGGGGCTCGCCGACCGGGTGTCCGTCGTGGACGGCAGACTGACCCTGACCAGCCCTCCCGGAGGCCCGACCCTGCTGCGTGTGGAGATCCCTTGCATCCCGATGGAACCGAAGACGCCGTAGGGGCCGGCCCCGGCCGGCGGCCCCTGCGCGTGGTCCTGGCCGAGGACTCCGTCCTGCTCCGCGAAGGCCTCGTCGGCCTGCTCGACCGCTTCGGCCACCGCACGGTGGCGGCCGTCGGCGACGCCGCCGCGCTCGAAGCGGCCGTCGCCGAGCACCGGCCGGACATCGTCGTCACCGACGTGCGGATGCCCCCGGACCACACCGACGAGGGCCTGCGGGCGGCCGTGCGGCTGCGCGGACTCCGGCCCGGCCTGCCCGTCCTGGTCCTCTCCCAGTACGTACAGCGCTCGTACGCCGCCGAGTTGCTCGATTCCGGCGACGGGACGGGCGTCGGGTACCTGCTCAAGGACCGCGTCGGGCAGGTGGAGGAGTTCCTCGACGCCGTCGCCCGGGTGGCGGCCGGCGGGACCGTCGTCGATCCCGAGGTCGTGCGCCGGCTCATCAGCCGCCGGCGCGACCCCCTGGAACGGCTGACGGCCCGCGAGCGGGAGGTCCTCGCGCTGGTCGCGGAAGGGCACTCCAACGCCGAGATCTCCCGGCGGCTCACCGTCTCGGAGGCGGCGGTGGGCAAGCACATCGGGAACATCCTGATGAAGCTCGACCTGCCCCCGGCGCAGGAAACCCACCGCCGGGTCCTCGCGGTCCTGGCCTACCTGCGGGGCTGACGGGCTCGACGCCCTGGAGGTGACCCGTCCCGAATCCGGGTCACGATTTTGCGCTGATTTGGAACTTTCCGGGGGATTCACGCATCAGGACTAGGGGAGCGCCCAGTCCCTGCTGTCCCACCGGGGGGCAGTCATGACCGTTCGGAGCGAAGTTCGTGCACCAGGACCAGCCCTACCGACCCGATGACCACCCGGCGTACGGCAACCAGGCGTACGTCCCCCCGCACATACCCGGGCCCCCCGCCGGCCCCTCGCCCGACGGACCCCCGCGGCGCTCCCGGCGCGCCCGCTCCGGCCGCCCCCGCTCCCGCCGCGTGCTGTGGACCAGCGCGGCCCTCGCCTTCGTGCTCCTCCTCGGCGGCGGTGGCTTCGCCGCCTGGAAGCTGGAGTGGTTCTCCGGCAACGGCTCCTCGGTGAGCTTCGGCCGGCCCTCGCCCCCCGCCGGCGCGGGGACGGCGCAGGGGAACCCGGGGCAGACCCCCGCGAGCCCGCCCGCGCCGACCGGCGACCCGGACGTGCGGCAGGCCACCGGGCCGGTCTCCGCGTTCAAGCAGACCGCCAAGCTGGACGACGGCACGATCATCGCCAAGACCCGCCTCAAGGGCGCCAAGTCCGGCTTCGAGGGCGACGTCTGGGTGTGGACGCCGAAGGAGTACGGCGACCCGAAGTACGCCAAGAGCGGCTTCCCGGTGCTCATCGCCCTCCCCGGCGGCAACGGCTACCCGGACAACTACTGGGCCGACCGCAGCCTCGGCCTCCAGAAGGCCATCGCCGAGGGCGTCAAGGCGGGCACCAGCCTGCCGTTCATCGTGATCATGCCGGTGCTCAACCCGGACGCGAAGCACTACTACGACGGCTCCGACATCCCCGGCCGGGCCAAGATGGGCACCTGGATCGCCGAGGACGTCCCGGACTTCACCCGCGCCAACTTCCGTACGTACAAGTCCCGCGACGGCTGGGCCTTCATGGGCTCCTCCTCCGGCGCCTTCGTCGGCATGAAGCAGGTCCTCCAGCACCCGGACCGGTTCAAGGCCGTGATCGCCAGCGGCGGCGAGATCCGCCCCGATTCCCCGCTCTGGAAGGGACACCAGGCGGAGATGGACGCGAACGACCCGGAGAAGCTCGCCCAGAAGCTGATCGACACGGGCGGTCCCGAGGTCTACATCAACTTCCAGGTCGGGACCAGGGAGACCGGCAAGGAGAGCATGGCGCAGTTCAAGCAGAAGTACGGCAAGGGCCCGGTCAAGGTGACCATCCGGGACATCCAGAACGGTGAGCACAACGGCTGGCACTACGTGCGCGGCATGAAGGAAGGCTCACTGGAATGGGTCAGCAAGGTCCTCAAGGGTCCGAAGGCCGAAACCGGCTGACCGGCGTGGCCCTCGCCACGTCCACCCGTCCCAGGCAACCCATCCGGTCGTTCATACCTCTGTTAAGGATGTAAGGGGGACCAATCGGTCCAGCCCGCGCTCCCAGGGGCGCCGGAGAAGGAACGGGAACGATCCGTGCACCAAGACCTGCAGGGTGACAGGGCCGCCGCCACCGGGGACGTCCCCGACCCGACCGAAGACGCCCCGGCGACCGGGGGCGACGCCGCGACCGGCGCCCGCCGCCCCCGGCGCCGGCTCCGCCGGATCCTGATCGGCGGGGGCCTCGGGCTCACCCTCCTGGCGGGCGGCGGGGCCGCGTACCAGTTCGGCCTCTTCTCCGACATAGGCGATCCCGTCTCCTTCGGGAAGCCCCCGGCAGAGGTCTCCGCCGCCTCCGACACCGGGCCGGGCGTACGGATGCCGACCGGGCCGAAGGCCTCGTTCGTCCGGACCTCCCGGCTGCCGGACGGCACCCAGATCGCCAAGACCACCCTGACGGGCAAGAAGTCCGGGTTCACGGGCGACGTCTGGGTGTGGGTGCCGAAGGAGTACGACGACCCGGCGTACGCCGCCAGCGCCTTCCCGGTCCTGATCTCCCTGCCCGGCGGCCGCGGCTACCCCACGAACTACTGGGGGACGGGCCCCGGCCTCGGCCTCCAGCAGGCCGTGAGCGACGGGGCCAAGTCCGGCAAGAGCCTGCCCTTCATCCTGGTCATGCCGGTGCACAACGCCGACACCAAGCACCACTTCGACGCCTCGGACATCCCCGGAGAGCCCAAGATGGGCACCTGGATGGTCGAAGACGTCCCGGATTTCACGAAGGCCAATTTCCGGACCTTCACCTCCCGCGACGGCTGGGCCTTCATGGGCTCCTCGGCGGGCGGATTCGGCGCCTTCAAGCACGTCCTGAAGCACCCCGACCGCTTCAAGGCGGCCATCGCGAGCGGGGTCGACATCGTCCCCGATTCCCCGCTGTGGAAGGGAAACACGCAGGCCATGGACGAGGACAACCCCGAGAAGCTCGCCGCGAAGCTGATCGCCGCGGGCGGCCCGGACGTCTACGTGAACTTCCAGATCGGCACCAGGGAATCAGGCCGCGAGAAGGCCGAGCAGTTCATGAAGGACTACGGCAAGGGTCCCGTGCACACCACGCTGCAGGTGATCCAGGATGGTCAGCACAACGGGAAGTCCTACGTACGCGGGATGAGGGAGGGCGCACTGGAGTGGATCAGCAAGGTGATGTCCACACCCACCCCGAAGCCCCGGCCGGCCCCGAGCGGCGGCGCGAGCGGCACCGCCGCCGCGCGGTGAGCCCCGGCATCAAGGCGATCGGGATCGGCTCGGCCGCCCTCGCGGGGACCGCCGCGCTGCTCGCCGTGGTGTTCGTCAGGGGCTCCGGCGGCTACGAGAACCACGCCGCGCTCGCCTTCCCCACCGTCGGCGTCCTCATGGCGGGCGGCGAGCACTGGTGCACGGCCAGCGTCGTCGACAGCCCGCGGGGCGATGTCGTCGCCACCGCCGCCCACTGCGTGGCCCCGGCCGGCGAGGACGGGCGGCCGGGCGAGGCCGCGCACGACGGGCTCGCCATCGGCGAGCTCGCCTTCGCCCCCGCCTTCACCGGCGAGGGCTCCGGGAAGCAGCCGCTCGGGGTGTGGAAGGTGCGCTCCGTCCAGGTCGACGAGCGCTGGACGAAGTGGGGCGAGGACACCGCCGACTTCGCCTTCCTCAGCGTCGAACCGGACGCGCAAGGGCGCAGCCTGCAGGAGGTCGTCGGCCGCGGGGAGGCCCCGAAACCCGTCTGGACCTCCGGCTACGAGCGGGAGGTGACCGTCGTCGGCTACCCGGAGTCCGGGCACAACCCCGAGAACAAGCCCGTCGCCTGTACGACGCGGAGCCAGCACGACGAGGACGACCCCGCCATGCTCTACATCAACTGCTCGGGGTTCTGGACGGGGACGAGCGGCAGCCCGTGGATCGCCGACCGGGGCGGGCCGGGGCGGCCCGGCCAGCTCATCGGGGTGCTGAGCGGCGGGGACACGGACGTGGACTCCACGGCCGCGCTGTTCGACGACCGGGCGAAGGCCCTGTACGAGCGGGCCGCGAAGCCCGCGGGCTGAGGCCGGGTACTGAGGCCGGGTACCGAGGCCGAGGTGCGTCAGCTGCGGCGCTCGGTGCTCACGATCACGCACACCGCCGCCACGACGATCGCGCCGCCGAGCAGGAGGGGCCAGGTCAGGGCCTCGTCGAGGATGAGCCAGCCCAGGGCGACGGCCACGACCGGATTCACGTAGGCGTACGTGGCCACGAGCGAGAGTGGAGCCGCGCGCAGCAGCCACACGTACGCGGTGAAGCCGACGAGCGAGCCGAACAGCACCAGGTAGCCCAGCGCCAGCCAGGACGCGGTGGAGTACGAGGTCAGGTCCAGCCCGCGCTGTTCGCCGCGGCACAGGCCGACGAGGATCCCGCCGATCCCGCCCGCGAGCATCTGGTACGCGCTGCCGGTGAAGGGGTTCGCGGGCAGGGTCAGCTTCGAGCCCGAGAAGGAGCCGAGCGACCAGCACACCGAGCCGGCCAGCACCAGGAGCACCCCGCCGAGCGCGATCTCGCCGCCGAGCCCGGGGCTGGTCAGGACGGCGAGCCCGCCGAGCCCCAGCAGCACCCCGGCCACGGTGCGCGCCGAGGGGCGGTCCCCGGAGCCGGCGCGCAGGACGACCAGCCACATCGGGACGGCGGCCACCAGCAGGGCGGCGAGCCCGGAGGGGATCGAGGTCTCGGCGAGGACGACGAGGCCGTTGCCGCCGAGCACCAGCAGCAGCCCGACCAGGACGGTGGCGCCCACCTGGGCCCGGGTGGCCTTGAGGGCGGCCGGGCCGTCGCGCCAGGCGACGATGCCGGCCAGGAGGAGACCGGCGGTGATGAAGCGGGCCCCGGCGGAGAGGAACGGGGGCATGGTCTCGACGACCACGCGGATGCCGAGGTAGGTCGAACCCCAGACGACGTAGACGAGGGCGAGGGCGAACCAGACACGGGCCGATGAGGTGCGCATGACGCGGAGCCTATGTCGTTGGCCTCTGCATCCATCGAGGGGTCCCCGGAGCGGGGCGCTCCGGGGACCCCCCCGGCGGCATCCGCCCGCGCGGCCCCGGTCGGGCGGTCCCGGCCGGGCCGCCGGGTACGGGGCCGTCCGAGGCGGCCCGCCCAGGTCAGGCCGGTGCGGCCAGGCCCGTCTTGGCGCCCGCGCCGCAGAGCGGGACGACGGCGGTGCGGCCCTGGAGGGGGTCTTCGGGGGCGGTGGGGCCGACCGCGGCCCAGCAGGCGGCGGCCGTGGGTTCCACGAACAGCCCGCGCCGGGCCAGGTCGAGCTGCGCCGCCCGGATCCGGTCGTCGGTCACGGTCAGGAAGGTGCCGCCGGACTTGCGGACGGCCGCCAGGATCTGGCGGGCCCGCGGCGGGGCCGGGATCGCGATCCCCTCGGCCAGGGTGGGGAGTTGGGGTACGGGGTCGGCGTCCTCGGCGCCCGCGCGGAAGGCGGAGGCCAGCGGGGCGACGGCCGCCGACTGGACGGCGATCAGCGTCGGCGGGCGGACCCCGCGGCGGGCCAGCTCCTCCACCGCCAGCGCGGCCCCGAGCAGCAGCGTGCCGTTGCCGACCGGGACGACGATCACCTCCGGGAGGTGGCCGCCCAGCTGCTCCCAGATCTCGTAGACGTATGTCTTGGTGCCGTGCAGGAAGTACGGGTTGAAGACGTGACTGGCGTAGAACACCCCCGGCAGGTCGGCCGCTTCGCGGGCCGCCACCGCCGTCGCCTCGCGCCCGCCCGGCACCACCGTCACCGTCGCGCCGTGCGCGCGCATCTGCTCCGTCTTCTTCGGCGAGGTGCCCTCCGGCACGAAGACCTCGCAGGCCAGTCCGGCCCGCGCGCAGTAGGCCGCGAAGGCCGTCCCGGCGTTGCCGCTGCTGTCGGCCACCACCCGCCGCGGCCCCAGCCGGCGCGCGACCTCGGCGAGCATCACCGCGCCGCGGTCCTTGAAGGACAGGGTGGGCATCAGGAAGTCCAGCTTGGCGTGCACCCGCTCCGACAGCGGCACCAGCGGGGTGTTCCCCTCCGCCAGCGTGACGGAGAAGGCCCCGGTGAGCGGCAGGGCGGAGCCGTAGCGCCAGAGCGAGCGGGGTCCGGCCGCGGGATCCAGTACGGCGTCCGGGTCGGGGGTGAAGTCGAGGTCCCACGGGCCGCCGCACACCGGGCAGCACCAGGGGGCCGTCCGCGCGTCGGCCCGGGTGCCGTCTTCGGCGCAGACGTAGCCGGGTAGTGCGTGCGTCATGTGCGGTGAGCCTTTGCTCGTTCATGGCTGAGGTATGGCACGGATGTTACGCGTTCGTTGTCCTCTTGTGGTGGAGCGACTCCGTGGGTCAACCTTTCGTCAGCGGCGCATCGTTGGGCCGAATTGCTTGTCATGGGCATGGCTAAAAACCATGCCCTGACGGCAGCGCCCATCGGCCGCGCACCCCCCGCAGCGCACCACCTATGAGGAGGACCCCTCACATGTCCGCGACGCGTCACACCCGCCGGAGGATCGCCGGCATCGGAGCGACCGCCACACTGGCCCTCGCCCTCGGAGCAGCCCTCGCCTTACCCGCCTCGGCGGCCCCGACCGCCCCGCAGGGCGTCATCGAGAACGCCGGCGCCGAGGGCACCGTCTCCGGCAGCTACATCGTGACCTTGAAGGACTCCGCGGCGCGCTCCACCGCCGACAGCGGCAAGGCCGTGGCCAAGCGGTACGGCGCGCGGATCGACCGGACCTACAGCGCGGCCCTCAACGGCTACTCCGTCGAGGTCTCCGAGGCGCAGGCCAGGAAGCTCGCCGCCGACCCGGCCGTCAAGTCCGTCGTGCAGAACCGGGTGTTCACCGTCGACACCACCCAGCCCAACCCGCCGTCCTGGGGCCTGGACCGGATCGACCAGGCGGCCCTGCCGCTGAACCAGAGCTACACCTACCCGGACAAGGCCGGCGAGGGTGTGACCGCGTACATCATCGACACGGGCGTCCGTAAGACCCACCAGGACCTCGGCGGCCGCGCCTCCGACGGCTACGACGCCATCGACAACGACAACACCGCCCAGGACGGCCACGGCCACGGCACGCACGTCGCCGGCACCGTCGCGGGCACCTCGTACGGCGTGGCCAAGAAGGCCAAGATCGTCGGCGTGCGCGTGCTCGACAACAACGGCTCCGGTACCACCGCCCAGGTCGTCGCGGGCATCGACTGGGTGACGCGCAACGCCGTCAAGCCGGCCGTGGCGAACATGTCGCTCGGCGGCGGCGCGGACTCCGCGCTGGACACCGCCGTGCGCAACTCCATAGCCAGCGGCATCACCTACGGAGTCGCGGCGGGCAACGAGTCCACCAACGCCAACACCAAGTCTCCGGCCCGCGTGGCCGAGGCGATCACCGTCGGCGCCACCACCAACACCGACGCCAAGGCGAGCTACTCCAACTACGGCGCGATCCTGGACCTCTTCGCCCCCGGCTCCAACATCACCTCCTCGTGGGGCACCGGCGACACCGCCACCAACACCATCTCCGGCACCTCGATGGCGACCCCGCACGTGGTCGGCGCCGCCGCCCTCTACCTCGCGGCCAACCCGGCGGCCACCCCCGCCCAGGTCTCCACGGCCCTGGTGAACGCGGCCACCCCGAACGTGGTGACCAGCCCCGGCACCGGCTCCCCGAACCGGCTGCTCAACATCGGCACCTCCACCACCCCGCCGAACCCGGGCACCCGCTTCGAGAACACCGGCGACTACGCGATCGCCGACAACGCCACCGTCGATTCGCCGATCACCGTCAGCGGGATCTCCGGCAACGCGCCGGCCACGCTGAGCGTCTCGGTCGACATCAAGCACACCTACATCGGTGACCTCAAGGTCGACCTCGTCGCCCCCGACGGCACCCTGTACAACCTGCACAACCGCACCGGCGGCAGCGCGGACAACATCATCAAGTCCGTCACGGTCAACGCCTCCTCGGAGGTCGCCAACGGCGTGTGGAAGCTCCGGGTCAACGACAACGCGAACGTCGACACCGGAAAGATCGACTCCTGGGCGCTCCAGTTCTGACGCCCGGGCGGTAGTGACGCGATGAACCTCGGGGGCGACCGTTTCGGCGGTCGTCCCCGCTGCGTACCATTCGCGCATTCGTTCGCCCGCTTCCTGGAGCCCCGTGAGCACGCAGCCCCCCTACCAGTGGCCCGCCCCGCCCCCGCAGGGGTACGCGTACGGGCCGCCCCCGCTCAACGGCTTCGCGCTCGCCTCCCTGCTCGTGGGGATGCTCTGCTTCCCGCCCCTCGGCATCGTCTTCGGGATCGTGGCCCTCACGCAGATCAGGAAGAAGGGCGAGCGGGGCAAGGTCCTCGCCGTCCTCGGCCTGGTGGTGTCGGTCCTGCTCTCCGGCGGCCTGGTCCTCGGCGCGGAGCGGGCCGCGGACACCTTCTTCGCGCGGGCCCGCGCGATGGGCGCGGCCGAGCCCTACGAGGACGTGGAGGGCGAGCTGACCGACCTCGACGACCTGGGCGCCGGCTCCTGCTTCAACGTCCCCGGCGGGGACCTGCTCGAGGAGAACCCCTTCGTGTACCGGATCGGCTGCGCGCAGGTCCACGACGCCGAGGTCACCCTCGCGCACGCGCTGGGCGGGTCGCGCTTCCCGGGCGAGGAGGAGCTGAAGGAGTCGGCGGCCCAGGACTGCTGGCGCGCGCAGGACGCGTACGCGATGGACACCTGGGCGCTGCCCCCGTACGCGGAGATGTTCTACTTCGCGCCCTCGCGCGAGCGGTGGGAGGGCGGGGACCGGCTGCTCGTGTGCGTGATCGGCACGGCGGAGCAGGAGCAGCGGGGCAGTCTGCGCAAGGATGCCGGGGTGCTGGCGCCGGAGCAGGTGGCCTTCCTGCAGGTGATGAACGCCGCCGATCTGGCACTGGGCCACGCACCGGACGCGGACGTGGACGAGGCGCTGGAGCAGTACCGGGCCTGGGCGCGGGAGATGGACGGAGTGCTGGCCGCGGAGTCGCGGCTGCTGGCCGGCGAGAAGGCGCGGCCGCAGCTGGCCGGGCCGGCGGGAGCGCAGCGGGAGGCGGTGGAGGCGGCGCGGCGGGAATGGCGGCGGGCCTCGGAGGCGCAGACCGGGGACGGCTTCGTGAAGGCCTGGGACCGGGCGCTCGCGGAGCTGCCCGTGGCGACGGAGAAGGCGCTGCGCGGGGCGTACGGTCTGTCGACGACGGTGCCGGAGTGGCTGGAGGAGCCGCAGGGCGACGCCTCGGCCGGGCCGTCCGTGGAGCAGGCCTCGGCGTGAATGTTGCTGCTGTGACGCGTGGGTTTGAGTGACCAGGCTTCATCACTTCGGGTGAAACTCTGGCCCTTGCTTGCGGGGGACAACCGTCGGTTGCCAGGCTGTAGCTGTCTGTCAACCTGATGGGAGTGGCCTGTGACTTTCGGCGAGCAGCCGGCCTATCTGCGCGTCGCCGGGGATCTGCGACGGAAGATCGTCGATGGGTCCCTGCCTCCGCACGCCCGGCTCCCTTCGCAGGCCCGGATCCGCGAGGAGTACGGGGTCTCCGACACGGTGGCACTGGAGGCGCGCAAGGTCCTCATGGCGGAAGGCCTGGTCGAGGGCCGGTCCGGATCCGGCACGTACGTACGCGAACAACCCGTCCCGCGGCGCGTGGCCCGCTCCGGCTACCGCACCGGCGGGGTCTCGACCCCCTTCCGGCAGGAGCAGGCGGAGGCGAGCGCGCGCGGCACCTGGGACTCCAGCAGCGAACAGGCCGCCGCCCCGGCGGACATCGCGAAACGGCTCGGCATCGAGCCGGGCGAGCGGGTGATGCGGACGCGGTACGTGTACCGCGACGCGGGCGAGGCGATGATGCTGTCGACCTCCTGGGAGCCGCTCGCCGTGACCGGCCGGAGCCCGGTGATGCTGCCGGAGGAGGGCCCGCTGGGCGGGTCCGGGGTGGTGGACCGGATGGCCGCGATCGACGTGGTCGTGGACAACGTGGTCGAGGAGGTCGGTGCGCGGCCGGGGCTGGCGGAGGAGAACATGCAGCTCGGCGGGGTGGCGGGGCACGTGGTGCTGGTGATCGGGCGCACGTACTTCGCGTCCGGCCGGGCGGTGGAGACGGCGGACGTCGTCATCCCGGCCGACCGCTACCGCCTGGCGTACCACCTACCGGTGAGGTGAACCCGGGCCGCCCGGCCGGGTGCCGTGCCACGGCCGGGCGGCGGCCCCGGGGTGCGCAGGCCTGTGCACCGTGCGGCGCCGCTGCCGGGGACCAGCCCCCGGACCCCCGCGCCTCAAACGCCGGCGGGGCTGGATTTCGGCCGGCGTCAGCCGCGTGTGCGGGCGGCGCCGCCGGGCACAGCGGCGGGCTGGATCGCCCGCAGGGCAATGCCGGACGACCAACGGTCACGTGCGGGCTGACGCCGGCCAAACTCAGCCCCTCCGGCGTTTGAGGAGCGGGGGTCCGGGGGCGGAGCCCCTGGCAACGGCGCCGCACCGGAACGCGGACAGGGGGTCCGGGGGGTGTAACCCCGTCGTGACGCGGGTGCCCGGGGTGTAACCCCGGGGCAATGCCCAAGGGTGACGGGCCGTCACGCATGGGCCCTGCCTTCCGGCGGTATGACCGATACCGTCACCCCCGCCCCGGCGCCCGCGCCACCCCGCCGGAGCTACGCCAAGCTCGCCGCCGACGAGAGCCGCGAGGACTACTCGCTCAGGTACGCGCCCCACTCCTTCCGCCGCTGGGGCCCCGGCACCGTCGCCGGCACCGCCCTCGGCGGCATCGCCTACCTCGCCGACTTCGCCATCGGCGCCTCCATCGTCTTCGCCTACGGCTTCACCAGCGGGGCCGCCGCGATCCTGGCTGCCGCCGTCGTCATCTTCCTGACCGGCATCCCCATCGCCCGCGCCTGCGCCAAGTACGGCCTGGACATGGACCTGGTCACCCGGGGCGCAGGGTTCGGGTACTTCGGCTCCACCCTCACCTCCCTCATCTACGCCTCGTTCACCTTCATCTTCTTCGCGCTCGAAGGCTCGATCATGGCCCAGGCCATGCACCAGGCCGTCGGACTGCCCGTGGAGATCGGGTACCTGATCACCACGCTCATCGTCATCCCGATCGTCTTCAAGGGGATGGGCGCCCTCGCCAAGGTGCAGGCCTGGACCCAGCCGATCTGGCTGATCGGGCTGGTCCTGCCCTTCCTCGTGCTCGCCTTCGAGGCCCCCGACGCCTGGGGCGCCTTCGCGCACTTCGGCGGTACGGAAGGAGCCGGCTCCGGCTTCTCCTGGATCGGCTTCGGCTTCGGCACCGGCATCGCGCTCTCGCTCATCGCGCAGATCGGTGAGCAGGCCGACTACCTGCGGTTCATGCCCGCCAAGACCCCGGCCAACAGCCGCCGCTGGAACCTCGCCGTGCTCGCCGCCGGCCCCGGCTGGGTGATCATCGGCGCCGCCAAGCAGCTCGGCGGCGCCTTCCTCGCCTTCGTGGCCCTGGAGGCCGTCGGCAAGACCCACGCGCTGGAGCCGATCGCCCCGCAACTGGAGGCGCTGCGCCCCTGGCTCGGCGGTCTCGCGCTGCCCGTCGCCGCCCTGTTCGTCATCGTGTCCCAGATCAAGATCAACGTCACGAACGCCTACAGCGGCTCGCTGTCCTGGTCGAACTTCTTCTCCCGCGTCACCCACCGCCACCCGGGCCGCGTCTGGTACATCTTCCTCAACCTCGGCATCGCGCTGACGTTGATGGAGCTGAACATGTTCGCGATGCTCGGCAAGCTGCTGGGCTTCTACTCCAACGTCGGCATCGCCTGGATCGTCGCCGTCGCCGCCGACCTCGTGATCAACAAGCGGCTCGGGCTCAGCCCGCCGTACATCGAGTTCAAGCGGGCCTACCTCTACTCGGTCAACCCGGCCGGGTTCGGCTCGATGGTGATCGCCTCCACCGTTTCGATCCTCGCCTTCTTCGGCCTTTTCGGGACATCCGCGGAGGCCTTCTCCACCTTCATCGCGGCCGGACTCGCGCTCGTCCTCTGTCCGTTGATCGCCTGGGCGACGAAGGGGAAGTACTACCTGGCCAGGCCGAACACGGTCAACGGCCCGGACGTGGTGGTCGAGGACGTCACCGCCACCCACCTCTGCTCCGTCTGCGAGTCCGCGTACGAGCTCCCGGACATCGCCGACTGCCCGGTCGTCTCCGGCGCGATCTGCTCGCTCTGTTGTTCCCTCGACGCGACCTGCGGGGACGTCTGCCGCAAGGCGAACCCGGGCAGTGCGGTGATCCTGCCGCTGCCGACCGTGCGCCGGGTCTGAACCGGCGCGCACGGCCCACTCGTACGCATGGCCGGATGCGTACGCCTGCGAGGTACCTCTTCGTGAAAAACCGTATCCGCTGAGTAAAGGTCGGGCGTAGGCTCGGGCATATGCGCAATGCGGTTTCCCGGGCAGGTACGTCGGCGGAGGGTGAAACGCGATGAACGACAGCGGTGCCCTGCTCCCGTGGCTGGTCATACGTGAGGACGACAACGGCAACCGCTACCGGGTGGGCCGGTACGCCACCCGGGCCGAGGCCCAGAAGGTCGCCGACAGCCTCGAAAGCAGAGGGCACAAGCAGCTCTACTGGATCGAGCGGCTCGGTCAGGTCGGTCAGGACAGCACCGCCGGCAGGACCGGCACGAGGAACTGAGCGGTGCGGCGCACCCGTCGCCGCTGCCATAGGCTCCGCCCATGACTGTACGAGTGGTCGTGGGCGGAGCCCTTTGTCATGAGGGGCGCCTGCTGGCCGCCCGCCGGAGCGCGCCCCCGGAGCTCGCCGGCCGCTGGGAGCTCCCGGGCGGCAAGGCCGAGCCGGGGGAGTCCGTACCCGAGGCGCTCGTGCGCGAGCTGCGCGAGGAGCTCGGCGCGGAGACCGAGGCGCTGGAGCGGATCCCGGGGGAGTGGCCGCTGAAGCCCGGCCTCGTCCTGCACGTGTGGACGGCCCGGCTGCTCTCGGGCGATCCGCTCCCGCTGGAGGACCACGACGAGCTGCGCTGGCTGGGTCCCGAGGAGCTGGACTCGGTGGACTGGCTCGACCAGGACCGCCCGGCCGTCGCCGAGGCGGGCCGCCGGCTGAGTGCCACGGGCTGAGTGCGACGGGCTGAGCGCCGCCGACGGCGTTCGCGGGGTCCGCGGGGGCGCGTGACGCGCACGCGCTAGGCCGTCTGCGCCACAGTGCGCCGGTCCGTGGGGGGCCGAGTGGTACGACGCCGTGAATATCGGGTATGTCGCTATTAATCCCTATCTCGCACTCGTACACGAGGCTCTGTTCTCCCTGTCGAACCGGACTGGGGTCGCCAGTCGGCCCGGGAAGTGATCGGCGTGATCGACACAGACGGTGAATGCGCCGAATGGGCCTTTCCCGCCGAACCGGGTGCCGTCCGCACCGCCCGCCACGCGGTCCGCGGCACCCTTCGCGACTGGGGTCTCGACTCCGTCGGCGACGTCACCGTACTGCTGGTCAGCGAGCTGGTCACCAACTCCCTGCGGTACGCCTCCGGCCCCATCGGAGTCCGTCTCGTACGGCGCAATCCGGCCGTCGCCGACGCTCCCTCGGGTCCGGCACTTCTCGTGGAGGTTTCGGATCCGCTTCCGGATCCGCCCCGCGAACGCGTCGCCGCACCCGACGACGAGGGGGGTCGCGGACTCCACCTCGTGGCCGTCTCCGCGCAGCGCTGGGGGACCCGCCACGGGAAGTCGGGGAAGACCGTGTGGTTCGAATTGGCTCTTCCTGGTGAGTAACAAGGTGAGGGGCAGCCGACGATCACACGGCTTGGCTGGAAAACAACGGGATCTTTTTGTGATCGCGAAGGCCGTGTCGTAGAGCGCCGTAGTGCTGAATACTTCGGTCATGGCCGGTCCGGTTGCGGTGAGCTGGAGGGGACGGTCGCGTGAGCGAGATACCTGCACAGGCACATCAGGCCCGTGTGCCCGGGGAAGCGTCTGGGGAGACCTGGCGCGACTCCCTGTGGCACAGCAGCCCGCCTGGCTCGATATATGACTACATAAAGGTCGCTTCCTTCTCGATCGGGCCCGATGGCCTGATCGACCAGTGGAGTCTGCGCGCCGAGGAACTCTTCGGGCTGACCGCGGCCGAGGCCGTCGGCCGTGACCCCGTCGACGCCTTCATGCCCCCGGAGCTGCGCGCCGGCGCGCACCGAAGGGTGGCCGAGATTCTCGACGGCAAGGAATGGACCGGCCTGATCCCCTTCCGGATCCCCGGCGGGGACGGTGCGCACGGGGTGGCTGAGATCTATGTGATGCCGACCCAGACCGAAACCGCCGAGCGGGCCGCGCTCTGCGTCGTGGTCGACGTACGCGCGCTGCGCCGGATCGAATCCGATCTGGCCGCCTCACAGGCGATATTCGGTCAATCTCCCTTCGGATTCCTGCTCTTCGGCACGGACCTCACCGTGCAGCGGGCCAACCGCCGCTTCGCGACCGTCTTCGGCGGCGCCGCCGAGGAGCACCGCGGCCGCACCGTCCACGACTACCTGCCCGCGCACGAGGCCGACCGGATGGCCGAGGCGCTGCGCCGGGTCCTGGAAACCGGCGACTCGGTCAACGACCTCCAGATCACCGGCGCCGCCCCCGGCAGCCGGGACAACCGCCACTGGTCCATCAACCTCTACCGGGTCCACGGCGGCACCGGCCGCCCCATCGGAGTCGCCGGCATCGGCATCGACGTGACCCGCCGCCACCTCGCCGCCCGCGAGGCCGCCGGGGTCCGGCGCAACCTGGCCCTGCTGAACGAGGCCGGACACCGCATCGGCAACTCCCTCGACCTGGAGACCACCGCCCGCGAGCTCCTCGACGTCACCGTCCCGGGCTTCTGCGACCTGGCCGCCGTCGACCTCTACCAGGGGCTGCTGCTCGGCGACGACGACCGCCCCGCCCGCCCCCAGGGCCCGGGCGTGCCCAGCCTGCCCGGCTACGGACCCGGTCGCGCGCCCTCGGCGCCGCTGCGCCGGGTGGCCTTCTCCTCGGCCGTGTCGGACGCCCCGCTGTCGGGTCCGGGCGCGCTGGTCTCCGTAGGGGAGGTGCACCGGTACCCGGCCGGCTCGCCGGGGGCGTTCGCCCTGCGGACGGCGCGGCCCCGGCTGGTGGAGGGCGGCGGAGCCGAGTCCGGTGACCTCGTGCAGTCCACGCTCGTCGTCCCGCTGGTCGCGCACGACACGGTGGTCGGGCTCGCGCAGTTCTCCCGTACCAAGGGCAGCGAGCCCTTCGGCGAACGCGACCGGGCGGTCGCGGTGGAGCTCGCCGCGCGCGCCGCCGTCTGCATAGACAACGCCCGGCTCTACCGGCGCGAGCACGAGCGCGCGCTGATACTCCAGCGCAGCCTGCTGCCCCCCGGCGACCCGGAGGCCGCCGGACTCGACATCGCCTGCCGCTACCTGCCGGGGAACGCCGCCACCGAGGTCGGCGGCGACTGGTTCGACGTCATCGAACTGCCCGGGCACCGTACGGCGCTGGTCGTCGGCGACGTCATGGGCCGCGGACTGCGGGCCGCCGTCGCCATGGGCGAACTGCGCACCGCCGTACGGACCCTCGCGCTGCTGGACCTGGAACCGGCGGAGGTGCTGACCGCGCTGGACGAGATCGCCCGGGGCCTCGGCGCGCCCGGCGGCTCCCAGCAGGCCTCCCGGGCCGCACTGTCCCGGGACGCCGACCGCTCCGAGGTGTACCTCGCGACGTGCGTCTACGCCGTCTACGACCCGGTCACCCGCCGCTGCACCATCGCCAACGCCGGCCACATGCCGCCGGTGCTGGTGGAACCGGTCGAGGAGGGCGGTACGCCCCGCCCCGGACTGCTGCTGGAGATACCGACGGGCATGCCGCTGGGCGTGGGCGGGGAGCCCTTCGAGGAGGTCGAGGTCGAACTCCCCGAGGGGGCCCTGCTCGCCCTGTACACCGACGGCCTGGTCGAATCCCGGACCCACCCGCTGGAGGAGGGCCTGCGCGGCCTGCGGGACGCGCTGGCCGACCCCGCGCGCCCGCTGGAGGAGGTCTGCGACCACGTCCTGAACACCCTGGACACCCGGCACGGCGAGGACGATATCGCGCTGCTGATGGCCCGGGTCCAGGGCCTGCCGGTGGACGCGGTCGGCGACTGGCAGCTCCCGCGCGAGGCCCGCTCGGTGGGCCGGGCGCGCGAGCTGGCCCGGGCGAAGCTGCCCGCGTGGGGGCTGGAGGGACTGCTCGACACCACCGAACTCCTGGTGAGCGAGCTCGTCACCAACGCCCTGCGGTACGGCGAGGGCGAGATCCGGCTGCGCCTGCTGCTGGACCGGACCCTGGTCTGCGAGGTCTGGGACGCCAACCTGGTCCAGCCCCGCCGGCGCCGGGCGCGGGACACCGACGAGGGCGGCCGAGGCCTCCAGCTGGTCGGCCTGCTCTCCGCGGGCTGGGGCACCCGCCGCACGCACCGGGGCAAGACGGTCTGGTTCGAACTCCCGCTCCCGGGCGCGGTGGCGGAGTCGGTGGCGGAACTGTCGGCGGAGCAGCTGCTGAGCATGTACGGGTGAGCGCCCCGTCCGGGGTCGCGGCGCACGGGGGAACGAACGGAAGCACACATGAGTACGGGCAAGTGGCTGGTGGCCGCGCTGTGGCGGTACGTGGTGGCCGCGGCGGTCGGCGTGGGGGTCCTGGCGCTGGTGCTGGGCGCCACGGAGGGGCTCACCGACGGGGTGTTCTCGCTGGGACTGCGGGTGGTGCTGGTGGCGGTGCCCCTCCTCACGGTCGGCACCATGCTCGTGATCGCCCCGCTGGCCGGGCGCCGGCACGAGCCGCCGAGCGGCGGCCCGATGCGGATCCGGGGCGGCTGGATGGTGGTGCTCGTCCTGGTCCCGGCGCTGCCGCTGCTCTTCATCGGCCCGCACCTGTTCCTGATCCTGCTGGTCACGCAGCTCGGCTACGCCGCCTTCGTGCTGCCCTGCCGGGACGCCCGCGACACGGCGCAGGCCCTGCGCTCGCTCACCGACCCGGAGGTCCCGGCGGAGCGGCGGGCCGAGATCGCGCGAGGGGTCGCCGCCCTGCGGACCAGGCCCGTGGTCGAGTCCCTGATGGGCGCCGCCGTGGACCGGGACCCGGAGGTCGCCGAGGCGGCGCTGGAGTCCCTGTACGGGATCTGGCGGCGCGACGGGGTCGTCGGCGAGGACCTGGTGCTGAGGCTTCCCGAGCAGGGCCGCGAGCAGGTCCGGGCCCTCGGCGTCAGGGTGCGCAGCCCCTGGTGAGAAACGGGTGGGGGCCGCCCCCGCGGGGGCGGCCCCCAGCTCACGTCCTAGGCGGCCTTGCCGGCCTTCAGGGCGGCCAGCCGGGCCTCGATCTCCGAGGTCTTGCCGAGGTCGTCCAGGGACTCGAACTGCGCGTCCAGGGAGGAGGCGGCCAGCTCCTGCTTGCCCAGGGCCATGGCCTCCTCGCGGCGGACCTTCTCCTCGAAGCGGCCGATGTCGCTGGTCGGGTCGAGCACGTCGATGTTCTTGACCGCGTCCATCATCGTGTTCTGGGCCTGCGCGGTCTTGGCCCGCGAGACCAGCTCGTCGCGCTTGGCCGTCAGTTCCGTCAGCTTGGTCTTCATCGAGTCCAGGCCCGACTTCAGCTTGTCGACCACCTCGGTCTGCGCGGCGATCGTCGGCGCGGCCGTCTTCGCCTCCTTCTCCGACTGCATCTGGCGGCCGAGCGCGACCTTCGCGAGGTTGTCGAACTTGTCGGCGTCGGCGGCCGACCCGGAGGCCCGCAGCTCGTCGGCCTTCTTGCTCGCCGCGAGCGCCTTGCCGCCCCACTCCGCGGCGGCGTCCACGTCCTCCTTGTGATCCGCCTCCAGCATCCGCAGGTTGCCGATGGTGGTGGCCACGGCCTGCTCCGCCTCGGAGATGTTGTTCGTGTAGTCGCGGATGAGCTGGTCCAGCATCTTCTGCGGGTCCTCCGCCTGGTCCAGCAGGGAGTTGATGTTGGCCTTGGCCAGCTGGGTGACGCGGCCGAGGATGCTCTGCTTGCTCATGTGCGGTGTCTCCTTGGGGACGGGGAAGCGGGGGAGCGGGGGACGGGTGTCGGGGGAACGAGGGGGAGGTCCCTGCGAAGGGGGGCATGCGAGGGGCCGGGAAGCGGTGCGTCAGAAGCGGCCGCCGCCGCCCATGCGGCCGCGGGTGCCGCCGCCGCCGAAGGAGCCGGGGCCGCGTCCGCCGCCCCCTCCTCCGCCGAAGCCGCCTCCGAAGCCGCCGCCCCCACCGCCGCCGAAGCCGCCTCCGCCGCGGCCGCCGCCGAGGATCTCGCCGAGGATGATCCCGCCGAGCACCGCGCCGCCCATGCCGCCGCCCTGCTGCCGGCCGCCACCGCCGTACGGGTTCTGGTAGCCCCGTACGTCCTGTTCGGCCAGTTGCTGCGCCTGGCGCGCGAGCGAGTCCGCCTGCTGGGCCTCGGCGAGCGCGCCCGCCGGGTCCGAGCCCGCCAGGGCCGTGGACCGCTCGAGGTGGCGCTGGGCCTCCGCGAGCCGGGTCCGGGCCTGGCTGCCGATCGCGCCCCGGCTGGTGGTGATGTAGTCCGTGGCCGCGCCGATCGCGCTGCGGGCCGTCAGCAGGGCCTGGTCGAGCAGGGCCGCGGCCCGCTGCCGGCCCGACTCCCGTTCGCGGGCCCCGGCCAGCGCCTCGTCGAGGGCCGCGTCGGCCTCCTCCACGCGGCGCAGCGCGTCCAGCGGGTCGTACCGGCCGGCGATCTGTTCCTGGCGTACGTCGGCCAGTACGGCCTCCGCCCGGCTGATCCGGCCGCGCAGATCGGCGGTCGAGCCCTCGGTGGTGCCGGTCAGCAGCCCGCGCGCGTCGGCGAGGTCCGTGTCCGTCTCGTTGAGCGCGCCCGGTAGCTTCCCGGCCGCCTCCGCCAGCTCCTGCGCGCGCCGCTCCACCGCGTCGACCAGCGTGCCCGCCTGGTCCACGGCGCCCTCGGCCGCCCGGACGTGGACGGCGGCCTTGCCGTTGTCTCCGGCGCCGATCGCGGCGCGGGCCTCGCCGAGGCTGGTCGTCGCGAACAGCAGCCGGTCCTTGGCCTGTTCGGGGTTGGAAGCCACCGGGGCCGCCGCGGAGTCCGCGTACTGGCGGCCGAGCGCCGTGAGGGTCGCCACCGCCGTGGTGGTACGGCCCGTCAACGCGCGGAAGTGGGCCTCCACGGTCTCCAGCGCCTGCGGGGCGTTCTTCTCCAGGTCCCGCAGCCGGTCGAAGTCCGCCGTCTCGGCGTCGAGCCGCCGGCTCGCCTCCGTGCAGCGGGCCACGATCTCGTCCAGCATCCGGCGGCGGGTGGCGTCGTCCTCCGGGTACGCGTCGTCGAGCTGCTGGCGCAGCCGGAAGGCGGCCGTCAGCTCGCCCTTCCCGAACTCCACCGCCTGCGTGAAGGCCGCCACCGCCTCCTCGCCGAACTGCGCGGTGGCGAAGCCGAGTTCCTCGGTGCTCGTGCGGATCGCGTCGTCCGTCTCCACCAGCAGGGCCTTGGCCTTGGCGTCCAGCTCCGGCAGCGGGAGCGGGGCGGGGCCCTGCCCGGACCAGCCGGTGGTCTTCGAACCGCCGCTGCCGCCGCCCTGCTTGCGCTTGCGGCGGGTGTACGCGTACGCGCCGAGGGCGCCGGCCGCGCCGACCGCGACCACCGGGAGGACGAAGTCCCCGGCGCCGCTCTCGCCGCTCGCCGCGGCGCCTCCGGGGTCGGCCTCGCCGGGCACGATGGCCGGCACGGGCACGGGCTGTCCGCCGAGCACCGCGTTGTAACCGTTGGCGGCGCCGATCGCGGCGCCCGCCCAGTCGTTCTGCTTGAGGGCCGGCTCGATGGCGGTCTGCGCGACCGCCGCGAGCTGCTCCTCGGTGAATCCGGAGTCGACATCGGCCGAATAGGCGTACTGCCGGGCCCCGGTGGCGACGGCCAGCAGGACGTCGTTCTGGCCGAGGCCGTTCTTCTGGGCGGTGGCGTCGGCCCAGCTCTGCGCGGACCGGCCGGAGAAGTCGCGCACGTACGTGACGAACAGTTGGACCTTCCGGTCGGCGTAGAGCTTGTCCAGCGCGGCCGTGACCTCGGGCTTGCGGTCGCCCAGGGCGCCCACGCGGTCGGTGATCTGCCCCTGCTGGGACAGGGTGACGGGGTCGTCGGCCCGGGCGTCCGGGGCGGTGGCCGTCGCCCAGCCGGTGAGCGAGAGCAGCCCGGCGGCGAGGGCGAGGCCGGTCCGGGCGGGTATCCCGGCGGTGGTTCGGCTCTTCGTGCTGCTTCGCGTCCTGCTTTTCGGCGGAGTCACATTTGGGAGGGTATGGGCGGATTCACCCTCCCGCACCCGGAGCCCTCCCGGCTACGGCAGGCCGTACGCCGTCAGTTCCGGGCGGGACAGGACCAGGTGGTCGCCGATCAGCAGGGCGTCGGCCCCGGCCAGCGGCGGGTGGTCCCAGTGCCGGCGCGCTCGGCCCGAAGCCGGGTCCAGGACCGCCACGTGCGGGTCCGACGAGCGACCCAGGAGACCGCGCCGCCCGCCCTGGGGGACCTTGACGTACAGGCCCTGCGGACGCAGTCCCAGCAGTTCGAACCCGCACCCCGCCCCGCCGCACCGGGCCGCTTGGCGCTGCCAGCGCAGCGCGCCCGTGTCCGCGTCGAGCGCCAGGACCGTGTCCCAGCCGTCCCGGCCCTCCCGGCCTTCCCTGCCCTCCGGCGCGTGCGAGACCGCGTACACCGTGCCGCGTTCGACGAGCGGGCCCTGCGTCAGGGGGCCCGGCGCGAAGCGCCACACCTCCCGGCCGGAGCCCTGGTCCAGGGCCAGCAGCGCGCCCTCGTCCAGGAGGTGGACGAGGCCGCTCCCGGCGAGCCGCGGATCGTGCAGCGTGCGCGCCGTGGGGCGGGACCGCTGGAAGGACCACACCGGGCGGCCGGTCGGCAGGTGCAGCGCCCGCAGCCGCAGATCGTCCGAGCACCAGGCAGTCGCCCACCGCGGCGGGGGAGCGCGTCGCCGGGTCGGGGACGGGCCGCTGCCACAGGATCTCGCCCGTCGCCGCCCGCAGCGCGGTCAGGTCCCCCGGCGCCCCGTGCACCAGCACCGGCCCGACGCTCCGCAGCGGCCGCGGCCCGGGGAGGTCCGCGCCCTCGGTGCCGGGCAGGTCGATCCACCAGCGCACCCGGCCGTCCCGCGGCTCGCGCGCCAGCAGCCGCACGCCCGGCGCGCCCTGCCTGCGCACCTCGACGTAGACCGTGCCGGCGTCCGCCGCGCAGGACACCAGCACCCGCCCGGCTCCCGGCAGCGGCGGCGCGGCCGCGCCCTCGTCGGCGGAGGCCGTCCAGCGGGTCGCGCCCACGTCGGCCCGTACGCAGCCCACCTCGGGCCCCGACCGCCACACCACATGGGCGCCGGCCGCGTACACGGCGTCCGGCCGGGCGCCCGTGTGCCATGCACGGACCCCTGGCTGCGCCCTGTCCCCGCCGGCCTTCCTCGTGGCCGCCGGGCCGCTGAGGACCGCGGTCCCCGGGGGCGGCGGGATCCCGGCGTCGGCCGCTGCCTCCGCAAGCCAGGGCGTGCCGCCCGTCGCCACGCACTCGCGGGCGATCCGGGCCAGGGCCCCCGCCCGCTCCGCCGCGTCCGGCAGGTTCCGGGCCCGGCCCGCGCGCTCCCGCGCCGCCGCCGGGTCCAGCGGCGGCCGGGTCTCCCGCTCGACGAGGGCCCGCGCCGAGGCCAGCGAGGCCAGGGCGTGGCCGGCCTTCTCGTCGGCGGCCTCACCCGGGTCGTTGCGCAGCAGCCGGGCGGCCTGGTTCCGCAGCCGCTCCGCCTGGACGAGCTGCCCCCGCTCGGCGTGGTGCGCGGCCTCCTCGCGCAGCCAGGCCGCCCGCTCCTCCAGGAACCGGGGCAACTCCTCCTCGGCCTGCGCCAACGCCCTGGCCCCGCCCGCCGGGTCCCCGGCCTC
Source organism: Streptomyces sp. NBC_01264 (assembly GCF_026340675.1). NCBI lineage: Bacteria > Bacillati > Actinomycetota > Actinomycetes > Kitasatosporales > Streptomycetaceae > Streptomyces > Streptomyces sp. NBC_01264. Next base: position 6,225,125 of record NZ_JAPEOX010000001.1, read on the forward strand.
GGCCCGGTCGTGCGCCACCTGGCACAGCGCCAGCAGCCGGCCCCCGGCGGAGCCGATGCGCTGAGCCGCAGGGCCGCCGCCAGGTCGTTCGGGGCGACCGCCAGCACCATGTCGTAGGTGGCGGCCCCGCGCAGCCCGGCGTCCTGGATCAGCGCGAGGCCCAGTTCGGCCTCGGCGGGATCGGCCGCCGCGACGGCCGTGGCGATGCGGGCGCCGAGCCGCTTCTCGGCCGGGCCGTCCGCGAAGTGGGCCGCCGCGATCTGCGCGGCCTGCTCCGGAGCGACCTTGGCCAGCTGCTCCGCCACCGCGCGCAGCGGGCCCGACCGGTTGGAGCCGAACACGGTGAACAGTGCCTGCTGCGCGTCGGTCAGCAGCCGCCGGGCCCGGGCCGGGGCGTGCGCGGAGACGTCCTTGGCCAGCCCGGTCAGCAGCCGGGCCACCCGGGCACCGTCGCCCCCGCCGCCGTCCCACGCCGCCGCCTCGGCGTCGGCCAGCAGCCGCCCGGCGAGCCCGCCGTCGAAGCGGGCCGCGGCATCGGCGGCGACGGCCAGCACCTCGATCCGCGCCTCGGCGCCGGCGGGCACGGCCCGGAGCGACTCCTCGGCCTCCAGCAGCAGATCCCGTACGAACTCCCGTACGGGAGCGGGAACGGGCCCGGCATCCGGCACGGCGGCGGGCCCGAAAGCGCCCCCGGCATCCGGCGCGGCGGCGGGCCCGAAGACACCCCCGGTGTCCGGAGCGGAGATCGGCCCGAAACCGCCCCCGGTGTCCGGCGGGGGCACGGAGACCGGCCCGAAGGAGCCCCCGGGAACCCCGACCGGTTCCGCCCGGTACGGCACGTGCTGCGGCGACCCCGGCGACCCCTGCGACCCCGGGCCCCCCGGGGTCGCCGGACCGCCCGGAGCCGTCACGGCCGTACGCCCCACGGGCACCTCCGAGCCGACCGGAGACCCCGATCCCGATCCCGACCCCGCCCGCAGCAGCGCCCGCAGCTCCCCGGCCACCACCTCCGCCGACTCCGGCCGGTCCGCCGGGGCCTTCTCCAGCAGCCGCAGCACCAGCCGCTCCACCTCCGGCGCGACCTGGGCGCCGGCCAAGCGCAGCGGGAGCGGCGGGTCCTCGATGTGCCGGCGCATCAGGACGTAGGGGCTCTCGGCCTCCCCGTAGGGCGGCTCCCCGCTCAGCAGCGCGTACAGCACGCCCCCCAGCGCGTACAGATCGCACCGGGCGTCCACCCGCTCGCCCCGCCACTGCTCGGGGGCCATGTACGGCGGGCTGCCGAAGATCCGGCCGGTGACCGTCCAGCCGGCCGTGGCGTCCGAGGAGTGCGCGATGCCGAAGTCGCAGATCTTCAGCCGGCCCCCGGGCAGCAGGAAGAGGTTGGCCGGTTTCAGGTCCCGGTGTATCACCGAGCGCTCGTGCGCGGCGGCCAGCGCCTCGGCGGTCTGCGCGGCGAGGTCCAGCGCGACCGCCACCGGCATCCCGCCCGGGGCCCGGAGCAGTGCCGTGCGCAGGTCCTCGCCGGCGAGCAGCTCCATCACGATGAAGAGCCGCCCGTCCTCCTGGCCCACGTCGTGCACCACGGTGATGCCGGGGTGCTGGAGCCGTGCCCCGATCGTGGCCTCGCGCCGGAAGCGGGCGACCAGCTCGTCGTTCGTGGCCGCCTCCAGCAGTACCTTCACCGCGACGGCCCGCTCCAGCGCCGTGTCGTGTGCCCGCCACACCTCGCCCATGCCGCCCTGGCCGAGCCGCTGTTCGAGGCGGTACCGGTCCGCCAGCTGATCCCCCACCCGCACCGTGAATGCCCCCTGACTTCACGTCAACGACGTTGCTCAGGGGGCATTCTGTCCTGCCAAGTGAACGATTGGGGGCGGCTATTGGCCGGAGCGGCGACCGATCTTGTTCCCCAGCCACACCAGCGGGTCGTACTTGCGGTCCACGGCCCGCTCCTTCAGCGGGATCAGGGCGTTGTCGGTGATCTTGATCCCCTCGGGGCAGACCTCCGTGCAGCACTTGGTGATGTTGCAGTAGCCGAGCCCGTGCTCGTCCTGCGCCGTGCGCTTGCGGTCCAGGCCCGCCTCGGCCGCCGCGTCCAGCGGGTGCATGTCCAGCTCCGCCACCCGCATCAGGAAGCGCGGACCGGCGAAGGCCGCCTTGTTCTCCTCATGGTCGCGCACCACGTGACAGGTGTCCTGGCACAGGAAGCACTCGATGCACTTCCTGAACTCCTGCGAGCGCTCCACGTCGATCTGCTGCATCCGGTACTCGCCCGGGGCCACCCCGGCGGGCGGCACGAAGGCGGGCACCTCGCGCGCCTTCTGGTAGTTGAAGGACACGTCGGTCACCAGGTCGCGGACGACCGGGAAGGCCCGCAGCGGGGTCACGGTGATCGTCTCCTCGCGGGAGAAGGTCGACATCCGCGTCATGCACATCAGCCGCGGCCGCCCGTTGACCTCCGCACTGCACGAACCGCACTTGCCCGCCTTGCAGTTCCAGCGCACCGCGAGGTCGGACGCCTGGGTGGCCTGCAGCCGGTGGACGATGTCCAGGACCACCTCCCCGTCGTGCACCTCCACGGTGAAGTCGCGCAGCTCACCGCCCTCCGCGTCGCCCCGCCAGATCCGGAACGCGGCATCGTAGGTACTCACTCGTACAGCTCCTCTTCGGCGAGGTACTTGACCAGCTCTTCCTTCTCGAAGAGCGCGAGCAGGTCGGATCGGATGGGGTCGGTGCGCACCCGGGTCAGCTCGATCCGGTCCGCGGCCGGGTCCGAGGGGGCCAGGTTTCCGTCGGGCACGGTGACGGGCCGGCACAGCAGGTTCACCGGCCGCCAGGACCGCTCCATCGCCGGGCAGTCCTCGCGGGTGTGCCCGCCCCGGCTCTCGGTGCGCTCCAGGGCCGCGCGGGCCACGCACTCGCTGACCAGCAGCATGTTGCGCAGGTCCAGGGCCAGGTGCCAGCCCGGGTTGAACTGCCGGTGCCCCTCGACCCCGGCCCGGGAGGCCCGTACGCGCAGGGCCGCGAGCTTCTCCAGGGCCTGGGCCATCTCGCCCTCCCGGCGGATGATCCCGACGAGGTCGTTCATCGCCGTCTGGAGTTCCTGGTGGAGGGTGTACGGGTTCTCCGCGCCCTCGGCGGCGTGGAACGGGGCCAGGGCCTCCGCGGCCGCCGCGTCGATCTGCGCCTGGGACACCTCGGGCCGCCCGCCGACGGCCGGGGCGTCCCGGGCCGCGTACTCGGCGGCGTGCAGCCCGGCCCGGCGGCCGAAGACCAGCAGGTCGGACAGGGAGTTCCCGCCGAGCCGGTTCGAGCCGTGCATCCCGCCCGCGACCTCACCGGCGGCGAACAGGCCCGGCACCCCGAGGGTGGCGGCCGTGTCGGACTCGACCGCGATGCCGCCCATCACGTAGTGGCAGGTCGGGCCGACCTCCATCGGCTCGGCGGTGATGTCCACGTCCGCCAGCTCCTTGAACTGGTGGTACATCGACGGGAGCCGCCGCTTGATCCTCTCGGCCGGCATCCGGGTGGACACGTCGAGGAACACCCCGCCGTGCGGGGAGCCGCGCCCGGCCTTGACCTCGGAGTTGATGGCGCGGGCCACCTCGTCGCGGGGGAGCAGCTCGGGCGGGCGCCGGTTGTGGTCCGGGTCCTCGTACCAGCGGTCGCCCTCCTCCTCGGACTGCGCGTACTTCTCCTTGAACACGTCCGGGATGTAGTCGAACATGAACCGCTTGCCCTCGCTGTTGCGCAGCACCCCGCCGTCGCCGCGCACCGACTCGGTGACGAGGATCCCCTTCACCGAGGGCGGCCAGACCATGCCGGTCGGGTGGAACTGCACGAACTCCATGTTCAGCAGCGGCGCCCCGGCGAGCAGCGCCAGCGCGTGGCCGTCGCCCGTGTACTCCCACGAGTTGGACGTGGTCTTGAAGGACTTCCCGATCCCGCCCGTGGCCAGCACCACCGCGGGGGCCTCCAGGACGAAGAACCGCCCGGTCTCGCGCTCGTAGCAGAAGGTCCCGGAGACCCGCTCTCCGTCTTTCAGGATCCTGGTGACCGTGCACTCCTGGAAGACCTTGAGCCGGGCCTCGTAGTCCCCGTACTCCTTGAAGTCCTCCTGCTGGAGCTGGACGATCTTCTGCTGGAGGGTGCGGATCAGCTCCAGCCCGGTCCGGTCGCCGACGTGTGCGAGCCGCGGGTACTCGTGCCCGCCGAAGTTGCGCTGCGAGATCTTCCCGTCGGGCGTGCGGTCGAAGAGCGCGCCCCAGGTCTCCAGCTCCCAGACCCGGTCGGGGGCCTCCTTGGCGTGCAGCTCCGCCATCCGCCACTGGTTCAGGAACTTGCCGCCGCGCATCGTGTCGCGGAAGTGCACCTGCCAGTTGTCGCCCTCGTTGACGTTGCCCATGGAGGCGGCGATGCCGCCCTCCGCCATGACGGTGTGGGCCTTGCCGAAGAGGGATTTGCAGATCACGGCCGTACGGGCGCCCCGCTCGCGCGCCTCGATCGCGGCCCGCAGCCCGGCGCCGCCGGCCCCGACGACGACCACGTCCCACTGCTGCCGTTCCACTTGGGTCACTAGAAGATCCTCGGGTCGGAGAAGGCGCCGCTGGCCACCAGGTACACGTAGAAGTCGCACGCGGCGACGCTGATCAGGGAGGCCCACGCCAGCTGCATGTGTCGGGTGTTGAGGCGGCTGATCCAGCCCCACAGGCGGTAGCGCACCGGGTGCTTGGAGAAGTGCTTCAGGCGGCCGCCCATGATGTGCCGGCAGGAGTGGCAGGACAGTGTGTAGGCCCAGATCAGCGCGATGTTGACGACGAACAGCAGCGTTCCGAGACCCACGTGGCCCCACTCGTACTGCTCGTTTCGGAAGGTCAGCACGGTGTCGTACGTGAGGATGCCCGCGACCGGGACCGCCGCGTAGAAGAAGTACCGGTGCATGTTCTGGAAGATCAGCGGGAAGCGGGTCTCACCGCTGTACGAGGCGTGCGGCTCGGCGACCGCGCAGGCGGGCGGCGAGGCCCAGAAGCCCCGGTAGTAGGCCTTGCGGTAGTAGTAGCAGGTCAGCCGGAAGCCGAGCGGGAAGACCAGGATCAGCAGCGCGGGGGACAGGCCCCACCAGCTGCCGAAGAGGTCCAGGTTCGGGCCGCCGCGCATCTCCTGGCAGTTCTCCGCGAGGCACGGGGAGTAGAAGGGCGAGACGTACGGCGCCGCGTAGTAGTCGGCGTTGGCGAAGGCCCGCCAGGTCGAGTAGACGATGAAGGCGAGCAGCCCGGCCGCGGTACCGGCGGGGGAGAGCCACCACCGGTCGGTCCGCAGGTGCCGGGCCGCGATCGCGGCCCGCGGGGCGTCGTGGACGCCGCCGGGCCGCTGTGGGGATGGTTGGGTGCCTGTGGCCAAGAGGGACTCCGGGTGGAGTGATGAGGGGTGCCCCGGGACCCGGCCGCCGTTGCTGCGGGTGACCGGGTCAGGTGGGGTCGGTATGGGGTGTGCGGGAGGGGTGGATCAGGGGGCGCGGCGATCGCGGGCGCCGAGGCCTTCGTCGTCGGCGTCCGTCCACAGGGTGCTGTCGTACGGGGTGTCCGGAACGCTGACCATCGCGCTCTCGCCGGCGCCCCTGGAGGCGGCCGGCGCCTGCCGCGCTGTGTTCTTGACGTCCCTCTCCAGCTGCTCCACCGAGCGGACCAGCTCGTTCAGGTTGCGCCGTACGGCGGTCAAATCGTCTTGCAGGGACATGACTTGCCCTCACTTCCGCTTGCGTGCGGTGGCAACGCTCATGTGCGCCTGCGAGTGTCGCGCCTCCCGTCCCCGGTTGTGAAGGGACGTGCAGCGATTGCGGGCGCGCAGGCGCGAATCGTGCGCCCCTCCCGACCCCATTTTCGTCCCTCTTACGGGGGAAAGCCCGTCCGGAAAGCAAGCCGGATTGGTCCGCACGGGTGGGGTTCGCGGCGTGGCGAGGGTCTGCTGCGGCGGGTGTGGCGGGGTGTCGATTTCAGTGGGTTTCGGCACCCAGTGTGATCAGCTCCATATACCGCCGAACGTGATCAAAACATCCGCTTTCACGGCTCCCCCCACGCCCCGTCCCGGAGGTACCACCCATGTCCCAGAGAAGGCGCAGGTCCTTGGCGCTCCTGACCTCGGGAGTTCTTGCACTGCCGCTGCTCGCGGGCTGCGGCGCGGGTGAAGACGAGGGCGGCCCGGCCGCCGCCGGGCAGGACATCGCGGCCACCACCCGCGACAAGGTCCGCGACGGCGGGGTGCTGCGGTGGGCCGTGGACTCCATGCCGGGCACCCTCAACGTCTTCCAGGCGGATGCGGACGCCACCACCCACCGGATCGCCGGGGCGGTACTGCCCCAGCTGTTCGTGCTGGACGGCAAGGGGCGGCCGGTGGCCAACCCCGACTACCTGGAGAAGGCCGAGGTCGTCGAGCGGGAGCCCAAGCAGGTCGTCCTGTACAAGCTCAACCAGCAGGCGGTCTGGAGCGACGGCCGCGAGATCGGCGCCGCCGACTTCGTCTCCCAGTGGCGGGCCCTGAACGGCAAGGACTCCGCGTACTGGACGGCGCGCAACGCCGGATACGACCGGATCGAGAAGATCGAGCGCGGCAAGACGGACCTGGAGGTCAAGGTCACCTTCGTCCGGCCGTACGCCGACTGGCGCTCCCTCTTCAGCCCCCTTTACCCCAAGCAGGTCACCGGCACCCCGGAGACCTTCAACGAGGGGGCCCGGGGCGCCCTGAAGGTCACCGCAGGGCCCTTCGGACTGGGCGCCGTCGACAAGAAGACCGGTACGGCCTCGCTGACCCGCAACCCGCGCTGGTGGGGCAGCCCCGCCAAGCTCGACACCCTGGTCCTCACCGCGGTGCCCCGATCGGAGCGCCCGGCCGCGCTGGCCGCCGGCAAGCTCGACCTGGCGGAGATCGACCGCACCGGGGCCGACCGGATCGCCCTGGCCCGCCGCGACGCCGCCAAGGCCGACGGGTCCCACGGCCCGGCCGCCTCCGTGACGGCCGCGCAGGCCACCCTCTCGTGGGCGCTGGCCTTCGGACTGGACGAGGACAAGGCCAAGGAGGCGCAGGCCACCCGCCAGAAGCAAGCGGAGTCGGTGAAGCGGTACGCCGAGGAGCAGAGCGCCCTGCGCGGCTTCACCGTCCGCAAGTCCCTGGAGCCCGCCTACACCCAGCTCGCCATGAACGGGGCGAGCGGCCCCCTCGCCGACGAGCGGGTGCGCCGCGCCGTGGCCCGCGCCCTGGACCGCCAGGCGCTCGCCGACATCGTCCTCAAGCCGCTCGGCCTGCCCGCGAAGCCGGTGGGCAGCCACCTCGCGCTGGCCGGGCAGCAGGCGTACGCAGACAACAGCGACGCCCTCGGCGGCCAGGACACCCAGGCCTCGCAGGCCCTGCTCGCGGACGCCGGCTGGCGCCGGGGCGGCAAGATCACCGAGCCGGCCGGTGCGAAGGCCGGCTCGGAGGCCGAGAAGGGGACGGACGACTCCAAGACCCCCGCCGTCCCGGCCGCCGCGGGCCCGGGCACCGGGAACGACGGCCTCTACATCGTCGGCCAGGACGACGAGCGCAACGGCGACGGGCGCCCCGGGGACCCGGCGGGCCCGGGCCTCCCCGAAGGCGAGTACCGCCACCCCGCCTCCGACGGCGAGATCGTCGACGCGGACGCCTTCGCCGAGAGCGGGCGCGGCGGGCAGGACCACCCCTCCCCGGTGCTCGCCCCGGGCCCGTTCGCGGCCCTCCAGGAGCAGCACCTGCGCACCCAGGCCGAGGCCCAGGCCGACGCCGTGGACGACGGCAAGCGCAGCCCGGCCCTCGACGCGGAGACCGCCGCCGAACCGGCGGACCCGGCCAAGGCGAGCCCCGCCCCGGCCCCCGCCAAGCAGGCCGTACGCACCTCCGGCAACATGCTCGCCAAGGACGGCAAGCCGCTCGCCCTGCGCTTCGTCCTGCCGGCCGGTCCCGGCTCGGAGGCGCTGCGCACGGTCGGCGAGCGGATCGCGCAGATGCTCCGACACGTCGGCGTGCAGACCGAGCTGACCAAGGTGGCCGACGAGAGCTTCTTCAAGGACCACATCGCCTCGGGCCAGTACGACCTGGCGCTCTACTCGTGGCCCGCGACGGCCTACCCGGCGACCGACGCCCGGCCCATCTTCGCCAAGCCGGAGCCGGCCGCCGACGGCTCGCTCCTGGTCGAACAGAACTACACCCGGGTCGGCACCGACCACATCGACCAGCTCTTCGACCAGGCGCTCGGCGAGCTGGACGAGGCCGCCTCCCGCGACCTGATGCGCAAGGCCGACGCCCGGATCTGGGCGACGGCCGGGTCCATCCCGCTCTACCAGCGCCCCGAGCTGGTGGCCGTGAAGCCGGGCCTCACCAACGCGGGCGCCTTCGGCCTCGGAGCTCCGCGCTACCAGGACATCGGCTGGAAGAAGCCGGAGCCCGCGGCCAAGGCCAAGAACGCGAAGAAGTAGAAGGGGCGACGCGGGGAAGCGACGCGAAGAAGTGATGACGAACAGGTGCATCCGGGGTTGATTCGAAGGTCTCAAGCTCAGATGTGACTCAAGTCCCTTGCCCGCCGGATCACCCGGCGGGCAAGGTCGTAGACACCCGTTGACCCGCGTGTTTACCGGATCCACCCTCACCGGAGTTCCCCCACCCAGGACTCGGTCGTGCTCAGTCGTCCGGCCTCTTGACAGACCCCCCGGCAGGCAGTTCCCGCCAACCGACGTACGATGGGGTAAGGCCGTGGCAGGTTTTCCGCCCGGTCGAGGCGCGCGTGCCGGACCGTACGCGTCGCCATCCACGATCCCGGGAGAAGCGCCGAAGTGCCCACGCGCCACGACATCCGTAACGTCGCCATCGTCGCCCACGTCGACCATGGCAAGACGACCATCGTCGATGCCATGCTCAAGCAGGCCGGTGCCTTCGCCGCCCACCAGCACCTCGACGACCGCATGATGGACTCGAACGACCTGGAGCGTGAGAAGGGCATCACGATCCTCGCCAAGAACACGGCGGTGAAGTACCACCCGAAGGACGGGTCGGCCCCGATCACGATCAACATCATCGACACCCCCGGCCACGCCGACTTCGGTGGTGAGGTCGAGCGCGGTCTGTCGATGGTGGACGCCGTCGTCCTGCTGGTGGACGCCTCCGAGGGTCCCCTGCCCCAGACCCGCTTCGTCCTGCGCAAGGCCCTGCAGGCGAAGATGCCGGTCATCCTCTGCATCAACAAGACGGACCGCCCGGACTCCCGGATCGACGAGGTCGTCAACGAGACGTACGACCTCTTCCTCGACCTGGACGCCGACGAGGACCAGATCGAGTTCCCGATCGTCTACGCCTGTGGCCGTGACGGCGTGGCCTCGCTGACCAAGCCGGAGGACGGGACCGTCCCCGCGGACAGCGACAGCCTGGAGCCCTTCTTCTCCACCATCCTGGCCCACGTCCCGGCCCCGGTGTACGACGAGGAGGCCCCCCTCCAGGCCCACGTCACCAACCTGGACGCGGACAACTTCCTCGGCCGCATCGCGCTGGTGCGCGTCGAGCAGGGCGAGCTCCGCAAGGGCCAGACCGTCGCGTGGATCAAGCGTGACGGCACCATCTCCAACGTCCGCATCACCGAGCTGATGATGACCGAGGCGCTCACCCGCAAGCCGGCCGAGGTGGCGGGCCCGGGTGACATCTGCGCGGTGGCCGGTTTCCCCGACATCATGATCGGCGAGACCCTGGCCGACCCGGAGAACCCGATCGCGCTCCCGCTGATCTCGGTCGACGAGCCGGCGATCTCCATGACCATCGGTACGAACACCTCCCCGATGGTCGGCCGCGGCGGCAGCGGCAAGGGCGCGGACGCCAAGTCCGCGGTCAAGGACCGCAAGGTCACCGCCCGCCAGGTCAAGGACCGTCTGGACCGCGAGCTGGTCGGTAACGTCTCGCTCCGCGTCCTCGACACCGAGCGTCCCGACGCCTGGGAGGTCCAGGGCCGTGGTGAGCTCGCGCTCGCCATCCTGGTCGAGCAGATGCGCCGCGAGGGCTTCGAGCTGACCATCGGCAAGCCGCAGGTCGTCACGCAGATCGTCGACGGCAAGGTGCACGAGCCGGTCGAGCGCATGACGGTCGACGTCCCCGAGGAGCACATGGGCGCGGTCACGCAGCTCATGGGCGTCCGCAAGGGCCGCATGGACAACATGTCGAACCACGGCTCCGGCTGGGTCCGCATGGAGTTCGTCGTCCCGTCGCGCGGCCTCATCGGCTTCCGTACCGAGTTCCTGACCGGTACGCGCGGCACCGGCATCGCCCACTCGATCCACGAGGGCCTGGAGCCGTGGTTCGGCCAGCTGGTGACCCGTAACAACGGTTCGCTGGTCGCCGACCGCTCCGGTTCGGTGACGCCGTTCGCGATGATCAACCTGCAGGAGCGCGGTGTCCTGTTCACCGAGCCCGGCACCGAGGTGTACGAGGGCATGATCGTCGGCGAGAACTCCCGCGCCGACGACATGGACGTGAACATCACCAAGGAGAAGAAGCTCACCAACATGCGTGCGGCTTCGGCGGACAACACCGAGAACGTGGTGCCCCCGCGCAGGCTCTCCCTGGAGCAGTCCCTGGAGTTCTGCCGCGACGACGAATGCGTCGAGGTGACCCCGGAGGCCGTCCGCATCCGCAAGGTCGTCCTGGACCAGAAGGACCGCTCGCGCTCCGCGTCGCGCGCCAAGTCCGGCAAGTAGTCGCGTAGGACCTAGGTCACACCTGGGTCCTGCCGAACGGGCCTTTGTGAACAGCCCCCTTCGTCACGCACACCGTGACGAAGGGGGCTGTTCACATTTGTCAAGCGGATTGTTTCGATCCGGTGTCCGCATACCGACCGTGACACTCCGGAAGAAGAGCTAACCGTCCGTTTCGTTCATGTCTGTCTCCTATCCGTTTGTCCGGATTTCGGGTTTTAGCCGTAGTGCGATGTTGTGAAAACGAGACCACTTAAGTGTGGTTTACGGTCAAGGCGTCCCTGAGGATGGCTCCATTGAGCTCGGGTCAATGGGTCACACGCTGTGGGGAGCGTCGACTCACGAGCATCACGCCGAGGGGTCCGGATGCCGCTGTCAGGGGTGTCAGCGCGACCGGTGCCCTCATGTATCGACAGTGACGCCTGAGGAGGCAATTACCCATGCGCGGAGCAACGAGCGCCAAGTGGGTCGCGGGTGCCGTCATCGTGGCGATGGCCGCGACGGCTTGCAGCACCAGCAGCGATTCCAAGTCCGCCGGCGGCAAGACCGGCGGCAACATCACCGTGGTGCTCGGCGAGCCGCAGCACGGTCTGGTGGGTCAGAACACCGCCGAGTCCGAAGGTGCCGAGGTGCTCAACGCCCTCTTCACCGGCCTGGTCGAGTACGACAACAAGACCAACGAGCCCAAGCTCGCGGTCGCCCAGTCCATCGAGACCACGGACTCGAAGCTCTGGACGATCAAGCTCAAGGACGGCTACACCTTCCACAACGGCGAGAAGGTCGACGCGCAGTCGTTCGTCCGCGCCTGGAACTGGGGTGCCAACCAGACCAACGCCGCCGAGTCGCTGCCCTTCTTCGACAAGATCGAGGGCTCCGAGGAGCTGGCGCCGGGCAAGGACAAGACGCCCACCGCCACCGAGCTCAAGGGCCTGAAGGTCGTCGACGAGAAGACCTTCACCGTCTCGCTGAAGGCTCCGTTCTCCCAGTTCAAGACGATGCTGGGCTACAACGCCTTCTACCCGCTGCCGAAGGCCTTCGAGGCCGACCCGAAGAAGTTCGGCGAGGCCCCCATCGGCAACGGCGCCTTCCAGATGGACGGTGTCTGGGACCACAACAAGCAGATCAAGGTCAAGCGCTTCGACGCTTACCCGGCCGAGGGTCGCGCCAAGCTCGACGGCGTCACCTTCAAGATCTACGACAACCTGGACACGGCGTACAACGACCTTCGCGCCGACACCCTCCAGATCGTCGACAAGCTCCCCGTCTCGGCGATGGCCTCCGTCGCCCAGGAGTTCGGCGACCGCTACATCTACAAGCCCGAGTCGGCCGTCGGTTACGTCGGTCTCCCGCTGGCCACCAACCCCGAGGCGTTCGGCAAGGTGGAGATCCGCAAGGCCATCTCCATGTCGATCGACCGGGAGGCCATCGCGAAGACCATCTTCAACGGCACCCGCAAGCCGGCCGATGACTTCATCAGCCCCATCATCCCGGGCTACCGCAAGGGCGCCCTGGGCGAGGCCGGCACGTACAACCCGACCAAGGCCAAGGAGCTCTTCGCCCAGGCCGGCGGCATCCCCGGAAACAAGCTGGAGCTCGGCTACAACGCCGACGGCGGCCACAAGGAGTGGATCGAGGCCGTCGCGAACCAGCTGAAGGCGAACCTCGGCCTCGAGGTCACCGCGAAGCCGTTCGCCAAGTTCGGCGACCTGCTGACCGACCTCGGCGACAAGAAGTACAAGGGCGCCTTCCGCATGGCGTGGTCCATGGACTACCCGGCGGCCGAGAACTACCTCCGTCCGATCTTCTCGAAGGTCGCGATCGAGAACGGCTCCAACTACGGCGGCTACGTCAACGAGGAGTTCGAGACCCTCATGGCCAACGCCGACAAGGCGACGGACCCGGCCGAGGGCCTCAAGCTGTACCAGCAGGCCGATGACATCATCATCAAGGACCTGCCGTACATCCCGGTCTTCACCTACATGTCTTCTTCGGCCTACTCCAAGACCGTGAAGAACGTCGAGATCGACGCCCAGGGCCGCATGGACCTGGCCAAGGTCGAGCTCAACTAACACCGCTCTTCACCAAGGGGACACCGGGGGCGGGCAGACGGAATCAGGTTTCCGTCTGCCCGCCCTATCCCCTGTTCTTCCGTTGGAGGTCTGATGGGCCGCTACCTCATCCGCCGACTCATACAGGCGATCCCTGTACTGCTCGGTGCCACTTTCCTGATCTACGTACTGACCTTCTGGCTGCCGGGCGACCCGATCCAGGCCCTGGCCGGTGAGAAGCGGGCAGACCCGCTCGTCGCAGCCATGCTGCGCGAGAAGTACCACCTGAACGACCCGTTCCTGGCGCAGTACTGGAACTACATCACCAATGTGTTCCAGGGCGACTTCGGCGAGACGTTCAACGGCCGCCAGGTCATCGACCTCATCTCCGAGGCGTTCCCCTACACCCTGAACCTCGCGCTGGTCGCCTTCGCCATCGAGGCCGTTGTCGGCGTCCTCGCCGGCATCATGGCCGCCCTGCGCCGCGGCAAGTTCCTCGACCAGCTGGTCCTGATCAGCACGCTGATGGTCATCTCCATCCCGGTCTTCGTCACCGGTTTCGTGCTTCAGCTGACCCTCGGCGTCGAGTTGAAGAACAACTGGGGGATCGACTTCTTCCCCGTCTCCTTCAACGAGGCGGACGGCCTGCGCGCGTACCTGCTGCCGGCCTTCATCCTGGCCTCCACCTCCCTCGCGTACGTGGCCCGACTGACCCGTACCAGCCTGATGGAGACGATGCGCGCCGACTACGTGCGTACCGCGACCGCGAAGGGTCTTCCCCGTCGCCGTGTCGTCGTCAACCACGCGCTGCGCAACGCCCTGATCCCGATCGTCACCTTCCTCGGTGCGGACCTGGGATCCCTGATGGGCGGTGCGGTCATCACCGAGCGCATCTTCAACATCCACGGCATCGGTGGCCTGATCGCCCAGTCGATTCACCTTCAGCAGGGCACGGTCCTGGTGGGAGTGGTGACCCTCCTCGTCCTGGTCTACGTGGTGGCCAACCTCGTCGTGGACCTTCTCTACGCCGTGCTCGACCCGAGGATCCGCTATGCGTGACACAACTACGGTGGGGGACGAGATGACCGACACTCAGACCGCCGGTGCCCCCACGACCACCGGTGCGCCGGACGACCAGCAGGGCAAGAAGAAGGAGCGCGTCGCCAGTCTCTGGTCGGACGCCCTCGGCGATCTGCGCCGCAACCCGGTGTTCCTGATCGGCGCCTTCCTCGTGCTGTGCCTGCTCGTGCTCGCCGCCGTGCCGCAGTGGTTCACTGCCGGCAGCCCCTTCGCGAACGACGCGTGCATCCTGCAGGACTCCCTGAAGCGGCCCAGCTCCGGCCACTGGTTCGGGTACGACATCCAGGGCTGTGACATCTACACCCGTACGGTGTGGGCCACCCGGAACTCCGTGATCGTCGGCATCGTCACCACCACGCTCGTCCTCGTCGTCGGAGGCCTCCTCGGCCTGGTGGCCGGCTGGATCGGCGGCATCGTGGACAGCCTCCTGTCGCGCTTCACCGAGATCTTCTTCGCCATCCCGCTGCTCCTCGGCGGCATGCTGATCATGTCGGGCCTGGGCAAGGGCAACGCCTGGACCGTGTCCGTCGTGATGGCGAGCCTCGGCTGGCCGCAGATCTTCCGCATCATGCGGTCCTCGGTGCTGCAGAACAAGAACAACGACTACGTGATGGCGGCGCGCGCCCTCGGCGCCGGCAGCCTGCGCATCACGCTCCGGCACATCCTCCCGAACGCCGTCGCCCCGGTCATCGTCATCGGTGCGATCAGCCTCGGTGTGTACATCGGAGCCGAGTCCGCGCTGTCCTACCTCGGCATCGGTGTCCAGCCCCCGGAGATCTCCTGGGGTCTGATGGTCAGCGACGCCTCCGTCCGCTGGCTCCAGGCTCCGCACGTGCTCCTGTTCCCGGCCGCCGCGCTGAGCATCACCGTGCTCGCGTTCATCATGGTCGGCGACGCGGTGCGCGACGCCCTCGACCCGAAGCTGCGCTGAGGAAGGGCGTACCGTGATCATCATCGACAAGACCTCGAATGTCCCCGCGCCCCGATCGGCGCCGGAGGACACCCCCCTTCTCGAAGTGCGCGACCTGCACGTCGAGTTCCACACCCGCGACGGTGTCGCCAAGGCCGTCAACGGTGTCTCGTACTCCGTCAACGCGGGCGAGACCCTCGCCGTCCTCGGCGAGTCCGGCTCCGGCAAGTCCGTGACGGCGCAGGCCATCATGGGCATCCTGGACATGCCCCCGGGCAAGATCCCGCAGGGCGAGATCCTGTTCCAGGGCACCGACCTGCTGAAGCTGCCGGCCGAGGAGTTCCGCAAGATCCGCGGCCGGAAGATCGCCATGATCTTCCAGGACGCGCTGTCCTCGCTGAACCCGGTGCACACCGTCGGAGCCCAGCTCGGCGAGATGTTCCGCGTACACCGCGGGATGTCCAAGAAGGACTCCACGGCCAAGGCCGTCGAGCTCATGGACCGCGTGAAGATCCCCGCCGCCAAGGCGCGCGTGGGGGACTACCCGCACCAGTTCTCCGGCGGCATGCGCCAGCGCATCATGATCGCCATGGCGATGGCCCTGGAGCCCGACCTGATCATCGCGGACGAGCCGACCACGGCTCTCGACGTGACGGTCCAGGCGCAGGTCATGGACCTGCTCGCGGAGCTCCAGCGCGAGATGAACATGGGCCTGATCCTGATCACCCACGACCTCGGCGTCGTCGCCGACGTCGCGGACAAGATCGCCGTCATGTACGGCGGCCGGATCGTCGAGAACGCCCCGGTCCATGAGATCTACAAGCGCCCGGCGCACCCGTACACCCGGGGCCTGCTGGACTCGATCCCGCGCCTGGACCAGAAGGGCCAGGAGCTCTACGCGATCAAGGGCCTGCCGCCCAACCTGCTCAACATCCCCTCCGGCTGCGCCTTCAACCCGCGCTGCCCGAAGGCGCAGGACATCTGCCGCACCGAGGTGCCGGTCCTGCACCCGGTGACCGAGCAGGACGGCGCCGAACTGGCCGGCCGCACCAGCGCGTGCCACTTCTGGAAGGAGCAGATCCATGGCTGAGCTCACCAAGAACGCCCCCGAGCGCGAGCCGATCCTCCAGGTCCGCAACCTGGTCAAGCACTTCCCGCTGACCCAGGGCATCCTGTTCAAGAAGCAGGTCGGCGCCGTCAAGGCCGTCGACGGGGTCTCCTTCGACCTCTACCGGGGCGAGACCCTCGGCATCGTCGGCGAGTCCGGCTGTGGCAAGTCCACCGTCGCCAAGCTGCTGATGAACCTGGAGCGCGCCACCGCGGGCGAGGTCTTCTACAAGGGCCAGGACATCACCAAGCTGTCTGGCAAGGCCCTGAAGGTCGTCCGCCGCAACATCCAGATGGTGTTCCAGGACCCGTACACCTCCCTGAACCCGCGGATGACGGTCGGCGACATCATCGGCGAGCCGTACGAGATCCACCCGGAGGTGGCCCCCAAGGGCGACCGGCGCCGCAAGGTCCAGGAGCTCCTGGACGTGGTGGGCCTCAACCCGGAGTACATCAACCGGTACCCGCACCAGTTCTCCGGCGGCCAGCGCCAGCGCATCGGCATCGCCCGCGGCCTCGCGCTCAACCCGGAGATCATCATCTGCGACGAGCCGGTCTCCGCGCTCGACGTGTCGGTGCAGGCCCAGGTCATCAACCTGATGGAGAAGCTGCAGGACGAGTTCGACCTCTCCTACGTCTTCATCGCGCACGACCTGTCGATCGTCCGGCACATCTCGGACCGCGTCGGCGTCATGTACCTCGGCAAGATGGCCGAGATCGGCTCCGACGAGCAGATCTACGAGCACCCGACCCACCCGTACACCCAGGCGCTGCTCTCCGCGGTGCCGGTGCCGGACCCGGCCGCCCGCGAGGGCCGCGAGCGGATCATCCTCACCGGTGACGTCCCCTCGCCGGCCAACCCGCCGTCGGGCTGCCGCTTCCGCACCCGCTGCTGGAAGGCCGAGGAGAAGTGCTCCGTGGAGGAGCCGCTGCTCGCCATCCCGGAGCGCTTCAAGGGTGTCGATTCGCCGGCCGCGCACGAGTCGGCCTGCCACTTCGCGGAGGAGAAGGCCATCCTGGCCGTCTGATCCCGCGGGAGAAGCACCGAAGGCGCCCGGTACCGGATCTCCCGGCACCGGGCGCCTTCGCGTCCGCGGGCGCCGTCCGTACGGGCCCCGCGCGCCCCGCGCATCCGCCGTGCGGGGAAAGCCGGTTGCGGCGGCGCCCCCGGCGGTCCGAGAGTGGTCCGATGAGCGACCTGCTGAACATGCGGCCCGCCGGGCCCTCGGACGCCGAGGACATCTGCGGTCTCCTCAACGCCGTCGACCTGATCGAGATCGGCCGTCCCGAGACCGACCTGGCCGCCGTCGAGGCCGACCTGAACCACCCCGGCGTGGACCTGGCGAGGGACTCCTGGCTCGCCTTCGAGGGCGGCCGGCTCGTCGCCTACGCCATGGTGTGGGCGGACTCCGGCCCGGGCCGCGTCGACGGCGACCACTACGTCCTGCCGGGGCACCGCGCGGCCGCCGTCCGGCTGCTGGAACTCATGGAGGTCCGGGCCCGCGAGCTCGCCGCCGGCGCGCCCGAAGCCTGCCTGCGCCTCCAGCTCAACGTCGAGCCCACCCTCGACGCCGACCTGCTGCCGGGCCGCGGCTACCGCATCGTGCGCCGCTACCAGGTGATGACCCGCGCCGTCGACCGGGCCGACGCACCCCCGGTGCCTCCCGCGGGGCTCGTGCTGCGGCCCTGCGACGGGGACGAGGCGGAGCGCCGCCGCGCCCACGCCCTGATCGAGGAGGCCTTCGCCGAGCACTTCGGCCACGTGGACCGCCCGTACGAGCCCTGGCTGGACCACATCGACGGCCATGGCCTCGACTGGTCGCTGGTGTGGATCGCCAGCCTGCCCGAGCTGGGCGACGTAGGGGTCCTGCTGACCCGCGACGACCGCACCCGGATGGGCTGGGTCAGCCACCTCGGCGTCCGCCGGGAGGCCCGCGGCCGGGGCGTCGGAGGCTTCCTGCTCCGCCACGGCTTCGCCGCCCACGCCGCGCGCGGCCGCTCCACGGTGGGCCTCGGCGTGGACACCGCCAACGAAACCGGAGCGCTCGCCCTGTACGAGGCGCACGGCATGGCGCTGCACTACGCCGTGGTGACCTGGGAGCTGAAGCTGGGACCGTCCGTATTGCACTCGCAGGGGTGACAGGCGGGGGACGCGAGGGTGCAATCGGTCCAACGAGGAGTGTGCGGGACCCCTCATAGGGTGACATTGGGCCCTAAGTGAGTCTTGGGATCCAGTAGGAGGCACTCCATGCGCGGAGCCACCCACGCCAAGTGGGCCGCATGTGCGGCGGCCGTCGCCCTCGCGGCGACCGCCTGCGGCGGCGGAAGCGACAGCGGCGGAGGCGGCGCGGACGGCATCGTCAGCTCCTCGTGGGGCGACCCGCAGAACCCGCTGGAGCCCGCCAACACCAACGAGGTCCAGGGCGGCAAGGTCCTCGACATGATCTTCCGGGGGCTCAAGCGGTACGACCCCGAGACCGGCGAGGCGAAGAACTTCCTCGCCGAGAACATCGAGACCACCGACAGCCAGAACTTCACGATCACGCTGAAGGACGGCTGGAAGTTCAGCAACGACGAGCCGGTCACCGCGCAGTCCTTCGTGGACGCCTGGAACTACGGCGCGGACGTCACCAAGAAGCAGAACAACTCGCCCTTCTTCTCCGACATCGTCGGCTACGCGGACGTCCACCCCGAGAAGGGCGACCCCAAGGCCAAGACCATGTCCGGCCTGGTCGTCAAGGACCCCAAGACCTTCACGGTCGCCCTCAAGGAGAAGTTCTCCACCTGGCCCGAGACCCTCGGCTACCAGGCGTTCTCCCCCCTGCCCAAGGCCTTCTTCACCGACCACGACGCCTGGCTGAAGAAGCCCGTCGGCAACGGCCCGTACACGGTGGACTCGTACACCAAGGGCACCGGCATGAAGCTGCGCAAGTGGGACGCCTACACGGGCGAGGACAAGGCGCTCAACGGCGGAGTGGACCTGAAGGTCTACACCGACAACAACACCGCCTACACCGACCTGATCTCCGGCAACCTCGACCTGGTCGACGACGTACCGGCGCAGCAGCTGAAGAACGTCGCGAACGACCTCGGCGACCGCTACATCAACCAGCCGGCCCTCATCATCCAGACCCTCACCTTCCCGCTGTACGACCCGCAGTGGAACAAGGAAGGCATGGACAAGGTCCGCCGGGGCATCTCGATGGCGATCAACCGCGACGAGATCACCAAGCAGATCTTCCGCGAGACCCGCACCCCGGCCAAGGACTGGACCTCCCCGGCCCTCGGCGACAAGGGCGGATTCTCCGCCACCGCCTGCGGCGAGGCCTGCTCCTTCAACCCCACCGAGGCCAAGAAGCTCATCCAGGAGGGCGGCGGCCTGCCCGGCGGCAAGGTCTCGCTGACCTCCAACGTGGACACCGGCTCGCACCGCGACTGGATGGACGCCGTCTGCAACAGCATCAACAACGCGCTCGGCGAGGGCCCGGTCTGCACGGTCAACCCGATCGGCACCTTCGCCGACTTCCGCAACCAGCAGAGCAGCTTCAAGCTGACCGGCCCGTTCCGTTCCGGCTGGCAGGCCGACTACCCCCTGATCCAGAACTTCCTCGAGCCGCTCTACTACACCGGCGCGTCCTCCAACTACGGCAAGTTCAGCAACCCGGAGTTCGACAAGCTCGTCGACGCGGCGAACCGCGAGAGCGACGCCGCCAAGGCGACCGCCACCTTCAAGGACGCCGAGAAGATCCTCGCCGAGCAGATGCCGTCCATCCCGCTCTGGTACCAGAACGGCAGCGCGGGCTACGGGGAGCGCGTCTCGGACGTGAAGCTCAACCAGTTCAGCGTCCCGGTGTACGACCAGATCAAGGTCAGCTGACCCGCCCCCGGAATCGAACCTGGAGCAGTCCATGGGACGTTATGTGATCCGGCGACTGCTCCAGATGATCCCCGTGTTCATCGGCAGCACGTTCCTGATCTTCTTCATGGTGTACGCGCTGGGTGACCCGGTCGCCGCCCTCTTCGGCGACAAGGCTCCCGACCCCGCCACCGCCGCGCGCATCCGCAAGGACCTCTACCTCGACCAGCCCCTGTGGAAGCAGTACCTGCACTACATGGGCCAGATCTTCCAGGGCGACTTCGGCACCGCCTTCAACGGCCAGAAGGTCACCGAACTCATGGCCTCGGCCTTCCCGGTGACCCTGCGCCTGACCATCGTGGCGATCGCCATCGAGATCGTCGTCGGCATCACCCTCGGCGTGATCAGCGGCCTCAAGCGCGGCAAGTCCATCGACAGCGGCGTGCTGGTGCTCACCCTCGTCGTCATCTCGGTGCCCACCTTCGTGACGGGCTACCTCCTCCAGTTCGTCTTCGGCGTCACATGGGGATGGGTACGCCCCACCGTCTCCCCGGACGCCCCCTTCAGCGAACTGATCCTGCCCGGCATCGTCCTCGCGCTGGTCTCCCTCGCCTACGTCACCCGGCTGACCCGGACCTCCATCGCCGAGAACGTCAAGGCCGACTACGTCCGCACCGCCGTGGCCAAGGGCCTGCCCCGCCGCCGGGTCGTCACCCGCCACCTGCTGCGCAACTCGCTGATCCCCGTGGTCACCTTCATCGGCACCGACATCGGCGCCCTGATGGGCGGAGCCATCGTCACCGAGCGGATCTTCAACATCCACGGGGTCGGCTACCAGCTCTACCAGGGCATCCTGCGCAACAACTCCCCGACGGTGGTCGGCTTCGTGACCATCCTCGTGATCGTCTTCCTGCTGGCGAACCTGCTCGTCGACCTGCTCTACGCGGTCCTGGACCCGAGGATCCGTTATGCCTGAGCCCGATCCGGAGCGCGCCGCCTACGATCCGTTGGGACCCGGCCGCTACGAGTCCGTCGCCCCGACCGGCCAGGGAGGGGCCATGGATCTCGCCCTGGAAGAGGGCGAAAGCCTGGAGAAGGAGCTCGGGGGAGGCCCCGCGGGGCCCGCCGGCCCCCAGGAGAGGGCCCGCTCCCTGTGGTCCGACGCCTGGCACCAGCTGCGCCGCAACCCCGTCTTCATCGTCTCCTCCCTACTGATCCTCTTCCTCGTGGTCATCTCGATCTGGCCCCAGCTCATCGCGAGCGGCGACCCGCTCCAGTGCGACCTGTCCAAATCGCAGCAGGGCTCCTCCCCGGGCCACCCCTTCGGCTACGACACCCAGGGCTGCGACGTGTACACCCGCACCGTCTACGGGGCCCGGGCTTCCATCACCGTGGGCATCTGCGCCACCCTCGGCGCGGCCCTGCTGGGCTCCGCGCTCGGCGGGCTCGCCGGGTTCTTCGGGGGCTGGGGCGACGCCCTGCTCTCCCGGGTCGCCGACATCTTCTTCGGCATCCCGGTGGTCCTCGGCGGCCTGGTCTTCCTGTCCGTGGTCACCAGCACCACCGTCTGGCCCGTCGTCGGCTTCATCGTGCTGCTGGGCTGGCCCCAGCTGGCCCGCATCGCCCGCGGCTCGGTCATCACCGCCAAACAGAACGACTACGTCCAGGCCGCGCGGGCGCTCGGCGCAGGCAACGCCCGGATGCTGCTGCGGCACGTGGCGCCCAACGCCATCGCGCCCGTCATCGTCGTCGCCACCATCGCGCTCGGCACCTACATCGCCCTGGAAGCCACCCTGTCCTTCCTCGGCGTCGGCCTGCGGCCGCCCACGGTCTCCTGGGGCATCGACATCTCCAACGCCGCCTCCCAGATCCGCAACGCCCCGCACATGCTGCTCTACCCGGCGGGCGCGCTCAGCATCACCGTGCTCGCGTTCATCATGCTCGGCGACGCGGTGCGCGACGCCCTCGACCCCAAGCTGCGCTGAGGAGCCCCGCACATGCTGCTCGAAGTGCGCGACCTGCACGTGGAATTCAAGACGCGGGACGGCGTCGCCAAGGCCGTCAACGGGGTCAACTACTCCGTGGCCGAGGGCGAGACCCTCGCCGTGCTCGGCGAATCCGGCTCCGGCAAGTCGGTCACCGCCCAGGCCGTCATGGGCATCCTCGACATGCCGCCGGGCCGCATCGCGGGCGGCGAGATCCTCTTCAAGGGCAAGGACCTGCTGAAGATGAAGGAGGACGAGCGCAGGAAGGTCCGCGGCGCCGAGATGGCCATGATCTTCCAGGACGCCCTGTCCTCCCTCAACCCGGTCCTGAGCGTCGGCGCGCAGCTCGGCGAGATGTACGAGGTCCACCGCGGGATGTCCCGCAAGGACGCCCGGAACAAGGCCGTGGAGCTGATGGACCGGGTCAAGATCCCGGCGGCGCGGGAGCGGGTGGGGGACTACCCGCACCAGTTCTCCGGCGGCATGCGCCAGCGCATCATGATCGCCATGGCGATGGCCCTCGAACCCTCGCTCATCATCGCGGACGAGCCGACCACCGCCCTGGACGTCACCGTCCAGGCGCAGGTCATGGACCTGCTCGCGGAGCTCCAGCGCGAACTGAACATGGGCCTGATCCTGATCACCCACGACCTCGGGGTCGTCGCGGACGTCGCGGACAAGATCGCCGTGATGTACGCCGGCCGCATCGTCGAGGCCGCGCCCGTCCACGAGATCTACCGGAATCCCGCTCACCCCTACACCCGGGGCCTGCTGGACTCCATCCCGCGCCTGGACCAGAAGGGCCAGGAGCTGTACGCCATCAAGGGCCTGCCGCCCAACCTGCTCGCCATCCCGCCCGGCTGCGCCTTCAACCCGCGCTGCCCGATGGCCCGGGCCGCCTGCCGCACCGACGTACCGCCGCTGGCCGAGGTCGGACCGGACCGCTCCAGTGCGTGCTTCTTCTGGAAGGAGTGCCTCGGTGGCTGAGTCCATCCTCGTGGTGGAGGACCTGGTCAAGCACTACCCGCTGACCCAGGGCATCCTCTTCAAGAAGCAGGTCGGCGCCGTCAAGGCCGTCGACGGGGTCTCCTTCGACCTGCGGGCCGGCGAAACCCTCGGGATCGTGGGGGAGTCGGGCTGCGGCAAGTCCACCGTCGCCAAGATGCTGGTCAACCTCGAACGCCCGACGGCCGGCTCGATCACGTACAAGGGCGAGGACCTCGCCAAGCTGTCCGCCAAGGGCCTCAAGGCCGCGCGCCGCAACATCCAGATGGTGTTCCAGGACCCGTACACCTCCCTGAACCCGCGGATGACGGTCGGCGACATCATCGGCGAGCCGTACGAGATCCACCCGGAGGTGGCCCCCAAGGGCGACCGGCGCCGCAAGGTCCAGGAGCTCCTGGACGTGGTGGGCCTCAACCCGGAGTACATCAACCGGTACCCGCACCAGTTCTCCGGCGGCCAGCGCCAGCGCATCGGCATCGCCCGCGGCCTCGCCCTCCAGCCCGAGATCATCGTCGCCGACGAGCCCGTCTCCGCCCTCGACGTCTCCGTCCAGGCCCAGGTGGTCAACCTTCTGGAGCGCCTCCAGGACGAGTTCAACCTCTCCTACGTGTTCATCGCGCACGACCTCTCGATCGTCCGGCACATCTCCGACCGGGTCGGCGTCATGTACCTGGGCCGGATCGTCGAGATCGGCACCGACACCCAGATCTACGACCACCCCACCCACCCGTACACCCAGGCCCTGCTCTCCGCCGTCCCGGTCCCCGACCCGGCGGCCCGCGCGGGACGCGACCGGATCATCCTCTCCGGCGACGTGCCCTCCCCGGCCAACCCGCCGTCGGGCTGCCGCTTCCGCACCCGCTGCTGGAAGGCCGAGGCGCGCTGTGCTTCGGAGGTCCCGCTCCTGGAGATCCCGGCCTTCCTCCCGGGCGGCCCGACGGCCCATCCCTCGGCCTGTCATTTCGCATCCGAGCGGGTCGTCCTCCCGCCGGCACCGCCTCCGGGACCCGCATCGGCACCGCCTTCGGAACCGCCTTCGGGACCACTGACCAAGGAGTGAGCAGGAGGCTCCCGGGACCGCTCATTTCTCGCCACAGCTGTGAACGGCACCCCGCTTCCCACAACTCGGTTTACATGCAGGCAACTTGACCGTTTCTGTCCCGAGATCTGGGCCGGGCAGCCTGGATTCGTGCGGCCGTGCGGGTGCCGACAGCCGGCCGGGGAGGCGTACAGCTTCCCCGGCCGGCACTCCTGTGACCCCGGACGTGCGCGCCGTGCGCCCCTCGTGCTGCCGGAATCGATCGATGTGGCGGTACGGATAGTTATGATCCGTAGCGCACGGTGGGTATGACTCTGCCGAGCACCGAGTTGCGAGTACGCGAACCCGATGTCCGCTCGACGTGGAGGTGAAACGCCGTGGCACTATCGATCTCGGCCGTGGTGCTGCTGGCAGTCGTCGTCTTCCTGCTGGTCCGGCGTTCGGGCCTGAAGGCGGGTCACGCAGTGGTCTGTGTACTGCTCGGCTTCTACCTGGCGAGCTCGACCGTGGCTCCGACGCTCTCCCAGCTGACCAACAACGTGGCGAGCATGATCAGCGGCCTCAAGTTCTAGGGACGTTCCGGTTCCGGGGGCGGGGCCGCCGTTTCTCGTAGGGTTACCCCCATGAACGGTCTTCCCGCCCATCGGCTCCTGCTCGTGCACGCGCACCCGGACGACGAGTCGATCAACAACGGCGTCACCATGGCCAAGTACGCGGCCGAGGGCGTCCATGTCGCGTTGGTGACCTGCACGCTCGGCGAGGAGGGTGAGGTCATCCCGCCCGGCCTCGCCCACCTGACGGCCGACCGCGACGACACCCTCGGCTCCCACCGCGTCGGCGAGCTCGCCGACGCCATGAAGGAACTGGGCGTCACCGACCACCGTTTCCTCGGCGGCCCCGGCCGCTTCCGGGACTCCGGGATGATGGGCGCCGAACAGAACCACCGGCCCGGCGCCTTCTGGTCGGCCGACGTGGACGAGGCGGCGGGGTACCTCGTGGAGGTGATCCGCGAACTGCGCCCCCAGGTCCTCGTCACCTACGACCCGGACGGCGGCTACGGCCACCCCGACCACATCCAGGCCCACCGCGTGGCCACCCGCGCCGCCGAACTGGCCGCGGAGCCCGCGTACCGCCAGGAGCTCGGAGAGCCGCACGCCATCCAGAAGCTCTACTGGAACCGTGTACCGCGCACGGTCGTCGAGGAGGGCTTCGCCCGGCTCCGCGAGGCCGGGAGCGAGGTGCCCTTCCCGGCGCCGGCCGCGCCGGACGACGTGCCGGGCGTGGTCGCCGACGAGCGGATCACCGCCGAGATCGGCGGGGACGAGGCTGCCGAGCAGGCGTTCGTGGCCGCGAAGACCGCCGCGATGCGCGCCCACGCCACCCAGATCGCGGTGGACGGGCCCTTCTTCGCGCTCTCCAACGACCTCGCGCAGCCGCTGTTCACCCACGAGTACTACGAGTTGGTAGCGGGTGTGCCGGGGGTCCCGGCGGGCGAGCGCGAGCGCGACCTCTTCGCGGGGGTGCGGGCATGACCGGGCCGGCGGCCCTCGGGGCCGGGGCGCGGATCGCCGCCCTGCTGGGCCTGTTGGCGGCAGGGGTGCTGACCGGCCTGGCCGGCTGGCTCGTGGTCGACCTGTGGTTCCCGGGCGGGCTGGTGCTCGCGCTCCTCGCGCTCTTCGGCCTGTTCCTCGGCGCCCGGATCGCCCTGGGCACCGGCATCGGGGTGGGAGCGGCCGCGGGCGGCTGGTTCCTCTCCTACGTGCTCCTCGGTGTGCCCCGGCCGGAGGGGGACTTCCTCCTTGGTTCGTCCGGAATCAGCATGTACGTCTACCTTTTGGGTGGAGCGGTACTCGCTGTGATGTGCGCCACGATGAACCTCTCGGCGGACCGGCCGCTTTCGGCCGCCCGGAACGCCAGGTGACGCGGCGTCGGACGCGCGCGACGCCTTGACGAGCGGCTCGGCCACCGCCCGCGCGCACCCCCGGCGGCCGGGCGACAGGTGCTCAGGAGGGGTACGCGGGGGGCGCGCAGGAGGTCAAGGGGAACGCTTCGTTCCCGGCGGCCGGGTGCACGCGGGCGGTGGCCAGTATGGTGGACCGGCCGCCGAGCTGCCCGCGCACGCTATGACGGGCGGCGGAGCCGATCGGGAGAACCTGCCTTGAGCCGTGAAACTGACAGTCCGCCCACCGGGCCCAACGGGCCCGGCGCGGCCGCCTACCCCTCGGGTACGCCGCCGTACGGATCAGGCCAGTATCCG
The DNA here is from genome assembly GCF_026340675.1 of Streptomyces sp. NBC_01264. Lineage (NCBI taxonomy): Bacteria > Bacillati > Actinomycetota > Actinomycetes > Kitasatosporales > Streptomycetaceae > Streptomyces > Streptomyces sp. NBC_01264. Next base: position 6,251,148 of record NZ_JAPEOX010000001.1, read on the forward strand.
TCCACGACAGTGCCCCCCGGTCCGGGCACGGCGACCATCCCGGAGGAGAGTTCAGTGACCGCACCGCCCGCGAAGCCGTCCACACCCGATTCCGACGGGCCGAAGACGGAGACCCAGCTGACGACCCGGATCCGGATCAACATCCCGGGTTCGCGGCCGATTCCGCCCGTGGTCGTACGTCAGACCATGCCCGAAGCCGAGGCGGGGCCCGCGCCCGAGCCCGCCGCCGCCCCGGCGCCCGCGCCCGAACCGAGTGCGGGCGAGGAGACGGCCAGCAACTGGTTCGCACCGCGCAAGGCGGGCCCCGCGCCCGCCCCGGCCCCCACCCCGCAGCAGGCTCCGGCCCCGGCGCGCGGCCCGGCACCGGCCCAGCCCGGCGGCCCGCGCTTCGACGGGCCCCCGCAGCAGGGCTTCGCCCAGGGCCCGGCGGGCCCGCGCCCGGGCGCGCCGATGGGCCCCGGTCCCGGTGCGCCCATGGGCCCCGGCTCCGGTGCGCCCATGGGAGCCCGCCCCGGCGGCCCCGGCGGCCCCGGCGGCCCCGGCGGGCCGCGCTTCGACGGGCCCCCGCAGCAGGGCTTCGCCCAAGGCCCGGCAGGCCCGCGCCCCGGTGCGCCGATGGGCCCCGGCCCCGGTGGACCCGGTGCCGGCCCCGGTGCGGGCGCCGGTTACTCCGCGCCGCCCGCAGGGCCCGGCGGTCCCCGTACGGGTGCACCCGTCGGCCCGCCGTCCGGCGCCGGAGCCGCGTACGGCCCCGGCTCCGGTCCCGTCGCCCAGGCCCTGGGCACCCCCGTCCCGCCGGCCCCCGCATGGCCCGGCACCGGCCCCGGCCGCGGCCCGGACGGGCCGACGGGCGGGCCCGCGCTGGGTTCCGTACCGGTGGGAGGGGCGCAGGAGCCGGGCTGGCCCGGCCCCGAGCTGGACTCCACCGGGCAGCTGCAGTCCGTGCCCGCCCCGGAGCCCGCCCACCAGGCCAGGCCCCAGGCTCCCGCGCCCGCCGCGGCCCGGCCCGCCAAGAAAGGCCGCAACAAGCTGGTCCTCGTCGGCGGAGCCCTCTTCGCGCTGTTCGGCGTGGCCTACGGCGCCGGCCTGCTCCTCAACCACTCCGACGTCCCCAAGGGCACCACCGTGCTCGGCGTCGAGATCAGCGGCACCCGCGACGAGGCCGTCGCCACGCTCCAGACGTCCTTCGGCAACCGCGCCGCGGCCCCGCTCCAGCTCACCGTGGGCGGCAAGAAGGTCGAGCTGAAGCCGGAGAAGGCCGGCCTGAGCCTGGACAGCCAGACCACCGTCCGCAACGCGGCGGGCAGCGACTACAACCCCGTCACGGTCATCGGCTCCCTGTTCGGCAGCGTGCGCGAGGCCGAGGCCGTCATGCCCACCGACGAGGAGAAGCTGCGGGTCGCCCTCCAGGAGCTGGCCGGCACCGCCGGTTCCGTCACCGAGGGCACCATCACCTTCGACACCGGCAAGGCCGTGGCCGTGCCCGGCAAGGCCGGTTCCACGCTCGATGTGGACGGCTCCGTCACCATGGTGACCAAGGCCTTCCGCGACATGGTCGCCAGCGGCCGGGCCGAACCCGTCGCCCTGCCGGTCGCCACCAAGGACCCGGTCATCGGCAAGGCCGAACTGGACCGGGCCATGAAGGAGTTCGCCCAGCCCGCGATGTCGGCTCCGGTCGTCGTCAAGGCGGGCGGCAAGTCCATCCCGCTCGGCGCGAAGTCCCTGCCGAAGATCCTGAGCATGCAGGCCGTGGACGGTCACCTCGTCGAGAAGTACGACCTGGAAGCCCTCAAGACGGCCTACGGCAACACCTTCGACGGAGTCCTCATCATGCGCGGCACCGGCCAGAAGACCGCCGTGACCCCGCAGGACGTAGCCGTGGTCCTGGGCAAGGCCCTCCGCGGCAAAACCACCGCCGAACGCACAGCGGTCATCGAAACCAACCCGAGCTGATCCCACCCGAACCGGAGCCCCTCCCCGAACACGGCGGAGGGGCTCTTTCTTTCAGCCGTCCGGCGTTTGCCCCGCGCAGCTGAACCAGGCCGGGCGGCCTAGTTCAGCAGGGCCCGCGCAGCCATCGCCTCGGCACGAATCCGCACCGCGGCCGGCGGATCGATCACGTCCACAACCACCGCGTAGGACTCCATCTCCGCCGCCCCCGCCACGAACTCCCCCCGCTCCACCAGCAGCTTCGCCCGTTCGTACCGCAGGGCCGCCGGATGCGAGGGCAGCAGCAGCGCCAGCTCCAGCGCCCACAGGGCCACCCCCGAGTGCTCGGGCCGCGACGATGCCCACGCCCGGATGTTGTTCAGGATCCGCAGGACGATGTCCATCGTGCGCGCCGCGGTCCGCGGCCCCGCCGCCAGCTCCGCCGGACCCGCGCCCAGCGAGGCGCCCCCCGCGAAGGGGTCGACGACCACGCCCTCCTCCGGGTCCCCGAAGCCCACCACGAAGTGCCCCGGCAGGGCCAGCCCGTACACCGGGGCCCCGGCCCGCCGCGCCACCTCCAGCCAGACCACGGACAGCAGGATGGGCAGCCCCCGGCGCCGCCGCAGCACCTCGTGCAGCAGCGAGGACGAGAGCCGGTCGTAGTCGGCCGGGGTGCCGTGGAATCCCATCCGCCCGCCCAGCAGTTCGCTGACCGCCGAGGCCCACGCGCGAGCGCCCCGCAGCCCGTACGGCAGCATCCCCGCCAGCCGGTCCAGCTCGATCTGCGCCCAGTCCATGGCCCGTTCGTCGAGCTCCGGATCGCCCTCCGCGGCCAGCAGCAGGCACAGGGTGGCCAGGTCGGGCCGCTCCGCCCGCGCCTCGGCGGCGAACCGCTCCCGCCAGGGCGAGGTCACTGCGCCGACCGGCGGTAGTGGTGGTACGCGTGGTGCGTCCCGAAGCCCATCCCCCCGTACAGCCCCAGGGCCCCGGCGTTGTCGCTCTCCACCTGGAGCCACGCGGCCGACGCGCCCTCCTCCAGCGCGCGCCGCGCCAGCGCCACCATCACGGCCGAGGCGAGGCCGCGGCGCCGGTGCTCCGGGTCGACCTCGACGGCCGCGAATCCGGCCCACCGGCCGTCCACCGCGAGCCGCCCGATCGCCCGGCCCGGTACCGCCGCGAACCACACCGAGGGCCCCGCCGTCAGGACGCGGCGCGCGGTCTGCGGGTCCTTCACCCGCCCGTAGCGGGAGAGCCAGTCCTCCTCCGGAGTACGGGTCAGCCGTACGTCCGCGACCACGGCGTCGGCCACGTCCAGGTCCGCCACCGCCGCCAGACCGCCGACCTGCACCTGCGCCGACACCTCGCGGACCCAGCCGCGGTCCTCCAGCTCCGCGCACAGCAGCTCCTGCGTGCCCGCGGCCCCCGTGGCGGTCTGGATGTAGGCCGGAAGGCCCCGCCGCCCGTACCAGGCCGTCACTCGCGCGAGTGCATCGTCCAGCGGAATCCCGGGATCGCCGAGCGGCAGTACGGAGTTGGCCCGGCGGGTGAATCCGCCGGCCGCGCGCAGCGTCCACTCGCCCAGCGGCTCGCTCTCCAGCGGCACCCAGGCCCGGGCGCCGACCCGCGCGAGCTCCTCGAAGGAGGCCGCGGGGCCCCTGCGGCGGGCCGGCGCGGCGGGTACGACCTTGCCCGCCACCAGCAGGGATTCCGGGATGCGGACGGATTCGCCGGTCTTTCGTGTGATCGTCACCACACCCGCGTTCCAGGATGTGAGAACCCCTACGGTGTCCGTGAAACAGGGGGTCCCGGTCGAGCCATGCTCCACCTGTCGCACAGAGACACGTTTGCCCACGTCAGCGGGTGTAATCCGGATCTCCAGCCGTCCACCGGCAGTGATTTCCACAGCTCTGTCCGCCCCTCCTGTTCGGATCGTGCCCGGGAACGGAGATACTAGAGGCGGGCATCGACGACGCCGCGCTCCCGCGCGATATGGAAAGCCCTTATGAGGAGGAACGAGAGCGTGACCTACGTCATCGCGGAGCCTTGTGTCGACGTCAAGGACAAGGCATGCATCGAAGAGTGCCCCGTCGACTGCATCTACGAGGGCCAGCGGTCCTTGTACATCCACCCGGACGAGTGCGTCGACTGTGGTGCGTGTGAGCCGGTCTGCCCGGTCGAGGCCATCTTCTACGAGGACGACACTCCGGAGGAGTGGAAGGACTACTACAAGGCGAACGTCGAGTTCTTCGACGAGCTCGGTTCGCCCGGTGGTGCTTCCAAGCTCGGCCTGATCGAGCGCGACCACCCCTTCATCGCAGCGCTGCCCGCCGGCATCAACGGCGAGCACTGACCTTCCAGGCAGGAGCGCCCCTCGGTCCCGTACGGCTCGCAGCCGCACGGGACCGAGGTGTTTTGACAGTTCAGACAGCACAGGAACGCACGTGACATTCGGAGAGCGAGAGCGCAACGTGGCCGCAGTCTCAGCCCGTCTTCCCGTCTTCCCCTGGGACAAGCTGGAGCCGTACAAGGCGACGGCGGCGGCCCACCCGGACGGCATCGTCGACCTCTCGGTCGGCACCCCCGTCGACCCGGTGCCGGAGCTGATCCAGCGCGCCCTGATCGGGGCCGCGGACTCCCCGGGCTACCCGACGGTGTGGGGCACCCCCGCCCTGCGCGACGCGATCACCGGCTGGGTGCGCGAGCGCCTCGGCGCGAGCAACGCCGGGCACCGCAACGTCCTGCCGGTCGTCGGCTCCAAGGAACTGGTGGCCTGGCTGCCCACCCAGCTGGGCCTCGGCGCGGGCACTGGGACATTGAAAGACCAGGTGGCGTACCCCCGGCTGGCCTACCCGACGTACGAGGTCGGCGCGCGGCTGTGCGGCGCCGAGCCGGTGGTCTACGACGACCCCGCCACGGATCTCGACCCGGCCCGCGTGAAGCTGCTCTGGCTCAACTCCCCGTCCAACCCCACCGGCAGGGTCCTCCCCAAGGAGGAACTCGTACGGATCGTGGCCTGGGCCCGCGAGCACGGGATCCTGATCTTCAGCGACGAGTGCTACCTGGAACTGGGCTGGGAGGCCGAGCCCGTCTCCGTCCTGCACGACGAGGTCTGCGGGGGCTCCTACGAGGGCATCGTCGCCGTCCACTCGCTCTCCAAGCGCTCCAACCTGGCCGGGTACCGGGCGGCCTTCGTCGCCGGCGACGCCGAAGTCCTCGGCGAGCTGCTGCTGATCCGCAAGCACGGCGGCATGATGACCCCGGCCCCCGTGCAGGCGGCCACCGTCGCGGCCCTGGGCGACGACGCGCACGTCGAGGAGCAGCGGGTGCGCTACGCGGCCCGCCGCGCGGCGCTGCGCACGGCCCTGGAGGCCCACGGCTTCCGCGTCGAGCACAGCGAGGCCAGCCTGTACCTGTGGGTGACCCGCGACGAGCCCTGCTGGGACACGGTCGCCCACCTGGCCGGCCTGGGCATCCTGGTCGCGCCGGGCGACTTCTACGGCGAGGCGGGCGCGCACTTCGTCCGCGTGGCCTTCACGGCCACGGACGAGCGCGTCGAGGCGGCGGTCAAGCGGCTGAGCTGATCCGGCCGGACCCGTCAGGGGTCCGACCGGAACCGTGAACGGCCCGAGGGGCCCGGGAGTTCGTGCTCCCGGGCCCCTCGGCGTTCATGGCGGCGGCTGCTAGCCGAGGCCGGGCAGCCCGCCCGGAAGACCGCCGGGAAGACCGCCAGGCAGTCCGCCGGGCAGGCCGCCGCCCGGCAGCCCGCCACCGGCGAGCGGCAGACCCGCCAGCAGGCTGCCCGCGGCGCCGGTCACCTCGTCGGCCGGCGCGGGGGCCGGAAGGGCCGAGGCGGACACGGCATCGGTGGCGGTGTCGCCCGCGGCGGCGACCGTCGCGTCCGGCGCGGTGAGCGCGCCCAGCTGCGGCACGGACTCCAGGCCCGCGGCGCTGGCCGCGCCGGCCGCACCGACCACGGGCGCTGCCCCGGCTGCGACGAGCAGCGCGGCACGGGCGATCCGGCGGGTCAGGGGGAAGGACATGTTGCTCCTAAGCGGTAGCGGCTGAGTACGCCGTGACAACCGCTCGCAGGGGGGCGCGAGTTGCGGAGCCGGTGGGTAAAGGATCAGTAACGGATCGTTTAATCGGCTTCCGGGCCGACCGCTCGGAACATGCGCCGACCTGCGGTTGTGTGCCCGCCGGGACCCCCGTGTCCGCCGTACGGGTCACCCCCGAACGGGCGACAGGCCGCACGCCTGTCCACCAGGACTTCGCGGGACGTCAGCCGCGCACGAAGATCCGTACCTGGCCCGGACCCGCGGCGGCGGGATCCCCGGCGCCGTTCCCCGAGCCCGCCGCGCCCCGGTCCTGCCAGCGGTCGCCGTCCTTGCCCGCGACCCAGGACTTCCCGCCGTACGAGACCCGCGTGATCCCCAGCTCGCGGGAGCCGGCCACCGCCCACTGCGCGAGCACCCGGCCGGTCCGGGCCGCCGGATCCCCGCCGCCGGGCTTCGCCACCAGGGTCACCTCGGACTCGGCGGGCGCTCCGGCGCCCTTCCCGGTGCCTTGACCGGACGCCGGACCGGCCGGGGCCGCGGGCAGCGTGTACAGGGGGGTCTTGCCGAGCAGCCGGGTCAGCTCCGCCCGGACCTTCGCCGGATCGCCGGCCCGGACGGGCGCGGGCCCGGTACAGGTCAGGTGACCGGCGCCGGTGAAGGCCGCGGTCAGCACGGTGGCGTCCGGCTCGTGCTTCGCGTAGGCCTGCGGGAAGCCGCTCAGCTGAACCTTCTGCGCCGCCACCGTCAGCGGGAGCCGCGAGTACCCCTTGATCTCGGCCAGCCGGTCGTAGAAGATCCCGGCCGAGTACACGGGGTCCATGATCTGGCCCGGCGTGCCCCAGCCCTGCGAGGGCCGCTGCTGGAACAGGCCCAGCGAATCGCGGTCGCCGTGGTCGAGGTTGCGCAGGGCCGACTCCTGCATCGCGGTCGCCAGCGCGATCGTCACGGCCCGGTCGGGCATCCCCTTGGAGACCCCGACGGCGGCTATCGTCGCCGCGTTCGACGCCTGCTCGGGGGACATCTCGTCGAACTGGCCGGAAGCCTTCGTACCGCTCTTCCCGTCGGCCGAGGCCGTGCAGTAGGGCACGCCCGCGTTGTCGTTCGACTCGCGCTGCACCACGAAGTACCCGGCGACCGCCACCAGCACCAGGAAGCCCGCGGCCCAGCGGAGCGGGCGACGGCGGCGGCGAGGGCGGGAGTGATCGGTCTGCGGCACGCCGCCCACCGTACTTGAGCCATATGACGCGTCCATCGGCCGGACGGACAAGGCCTCGCCGCAGCCCGGGGTATTAGGGTCAGCTCATGTCCGAATCCGAGCTGGACCTCACCCTGGACGCCGCCGAGCTGACCGCCCGGCTCGTCGACATCCCCTCCGTGAGCGGCGACGAGAAGGTACTCGCCGACCTCGTGGAACACGCCTTGCGCGGCCTGCCGCACCTGACCGTGGACCGCTTCGGCAACAACGTGGTCGCACGCACCCACCTGGGCCGCGCCGAACGCGTCGTACTCGCCGGGCACCTCGACACCGTGCCGATCGCCGACAACGTGCCCTCCCGCCTCGACGAGAACGACGTCCTGTGGGGATGCGGCACCACCGACATGAAGTCGGGCGTGGCCGTGCAGCTGCGCATCGCCGCCACGGTCCCCGAGCCCAACCGGGACCTCACCTTCGTCTTCTACGACCAGGAAGAGGTCGCCGCCGACCTCAACGGCCTCGGCAAGGTCGCCGAAGCCCACCCGGACTGGCTGACCGGCGACTTCGCCGTCCTCCTCGAACCCTCCAACGCCGAGGTCGAGGGCGGCTGCCAGGGCACCCTGCGCGTCCTGCTCCGCACGTCCGGCGAGCGCGCCCACTCCGCGCGCAGCTGGATGGGCTCCAACGCCATCCACGCGGCGAGCCCGATCCTGGCCACGCTCGCGGCGTACGAGCCCCGCAAGCCCGTGATCGACGGCCTGGAGTACCACGAGGGCCTCAACGCGGTCCGCATCGACGGCGGCGTCGCCAACAACGTCATCCCCCACGCGTGCACGGTGACGGTCAACTTCCGCTTCGCCCCCGACCGCAGCACGGACGAGGCGATCGCCCACGTCCGCGAGGTCTTCGCGGACTGCGACATCGACGAGTTCGTGATCGACGACCTCTCCCCGGGCGCCCTCCCCGGCCTCTCCCACCCGGCCGCCGCGGCCTTCATGGAGGCCGTCGGCGGACACGCCATGCCGAAGTTCGGCTGGACGGACGTCTCCCGCTTCAGCGCCCTGGGCGTCCCGGCGGTCAACTACGGCCCGGGCGACGCCCTGCTGGCCCACAAGGCCGACGAGCGGGTGGAGACGAAGGCGATCCTCCACTGCGAGGAGCGGCTCCGCGCCTGGCTGACCAGCCCGTCGACCGGGCGGTAACGGCGTCCGGCCGTCCCCTGCGGAGCGGGACGGCCGGTACCGGGGAACCGTTGCGGGCGGCTCAGAACCTCGGGTCCGGGGACTGGGCCGCGCACAGCTCCGCGGCCTCCTCCGGCGTCTCGACGGAGGGCGGGGAACCGTCGAGCGGCTGGCGCGCGGTCTCCTTCATGCAGGCCACGGCGATGATGCCGACCAGCGCCGCCCCCATCGAGTAGTAGGCGGGCATCAGGTTCGAGCCGCTCCAGCTGATCAGGGCGGTGACCACCAGCGGGGTCGTTCCGCCGAAGAGCGAGGTCGACAGGTTGTACCCGACCGACAGGGAGCCGTACCGGACCCGCGTCGGGAACAGCGCGGGCAGGGCGGCGGACATCGTCGCGAGCATGCAGACGAGCGACAGCCCCAGCGCGATCATGCCCAGCCCGACCGCGAGGACCCCGGCCTGGCGGATCAGGAGGAACGCGGGCAGGGAGAGCAGGAAGAACCCCGCCATGCCCGTCATCAGCACGGGCTTGCGGCCGAAGCGGTCGGAGAGCTTGCCGACCCGGCTGATCACCAGCATCAGGAAGGCCATCATGCCGAGCAGGACGAGCAGGCCGTGCGTCTCGCTGTAGCCCAGCTCGTCGGACAGATAGGTCGGCAGGTACGACAACACCAGGTAGACGTTGATGTTGTACGCGCCGACCAGGCAGACGCACAGGACCAGCGTCGGCCAGTAGTCGCGGAAGATCTTCGCGAGGTCGCCCGTGGTGGTGGTCTCCGCGGAGGCCGTAGCCTCCGCGGCCTCCGCGGCGGGCGCCTTGACGCCCTCCAGCTTCTGGAAGGCGGGGGTCTCGTCCAGGCGCAGCCGCAGGTAGAGGCCGACCAGGCCCAGCGGCCCGGCGACGAGGAAGGGGACGCGCCAGCCCCAGGCCTCCATCTGGCCGTCGTCGAGCACGGCGTACAGCGTGGTGACGAGGCCGGCTGCGCCGACGTACCCGGCCAGGGTGCCGAACTCCAGGAAGCTGCCGAAGAACCCGCGGCGCTTGTCGGGCGCGTACTCGGCGATGAAGGTGGAGGCGCCGCCGTACTCACCGCCGGTCGAGAAACCCTGCACCATGCGGAAGAGGATCAGCAGGGCGGGGGCCCACAGGCCGATCGCGTCGTGCGAGGGGATGAGCCCGATCGCGAACGTGCCCACCGCCATCATGATCATGGTGAGGGCCAGGACCCGCTTGCGGCCGAGCCGGTCGCCCATCGGGCCGAAGAACATCCCGCCCAGCGGCCGGACCAGGAAGGCCACGGCGAAGGTGGCGAACGAGGACAGCAGCTGGGTGGTGTCGTTCCCGGACGGGAAGAAGACGTGCCCGAGGGTGACGGCCAGGTAGGAGTAGATGCCGAAGTCGAACCACTCCATGGCATTGCCGAGCGAGGCCGCCTTGACGGCGCGCATCACCGTCGCCTCGTCCGTGACGGTGATGTCCGTCCTGCGGAGTCTGGGATTCCTGCGCTGCCTGACGGCACGGAACAGGATCGGGTGGCGCTTCACCGCTGCGGGATCGGCCACCTGTGGGGGGTTGGGGGCGGCCATGGGCCGGTCCTTTCCTCGGTGGGTGCTCCAGCAATCCCGTCTGTGCGGTGATCGTGTTCGCAAACGGTCCGGGCGGCCGAATGCGATGTGGATCACACCGTTCCTTTGCGGCCACGCCAGGAACTCGTCGAGTTCCGTTGGTCGTCACCCCCGTGCGCCTAACCTGATCCAACGATCAGCAGGAGGGAGCACATCATGGGCAACCCTGAAGGGTCCGCTCGTCGTCGGCCCGAGGAGCAGCAGCTCGGGCCGGTGCTGAGGAGGCGGGGCCAGGTGCAGGCCGGCAGTACGACGGACCAGCGGCTGCTGGATTCGGCCGGGCCCTCCGAGTGGGTGCACACCGATCCGTGGCGGGTCCTGCGCATCCAGTCGGAGTTCATCGAGGGCTTCGGCACGCTGGCGGAGCTGCCGCCGGCGATCAGCGTGTTCGGCTCCGCGCGGACGCCCGTGGGCTCGCCGGAGTACGAGGCGGGCGTGCGGATCGGCGGCGCGCTCGTGGAGGCCGGCTTCGCGGTGATCACGGGCGGCGGTCCGGGCGCGATGGAGGCGGCCAACAAGGGCGCGCGGGAGGCGGGCGGCCTCTCGGTCGGCCTGGGCATCGAGCTGCCCTTCGAGCAGGGGCTCAACGAGCACGTCGACCTCGGGCTGAACTTCCGCTACTTCTTCGTCCGCAAGACGATGTTCGTGAAGTACAGCCAGGGCTTCGTGGTCCTGCCGGGTGGGCTCGGGACCCTCGACGAGATGTTCGAGGCCCTGACCCTGGTCCAGACGCAGAAGATCACCCGCTTCCCGATCGTGCTGTTCGGCACGGCGTACTGGAGCGGGCTCATCGACTGGCTGAAGAACACGGTCATCGCCCAGGGCAAGGCCTCGGAGAAGGACCTCTACCTGTTCCACGTCACCGACGACGTGGACGAGGCGATCGCACTCGTGACGAAGGAAGTCGGCTTGTAGGACCGCCGCTGACGGCTGGGCCGGCCCCCGGCGGGCGACCGCCGGGGGCCGGTGGTGCCGCCGGGTGGGCTCAGGCGAGGCCTCGGCGGGCGACTGCCGGGGGGCCTGGATCGTGCGGACCATGTCCAGGAACTCCTTCTTCACGCCGCTCTCGCGCGCGGTTCGGCGCCGGGGCGCCTCACCGGCTTCGAGCGGCTGCGCCGGCCTCCGGCCGTCGGCTCAGGCGAGGCCTCGGCGGGCGACTGCCGGGGGGCGGTGGCCCTGGATCGTGCGGACCATGTCCAGGATTTGTTTGGTCTCCGCGACTTCGTGGACGCGGTAGACCTGGGCGCCCAGCCAGGCCGAGACGGCCGTCGTGGCCAGGGTGCCCAGGAGGCGTTCCTTCACCGGCTTGTCGAGGGTCTCGCCCACGAAGTCCTTGTTGGAGAGGGAGACCAGGACCGGCCAGCCCGTCTCCGTCATCTCCGAGAGGCGGCGGGTGGCCTCCAGGGAGTGGCGGGTGTTCTTCCCGAAGTCGTGGCCCGGGTCGATCATGATCGACTCGCGGGGGACGCCCAGCGCCGCCGCGCGCTCGGCCAGGCCGACCGTGACGCGCAGGATGTCCTCCATCACGTCCTCGTACTCCGTCCGGTGCGGCCGGGTCCGCGGCTCGACCCCGCCCGCGTGGGTGCAGACGATGCCCGCGCCGTAGCGCGCGGCGACCTCCGCGAGCTTCGGGTCCACCCCGCCCCACGCGTCGTTGAGGAGGTCCGCCCCGGCCTCGCACACGGCCTCGCCGACCTCGTGGCGCCAGGTGTCGACACTGATCACCACGTCCGGGTGGCGGCGGCGCACCTCGGCCACGAAGCCCACCGTGCGCCGGGCCTCCTCCGCCGCGTCCACGTGGTCGCCGGGACCGGCCTTCACCCCGCCGATGTCGATGATCGCCGCGCCCTCGGCCACCGCCTGCTCGACCCGGGCCAGGGCCGGCTCGTCCTGGAAGGTCGCTCCCTGGTCGTAAAAGGAGTCAGGGGTCCGGTTCACGATGGCCATGATCACCGGCTCGTGGTCGTCGAACTCGCGCCTGCCCAGTCGCAGCATCCTGCTCTTTCCTCCTTCGGCGACCCTCGCGCCTCGCCTGCGACCTTAACCTGGTGGCCGGAGTCTCTCAGGGGAGTTGATCGTGTTCGCGTTCTTGCTCATCGCGCTGGTCGTGGTCGTCGCGGGAGTCACCCTCGCGGTGGCCGGCGGGGGGTCCGAGGCCGTGCTCCCGGATGCCGAGCCCGACCGGCTGTCCGACGCCCTCCCGGAGAACCGGCCCGTCGTACGGGCGGACATCGACGAGCTGCGCCTGCCCGTGGCCCCGCGGGGCTACCGGATGTCCGACGTGGACGACGTACTGGAGCGGCTGGCGGCGGAGCTTGCGGAGCGTGACGCGCGGATCGCCGAGCTGACCGCGGCGGGTGCCGGTGCGGGCGCGGGTCCGGGTGCCGGCGTCGCGGAGTCCGCCGGTGCCTCCGTGGACCTGACCAAGGGAGCCGAGCAATGAGCGGGGTGGTCGCCGGCCCCGACGGGGGCCTGCGGTGCCCCTGGGGGCTGGCCACCGAGGACTACATCGCGTACCACGACAGGGAGTGGGGCCGTCCGGTCCACGGGGACGACGCGCTGTACGAGCGGCTGTGCCTGGAGGCCTTCCAGTCGGGGCTGTCCTGGCTGACGATCCTGCGCCGGCGCGAGGGGTTCCGGGCGGCCTTCGCGGGCTTCGGGATCGCCCGGGTGGCGGAGTTCGGGGCGGCGGACGTCGACCGGCTCCTCGCGGACGAGGGGATCATCCGGAACCGGGCCAAGATCGAGGCGACGCTCGCCAACGCGAAGACCCTGGCCGGGTGGGAGGCGGGGGAACTGGACGCGCTGATCTGGTCCCACGCGCCGGAGCCGGGGCGGGCACCGAGGAGCACCACCGAGATCCCGGCGGTGACCCCGGAGTCCACGGCCCTGGCCAAGGCCCTGAAGAAGGCGGGCATCCGCTTCGTGGGCCCCACGACGGCCTACGCCCTGATGCAAGCCTGCGGCCTGGTCAACGACCACCTGGCCCGATGCGTGGCCCGCGACCTGCCCTGACCCTGCCGGGTCCGCCCTGCGGGGCCGTCCCCTACCCGCCCTTCCACCGTTCCCCGGGGGCCAGCCCCCGGACCCCCGCTCCTCAAACGCCGGAGGGGCTGGAATGTGCCTGGCCGGTGCCGGATGGCGCGGAGCGCCATTTCAGCCGTCCGGCGTTTGAGGACCGGGGTCTGGGGCGGAGCCCCAGGGGGTCCGGGGCGCAGCCCCGGGGAACGGGCGAAGGGTGGGTAGGGGACTCCGCCCCGCGCAGCGGTAAGGGGTGCTGCGGGGACGGACACCGCGTGCGTCCGGCGGAGCCGCTAGCGGCCCAGGTAGTGCGGAGCCTGCTTCGCGAGGAAGGCCGCCACGGCGATGCCGTGGTCCTCGGAGGCCCCGGCCCGGGCCTGCAGGACGTCCTCCTGGTCCAGCGCCTCGGAGAGGGACCGCGAGGCCCCGTACGCCAGGGATTCCTTCAGCGCCGCGTAGGCGACCGTCGGGCCCTCGGCCAGCCGCCGGGCCACGGCCAGCGCCTCGGCCGCCAGCTCCTCCGACGGGACGACACGGTTCGCGATGCCGAGGTCCAGGGCCTCCTGGGCCTTCACGGACCGGGGGAAGAGCAGCAGGTCGGAGGCGCGCGAGCCGCCGATCAGGCGGGGCAGGGTCCACGAGACGCCCGAGTCGGCCGTCAGGGCGACCCCCGCGAAGGAGGTGTTGAAGGAGGCGGTGTCCGCGACCACGCGGAAGTCCGCCGCCAGGGCGAATCCGAAGCCCGCGCCCGCCGCGACGCCGTTCACGCCCGCGACCACCGGCTTCGGCATCTCCGTCAGCGCCCGGACGATCGGGTTGTAGTGCTCCGTGACGGTGTTCATCGTGAGCGAGGAGCCGTGCTCCTTGTCGGCCGCGAGGAACCCGACGTGTTCCTTGAGGTCCTGGCCCACGCAGAACGCCCGGTTGCCGGCCGCGGTGAGCAGGACCGCCCGTACGGCCGGATCCGCGGCCGCCGCCCGGGCCGCGTCGCGCAGGGCGACCTTGGCCTCGGTGTTCATGGCGTTCATGGCCTCGGGACGGTTGATCGTGATGGTCGCGAGTCCGTCGGTCACTTCGTAGAGCACGCTGTCGGCCATGGCGGGGGTCCCCCTTCGTCGCGGGCTGGCTACCGGCCGGTACCGGCCGGTGCAAAGGTCAGCATGGCGGACCGGGGCGGGGTCGCACATGTGATGTGCGTCAAATAAACGGAAGGGCAGAGGCGTGCCGCGGCGGCGAAGTATCGCAGGCGTGTCCCCGAAATGAGTGGTTTTGGTCAAGCGCGTTGCACAAGCGTTCCCAGCCGATGTTGGTCATCGGGTCCTGACATGCGGGATAATGGCCTGGAAGCAATGTGTTCGATGCCGGGTACTAGGCGCCTGAATGGAGCCGTCGGCTGACGATGAACTGGTTTCAGGAAGGGGAACGAGCATGGCGGCCATGAAGCCGCGGACGGGCGACGGCCCGCTCGAGGTCACCAAGGAGGGGCGGGGCATCGTCATGCGCGTACCGCTCGAGGGCGGCGGTCGGCTCGTCGTCGAGCTGACTCCGGACGAGGCGGACGCCCTGGGTGACGCCCTGAAGAAGGTCGTCGGCTGATCCCCCAGGGATAACTGACAGTACTTTCGCTGCATTCTCTGCACTGCCCCGGCCGCGATCTGCGGTCGGGGCAGTGTTGTGTACCCGGGGGACCCCGGACCCGTGACCGGACTCATGACCCGCACCCATGCCCGCACCCTGATCGCCGGAGCCGTGCCGTGACCTTCTCCCCGCCCGCGCCCCCCGCCTTCGCGGACTGCACGCCCCGCCAGAAGGCGGCCCGGGTCCTCACGGAGGTCCTGGCGCCGGGGTACCTGGTGGTGGCCCAGCTGCTGCTGATCGGCTGGCACAGCACGGGGTCGTGGTCCGGTCTCGGCTGGGGGCTTCTCGCCGCCCTGTTCTGCGGGGTGGTCCCGATCGGGATCGTGCTGCTCGGGGTCCGGCGCGGGGCGCTGACCGACCAGCACATCCGGGTCCGGCGTCAGCGGGTCGTCCCGATGGGGCTGAGCCTGGTCTCGGTGATCGCGGGAATCACCCTCCTGCGCGTGCTCGGAGCCCCTGCCGACGTGTTCGCGCTCGTCGTCGCGATGCTGGTCGGCCTTCTTTCCTCGCTGCTGGTGACGGTCGGCTGGCAGATATCCATCCACATGTCGGTGGCCGGCGGCACCGCGATGGTCCTGCTGCTGGTCTTCGGTCCGGCGGTGCTCCCCGCCGTACTGATCGCCGCCGCCATCGGATGGTCCCGGTGGGCCCTGAAGGCGCACACCGCGGCGCAGCTCCTCGCCGGCACCGCCCTGGGCGGTACGGCCGCGCTGACGTTCGCGCTGCTGCGCTGACCCGCCGGGTTCAGCGTCGGACCGCGCACAGCAGGCCGTCGCCCACCGGGAGCAGGGCGGCCTCCAGGGCCGGGCTCTCGCGGACGCTGCGCAGCAGCTCGCGGACGCGGAGCACCTCCACCGGCTGGGCCGCGGAGTCGACCGTACGGCCGTCCGAGAAGACTCCCTCGAAGCAGACGAGGCCGCCGGGGCGCAGCAGGCGCAACGATTCAGCGAGGTAGTCCAGCGACTCCGCCGGGTCCCCGTCGCAGAAGACGAGGTCGTATCCGCCGTCGGCGAGCCGGGGCAGTACGTCCAGGGCGCGGCCCGGGATGAAGCGGGCGCGGTTGCCCGCGAAGCCGGCGGCGCGGAAGGCCTGGCGGGCGAAGGCCTGCCGGTCCGCTTCGGGATCGACCGTGGTCAGGACCCCGTCGGCGCGCATTCCGTGCAGGAGGTGGATGCCGGACACGCCGG
The DNA here is from genome assembly GCF_026340675.1 of Streptomyces sp. NBC_01264. NCBI lineage: Bacteria > Bacillati > Actinomycetota > Actinomycetes > Kitasatosporales > Streptomycetaceae > Streptomyces > Streptomyces sp. NBC_01264. The sequence goes on from NZ_JAPEOX010000001.1 coordinate 6,266,981, forward strand.
TTCCCGTGCCGATCTCGGCGACCGCCTTGGCGTCCGCGGTGGCGGCGAGCAGGCGCAGCGCGGCCCCGGTGCCGGGGGAGACGGACCGCAGTCCCGCTTCCCTGGACCGGTCGCGGGCCCATCGCAGAGCGTCGTCTTCGGCGACAAACGCGTCGGCGAACGCCCAGCTCGTCTGCCGGTTGCCGGTAATGACCCTCTCCTGTCCCCATAGTTGGCGCAACGGTGACTGTATCCGCTGGAGTCGGGAACCCGCAGATGGGACCGGGCGTTGAGAGCAGTAGAGACGCAAGAGCGGCCTGGGGCCCGGAGCCCGTGCAAAGTTACTGCAAAAATGCTTATCCAGAGCTGACGGGAGGGGTGGCTATGGTAGGGATTCCGCTGGACACCACCAGAGCCGACAGGGGAGGTGCGGCTGCGCCTGTGGATCGTGGGGGTGTCCTCCGACGCCTCTTCTGGTCGGCCGGTGAGCCGAAATCCGTGACCAACATTGCTGACCGTTTCCGCACCGTAGACACCGCAACCACCGCGACGTTCGCCGCCGATGCGGGCTCCCAGGCGTGGACCCCTCCCTCGTGGGAGGAGATCGTCAGCACGCACAGTGCGCGGGTCTACCGCCTCGCCTACAGGCTGACGGGCAACCAGCACGACGCCGAGGACCTGACGCAGGAAGTATTCGTCCGCGTCTTCCGCTCGCTGTCCACGTACACGCCCGGCACGTTCGAGGGCTGGCTGCACCGGATCACCACGAACCTCTTCCTCGACATGGTCCGCCGCAAGCAGCGGATCCGCTTCGACGCCCTCGCCGACGACGCCGCCGAGCGGCTGCCGAGCCGCGAGCCGTCCCCGCAGCAGGTGCTCCACGACACCCACTTCGACGCCGACGTGCAGCAGGCGCTGGACACCCTCGCGCCCGAGTTCCGTGCGGCCGTGGTGCTCTGCGACATCGAGGGCCTGTCGTACGAGGAGATCGCCGCCACGCTCGGCGTGAAGCTCGGCACCGTCCGCAGCCGTATCCACCGCGGCCGTTCCCACCTGCGCAAGGCGCTCAAGCACCGGTCTCCCGAGGCCCGTGCGGAGCAGCGCGCGCTGGCCGGTGTGGCGCTGGGCGCGCCCGGCGCCGGGGGAGAGGGCGGAGCCGAGTGAGCGGGATCAGTCCGTCCTCCCCGTCGCCTGCCGAACACCACCTGGGCGACCGGCTCGCTGCCCTGGTGGACGGGGAGTTGAGCCACGACGCGCGCGAGCGGGTCCTGGCCCACCTGGCGACCTGTGCCAGGTGCAAGGCCGAGGCCGATGCGCAGCGTCGCCTGAAGACCATGTTCGTGGAGAGCGCGCCGCCTCCGCTGTCGGCCGGGCTGCTGGCGCGGTTGCAGGGGCTGCCCGGAGGCGGCCCCGAGGGCCCGACCGGGCCGTCAGGGCCTGCCGGTCCCTTCGGCCCGTCGGCGGGAGCCGACCCCTTCCCCTCCTTCGGCTACGCGCCCGCGGCCGCCGCCGCGCCGCCGCAACAGGGCTTCCGGATACACGAGGTGGGCCGTCAGCGGCGCCGCTTCGCGTTCGTGGCCGCCGGAGCGGTGTCGCTCGCCGCGATCGCGCTGGGGGGCTCGCTGCCGATGGAAGCGGTCGAGCCCAATGCCCGGGGCGAGGCACCGGCCGCGCGTACGGGACCCGTCGTCCCGGTGTTCGACGCGGTGGTCCGGGAGAAGCGCCTGCCGAAGCCGGGCGTCATCCCGACGCTCCACCCGGCCGCCCCCCTGGCGCCCCCGGCGCCCTCCCGTCCGACCACGTCGGCCTCCGCCCGCCCGGTATCCCTGTACCGCTAGGTCCGGTGCCGGGCCGTGCCCGGCCGTCCGGTGGCTCCGGTCCCGCCCGGGTGCCCGTGCTTTCGCCCCGCCGGGGCGGGCGGCGCGGGCGACCTGGTTGAATCTCCGCCAGATGCGCCGCCCCGGGCGGCCGGCGGAGATCGACAGGTAGGCGGGGAGCGCCCATGTCCGACAGCCAGCAGACCGATCCGGCGGCGGATCCGGTCCCCGCCCTCCTGCCCCGGTGGTGGAGCCGGCCCGCGGTGACCGCCGGGGCGCACGAGGCCTCCGTACCGCCGCCGCGGGCGGCCGAGTCGCCAGCGGACCCGGATCCGGTGGCAGCGCAGGGCCCGGCCCCCGCACCGGTGCCCCAGTGGTGGAGCCGGCCCGCGCAGCCGGTCGCCGCGCACGAGGAACCCGTACCGCCCCCGCCGAGCGACGCGCAGGCGGACCCGGAGCCGCGGTACGACCCGTGGGGTGCGCGGCCGCTCCAGCCGGTGGACCACGGCCGGGAGGGCTCCCGCCGGCTGCGGCTGCGCCAGGGCATCCTCATCGGCCTCGGCATCGCCCTCCTGGCCGGCGGCATCGGCGGTTACGCCGGAGTCCTCGCCGAGCGGCAGGCCGGCACCCGGCTCGAACTCCCGCAGGCGGCCCCCGCCGACCGCGGCCGGGCTCCCGACAGCGTGGCCGGGATCGCCGCCACCGCACTGCCCGGTGTGGTCACCCTGCACGTCAACGGCGCGGAGAGCAGTTCGACCGGCACCGGCTTCGTCCTCGACGGGCAGGGCCACATCCTCACCAACAACCACGTGGTCAACGGGGCCCGGACCATAACGGTCACCTTCAGCACCGGTGAGAGCGTCCCCGCCGAGCTGGTCGGCGGCGACACCGGCTACGACCTGGCCGTCGTCAAGGTCGAAGGGGTACGGGGCCTGCGCCCGCTCGCGCTCGGCAACTCCGAGAACGTCCAGGTCGGTGACCCGGTGGTGGCCATCGGGGCCCCCTTCGACCTCTCCAACACGGTGACCGCCGGAATCATCAGCGCCACCGGCCGCCCCATCACCGCCGGGGGAGACAAGGGCGACGGCAGCGACGTCAGTTACGTCGACGCCCTCCAGACCGACGCCCCCATCAACCCCGGCAACTCCGGCGGACCGCTCCTCGACGCCCGGGCCCAGGTCATCGGCATCAACAGCGCCATCCGCGGGGGCGACGGCGGGGACAGCTCCGGGCAGCAGCGCGGCAGCATCGGTCTCGGCTTCGCCATCCCGGTGAACCAGGGCAAGCGCGTCGCCGAGGAGCTGATGCGCACCGGCCGCGCCACCCATCCCGTCATCGGCGTCACCCTGGACATGGAGTACTCCGGCGACGGGGCCCGGGTCGGGGAGAAGGGCGAGGGCGGGAAGCCGGCGGTCACCGCGGGCGGGCCCGGAGCCCGCGCGGGGATCCGGCCGGGCGACGTGATCACGAAGGTCGACGGCGTACGAGTGCACGGCGGCGACGAGCTCGTGATCAAGATCCGGGCCCACCGGCCGGGCGACCGGCTCACCCTCACCGTGCTGCGCGAGGGCAGGGAGCGCACGCTGGAAGTGGTCCTCGGCTCGGCGAACGGTTCGTGACGGCCGGGTGAAAGGCGAACCCGTCCGCTAATCAGCCGGTCCTGGTGTATTGGCCTGCGGACCCGGCCGGGTACCGTGTGACAGGCCTGACGTGAAGAGAGCCGAGGAGCGGGGCAAGGTGTTCAACGACATAGGCGCACTCGAGCTGGTCACGATCGTGGTGCTCGCCATTCTCATCTTCGGCCCGGACAAACTGCCCAAGGTCATCCAGGACGTCACGGGCGTCATCCGGAAGATCCGCGCGTTCTCGGACAGCGCGAAGCAGGACATCCGCTCCGAGCTCGGGCCGGAGTTCAAGGACTTCGAGTTCGAGGACCTGAACCCGAAGAACTTCATCCGCAAGCAGCTGACCGAGAACGAGGACCTCAAGGAGATCCGGAGCAGCTTCGATCTCCGCAAGGAACTCAACGACGTCACCGACGCGGTCAACGGCAAGGAGCCCGAGGCGGTCCCGGCCGCCGACGGCAGCCCCGCCGCCGCCGCGCCGGGCGCCGGGCCGGACATGGTCAAGAAGCCCGCGACCCCCGCGCAGGAGCAGCTCACGCGCTTCGACGCCGACGCGACCTGACGCCACCGGGGACCACGCGCGCGCCCGCCTGCCCGGTGAACCGCGGTCGGATGGCTATCCTCCTTTGAGTCCGGATCCAGGACGCCCGAGGGGGGTGGGCCGTTCCGGAGCCCACGGAACGAGAGGCCGCTCAGATGGAGACGACGAGCAGTAGCCGGGTAGGCACGCAGCCCGCCGAGGCACAGACGCCAGCCCCCGCACTGGCAGCAGACCCTCCGCAGTCCCCCGACGCGGCCGCCCCGCCCGTCCCTGCCGCCCGCCGGGCGGCCGAGGGGTACCTGCGGGCGGACTTCCCCTGGTACGGCCTGGACGGGGCCTTCACCGGCCCCCGCTGGCTGATGCAGGTCGCCGCCGGCGCGGACGGCAGCGTGGAGCACGGCTCGACCGGTCACGGTGACGAGCCCTCCGCCCGGGGCGAGATCGCCACCGGGGAGAAGGAGCGCTTCGCGGTGGTCGTCACGGTGGCGAGCAACCCGCTGCGGCGCACCGCCGACGGCACCGGCGTCCTGGAGGCCACCTCGGTCTCCTCGGCGGCCTGGCTGGCCGGCTCGGGGCTGCTGGCCTACAGCTGGCCGGGGCAGATGGACCACAGCCTGCGCGACGACTGGCTCGACCAGCAGACCGAGGCGGCGTGGGAGCTCGCGGACGACCTCGGCGGTGAGGACTGGTCGACGCTGTCGCTGCCGGTGGACGGGGAGCCGACGCCGTTCCACTACCGCGAGTCGGAGTTCGGCTGGGTCCTGGCCGGATCGACCGGGAGCGGGGTGCACCTCGGAGCCTACGGGCGGGGGATGAGCGCCTACGGGATCGGCTTCTCGGTGATCGGCGACCTGGCGGCGTACGAGTAGGCCGCACGGGCAAGGACACGAAAAGAGGGGGGGCCGGCGAGGAAACATCCTCGTCGGCCCCCCTCTTTTCCTACGTCAGAACTTGTTGCGCGGGGTGATGCCCAGGGACATGCCGGCCAGGCCGCGGGCCCGGCCGCCGAGCTTGCCGGCGATGGCGCGCAGGGCCGCGCCGGCGGGGGAGTCGGGGTCGGACAGGACGACCGGGGTGCCGTCGTCGCCGCCCTCGCGCAGCCGGACGTCGATCGGGATCGAGCCCAGCACCGGCACGTTCGCGCCGATCGTCTTCGTCAGGCCGTCGGCGACCTTCTGGCCACCGCCGGAGCCGAACACGTCGACCATCTCGTCGCAGTGCGGGCAGGGCAGCCCGGACATGTTCTCGACGACGCCGACGATCTTCTGGTGCGTCTGCACGGCGATCGAGCCGGCCCGCTCCGCGACCTCGGCCGCCGCCTGCTGCGGGGTGGTCACGACGAGGATCTCGGCGTTCGGCACGAGCTGCGCCACGGAGATCGCGATGTCGCCCGTGCCCGGCGGCAGGTCGAGCAGCAGGACGTCCAGGTCGCCCCAGTACACGTCGGCCAGGAACTGCTGGAGGGCCCGGTGCAGCATCGGACCGCGCCACACCACGGGTGCGTTGCCCGGGGTGAACATGCCGATGGAGATGACCTTCACGCCGTGCGCCGACGGCGGCATGATCATGTTCTCGACCTGGGTGGGGCGGCCCTCCACGCCGAGCATGCGCGGCACGCTGTGGCCGTAGATGTCGGCGTCGACGACACCGACCTTGAGGCCGTCGGCCGCCATCGCCGCCGCCAGGTTCACGGTGACCGAGGACTTGCCGACGCCGCCCTTGCCGGAGGCGACCGCGTAGACGCGGGTCAGCGAGCCGGGCTGGGCGAAGGGGACCTCGCGCTCGGCGGTGCCGCCGCGCAGGGTCGCCGCGAGGTCCTTGCGCTGCTCGTCGCTCATCACGTCCAGCGTGACGGAGACCGAGGTGACGCCGGGGACCCGCTGCACGGCCTCGGTGACCAGGTTGGTGATGGTCTCGCGCATGGGGCAGCCCGACACGGTCAGGAACACGGTGACGGCGACCTCGCCGCCGTCGCCGATCTCCACCGATTTGACCATGCCCAGCTCGGTGATGGGCCGGTGGATCTCGGGGTCGTTCACCGTCGCCAGCGCGTCCAGGATCGCGTCCTGCTCGGGCACGGCAGCGGCGGAGGCGGAGCTTGTGTCGGTAGCCATGCCCCGATGGTACGGCTCGGTGGCGGGCCTCAGGAAAGCCCGCTAGCGGTCGCCTTCGTCACTCTCCGCGGGGAATAGCCGCCGCTCGTCCATCTCCTTGATCAGATCCTGGAACTCGGACCGGATCCAGTCGCGCGTGGCGACCTCGCCCAGACCCATCCGCAGGGCCGCGATCTCCCGGGTCAGGTACTCGGTGTCGGCGAGCGAGCGCTCGTTCTGCTTGCGGTCCTGCTCCAGGTTGACCCGGTCCCGGTCGTCCTGGCGGTTCTGCGCCAGCAGGATCAGCGGGGCCGCGTAGGAGGCCTGGAGCGAGAGCATCAGGGTCAGGAAGATGAAGGGGTACTGGTCGAAGCGCACGTTCACCGGGGCGAAGATGTTCCACAGCACCCAGATGATGATGACGACGGTCATCCAGACGATGAACCGGCCGGTGCCGAGGAACCGGGCGACCCGCTCCGAGAGCCGCCCGAAGGCCTCCGGGTCGTACTCGGGCAGCAGCCGGCGCCGGGCCGGGCGCGGCAGGTCGAGCCGGGTGCGCGAGCGCGTCAGCGCGCTCGCCCCCGACGACTGGCCCGCCTTCGCCCGCTCGCCGCGCTCGAAGGAGGAACGTTCCGCCCGCTCCGCGGCGGCCTCCGCCAACCCGTGCTCGCGGGCCTGCGCCCGCGCCTGCTCGCGCCGCTCCCGGATCTGCTCCTTGCGCCGCTCGCGCGGCTGCTCGCCGCGCCCCCGCTCAGTCCCCACGGAGGGCTCCTTCCGCACGCTCGGAATCCTCGGGACCCCCGGGGCCCTCCGAATGGAAGTCCGTCTCCCGCCAGTCGTCCGGCAGCAGGTGGTCCAGTACGTCGTCCACGGTGACCGCGCCCAGCAGCGAGCCGCTTTCGTCGACCACCGGGACCGCGACCATGTTGTACGCGGCCAGGTAGCTGGTGACCACCGGCAGCGAGGAGTCCGGCCGCAGCGGCGCCAGCCCCGTGTCCACGATCGAGCTGACCAGGGTGAACGGCGGATCGCGCAGCAGCCGCTGGAAGTGCACCGTGCCCAGGTACTTGCCCGTCGGCGTCTCGTCCGGCGGCCGGCACACGTACACCTGCGCCGCCAGCGCCGGCGACAGGTCCGACTGCCGTACGCGGGCCAGCGCGTCGGCGACCGTCGCGTCGGGCCGCAGCACGATCGGCTCCGTGGTCATCAGACCGCCCGCGGTGTTCTCCTCGTACGACAGCAGGCGTCGCACGTCGGCGGCGTCGTCCGGCCGCATCAGCGTCAGCAGCCGTTCCTTGTCGTCCTCCGGCAGCTCCGAGAGCAGGTCGGCCGCGTCGTCCGGGTCCATCGCCTCCAGGACGTCGGCCGCGCGCTCCTCCTTCAGCTTCCCGAGGATCTCCACCTGCTCGTCCTCGGGCAGCTCCTCCATGACGTCCGCGAGCCGGTCGTCGTCCAGCGCGCTCGCCACCTCGGCACGCCGCTTCGGCGTCAGGTGGTGCAGGACGTTCGCCACGTCCGCGGGGCGCATCTGCTCGAAGGTGGCGACCAGGTTCTCGGCGCCCTGCCCGTGCTCCTCCAGCGAGAAGCCCGTCACGGCCGACCACTCCACGGTCAGGGTCTCGCCGCGCCGCCGCAGCGCACCCGACTTGCCCTTCCGTACGAAGATCCGGTCGATCTCCCAGTCGCGCCGGGCCGGCAGCTGCTGGATGGCCACGTCCAGGACGGTGACCTCCTCGTCGTCCGCGACCAGGCGCACCCGCCGGTCCAGCAGCTCGCCGAGGATCAGCCGCTCGGTGGGACGCTGCTCGAAGCGCCGCATGTTGACCACGCCGGTGGTGATCACCTGGCCGGACTCGACGCCCGTCACCCGGGTCATGGGCAGGAAGATCCGCCGCCGGCTGACCACCTCGACCACCAGGCCGAGCAGCCGGGGCGGCCGGCCGCCCACGCGCAGCATCGCGACGAGGTCGCGGACCCGGCCCACCTGGTCGCCGTTGGGGTCGAAGACGGGCACACCCGACAGATGCGAGACGAAGATCCGTGGGGCGCCTGCCGCCATCCGAGCGCCTCCTACGAGCTGCGTCATCCGTCGATCACCGGTACTGCCGTCCCTCAGGTTAGCCCGTACCGCACCCAACCTCCTGGTGGGGCCGTCCGCCCGGGCCTGCCCCGGGCATCGGCGCCGTGCCCGCGCGACCTCCGCACGCGCGTCCCCACGGGCTGCGCCCGGGTGCCGCGCCGGGGCCCGCGTACGGGCGGGTACGCTGCCAGCTGCTCGCCGACGCAACGAGAGGGGCACCCACCCGTGACCGCCTATTTCCCCGCCCCGCGGCTGCGCCGGGCCGCCTTCGTCAGCGCCCTGTGCGCGGGCCTGGCCGTCGTAGGCACGGGGTGCGGAGCGGACCCCGACGAGGGGACGAACGGCGTCGGGAAGCTGTCCGCCGACCAGATCGAGGACAAGGCGAAGACGGCCGTCACCGGGGCGCAGTCGGTCCACCTCTCCGGCACGCTCGTCAGCGGGGGCAAGTCCTTCACCCTGGACATGCGGCTCGGGGCGGACGGCGGCTCCGGCGAGGTGAAGGCCCAGGACGACACCACCTTCCAGCTGCTGCGGGTGGGGGAGCAGCTCTACCTCAAGGCGGGCGCCGCGTTCTGGGGCCAGTCCGAGGCGGCGGGCAAGCTCGGCGACAAGTTCGTCAAGGTGCCCGAGGCGGACCCCTCGTACAAGCAGTTCCGCGGGTTCACCGACATGCAGGTCATGCTCGACGGGCTGCTCGGCCTCGACGGGAAGCTGACCAAGGGCGAGGACTACACCAAGGTCGGGCTCACCCGGGCCGTCCAGGTCTCGGCGGACAAGGGCAAGGGCGGCAAGCTCTCGGTCTCCCTGGAGGGCACCCCCTACCCGCTCCTCATGGAACGCGCGGGCGGCGCCGGACGGGTGACCCTGGCGGAATGGGGCGCGCCCGTCGAGCTCACCGCGCCCGCGCCGGACCAGACGGTGGACTACGGCTCCGAGCTGCCCACGACCAAGGAACAGGAGGGCGGCTCCGGCCAAGGCTCCGGCCAGGGTGCCAACCCGCAGGGCTAGGCCGTCTCTTTCGGAACTTGCCGGGCCCGCCGCACGTCCCTAGCGGGCGGCCTTCTTCTTCCGCTTCAGCAGCAGCTTCGGCAGACCGGCCGGGATCGGCTGCCGGGTCGTCGCCGGGGAGCCCAACGGAGCCGCCGCCAGCGAACCCTCGGGCAGGGCCGCCCGGACCGACTCCGGCTCCAGGCGCAGCAGCCGGCACTCCCGCGCCCAGCGTTCGGTCATCTCGGCGGAGTCGGGCGCGTTGAGCCGCTTGCCCTTGAGCTCGGCCACCGCGGCCTCCCACGGCTCGCTGCCGGGCACGAGCTCCCGTACGGTCGCCGTCCACGCGACGAGCCGGCCGCCCTTGTCCTTGCTGCGCACGGTCACCTCCGCCGCCGCGCCGTCCGCGAGCCCCGGGAACGGCTGCTCCCCGGGCCCGTCGCCGAGCACGTGCGCCGCGCCGTCCACCCAGGCGTGCCACAGGCCGCGGTCCGCCCCGGAGCCGCGGACCCAGATGAGGCCGGACTTCTTGGTGGCCTCCTCGACGAGGGCCAGATCGAGCGCGCTGAGAGTCATGCGCACAGGGTAGCCAGCGCCCCCCGGCCCCTCACAGCCAGCCGTGGCGGCGCAGGGCCCGGTGGATGGTGAAGCAGGTCCCCGCGATGGTGGCCATCACCATCGGATAGCCGTAGCGCCACTGGAGCTCCGGCATGTGCTCGAAGTTCATCCCGTACACCCCGCAGATCATCGTGGGCACGGCGATGATCGCCGCCCAGGAGGTGATCTTGCGCATGTCCTCGTTCTGCGCGACGGTCGCCTGCGCCAGGTTGGCCTGGAGGATGGAGTTCAGCAGCTCGTCGAAGCCGACGACCTGCTCGTGCACCCGGGCCAGGTGGTCGGCGACGTCGCGGAAGTACTTCTGGATGTCGGGCTCCACCAGCCGCATCGGGCGCTCGCTGAGCAGCTCCATGGGGCGCAGCAGCGGGGAGACGGCCCGCTTGAACTCCAGCACCTCGCGCTTGAGCTGGTAGATCCGGCCCGCGTCTCCGCCGCGCGCACTGCCCTTGGCGGGGGCGGCGAAGACCGCGCTCTCCACCTCGTCGATGTCGTCCTGCACGGCCGCGGCGACGGCGATGTACCCGTCGACCACGTGGTCCGCGAGGGAGTGCAGGACGGCGGAGGGGCCCTTGGCGAGGAGCGCCGGGTCGTCCTGGAGGCGGTGGCGCAGGCCCTTGAGGGAGCCGTGGCCGCCGTGCCGGACGGTGATGACGAAGTCGGGGCCGGTGAAGCACATCACCTCGCCGGTCTCCACCACCTCGCTGGTGGCGGTGAGTTCGGCGTGCTCGACGTAGTGGATCGTCTTGAAGACGGTGAAGAGGGTGTCGTCGTACCGCTCCAGCTTCGGACGCTGGTGCGCGTGCACCGCGTCCTCCACCGCGAGCGGGTGCAGCCCGAACACGGCGGCGATCCCGGCGAACTCGGCCTCCGTCGGCTCGTGCAGGCCGATCCACGCGAAACCGCCGTCCTCGCGGACCTCGCGCAGCGCCTCACGGGGCGTCAGGCAGGAGATGCCCCGTGCGCGCCCGGCGCGCCGGCCGTCGCGGTAGACGGCGCAGTCGACCACCGCGCTGATGGCGGACGGGTCACGGGTGGTGTCGTAGCCGGGCTGGGCCGGGGTGGACCTGCGCAGCGCGGGGCGGACGGCGGCACGGAGGTAGGGCAGCATCGACATGGCAGGCTCCTTCGCGCGCACGGCTGCGGACCGTACGGGTGGGAGGTCCTTCCGGATGACGCGCTCACCGCGGTCGGCAGGCCGGGCGGGCAGGCGGAAGGATCAGGACGGGAGGACACAGTTCTTCCGTCGCTCTTCGACCGATCCGGCGCGTGTTTCGAAGACGCGCAGGTCAAAGGGGGCGCGGCGCGCCCGTCGGCGAAGTGGAAGAGCGAGAGGTACCGCACGTACTGTGCGATCGACTTCGATGCACCGCAGCCCCACCTCCTCCGGCCGGTCCCCCGTAGGGGACGTCCTGTCGCCGGGGCACTGAAACTTCTCTTCTGAGAGCGTCCCCGACCAGCGGTCAACGATATCAGCCGACGGATGGTCAAGAGCCGCTCTTTACCCGGCTGATACGAGTTCTATGCTCGCTCCATGGCAGAAATTCTGGCCCTTGTGGAAGCCCGGCTGCGCGCCGCCCTCGGCGAACCCGACGCCCGCGCCGCCGTCACCTTCCTGGGCACCGACCGGTTCGAGATCCTCCGCTTCACCGAGGGCGACCTCGTGCGGTACGCGACCCTCGGCATGTCCGCCCAGCCCATGACCGACCCCACGACGGTGGTCGCCGACCCGGTCCGCGGCCCGCGCGCGGAGCTCGTACTGACCGTACGGGGCGGGCTCGCGCCCACCGACAAGCTGCTGCGGCCGCTGGCCGTGCTGGCGGCGTCGCCCCAGGTGGAAGGACTCGTCGTGGCGCCCGGCGCCTCACTGGACGTGGGCGAACCCCTCTGGGACGGGGCCCCGTTCACCTCGGTGCTCGTGGCGGAGCCCGGCGGTCTGGTGGAGGACCTGGTCCTGGACGACCCGATGGACCCCGTCTCCTTCTTCCCCCTCCTGCCGATGACGGCGAACGAGGCGGCGTGGAAGCGCGTCCACGGCGCGGCCGCCCTCCAGGAACGCTGGCTCGCGCGCGGCACGGATCTGCGGGACCCTCTGCGTACGGCAGTCGCACTGGACTGAGCATCCGGCCGCCGCCCGGCCGCCCGGACGGGTGACCACGTCTTGACGGGGCGCGTGGCGGGGAGGAGCGTGGCTTCTTATGAGGGGCGAACCGAGTTGCCCGAAGTGTGGTGGCCGGGTCAGGGCGCCCGGTCTTTTCGCCGACTCCTGGCAGTGCACGGTGCACGGCACCGTCCATCCACTGCAGCCCGTGATCCCGCCGAGCGTCGAAGGCCTCGGCGTGGTGGTGCACCGGGCGCAGGTGCCGGTGTGGATGCCCTGGCCGCTGCCCGTCGGCTGGCTCTTCACCGGGATCGCCTCCGCCGGTGACGACCGCAGTGGCGGCCGGGCCACGGCCGTGGCCTGCTCCGGTCCCGGTCCGCTCGGCGGTCTCGGTGAGCTGCTGCTGATCGCCGAGGAACTGGGCGTCGGCCTGGGCGCGCGGTTCGCCGGCCTCGACGCACCCGACCCGGGCCCCTTCATGAACGTCTCCGCCCCGCCGCACGCCAAGGTGGTCGCCGCCGGGCGCCCGACACCGCTCTGGCACGTCACCGGCGTCCCCGACGACCGGGCCGTCTTCGCGGGCGAGGCGCGCGGGCTGTGGCTGTGGGCGATCGTCTGGCCGGAGCAGTCGGGCCTGCTGATGTACGACGAGCTGGTGCTGACCGACCTGCGCGACGCGGGATCCGAGGTCGAGCTGCTGCCCTGCGGAGCCTTGAGCCCCCGCATTATTTCCTGACCTACCGGACGACGCGGGCCCGCGCCCCGGCGCGTCAAGAGGGGAAAAGCGGACGCTATCCTGGAGTGTCCCCCGTCCGCGTGTGAACCCTGGAGTTCGGCTGTGCGCATCGATCTGCACGCCCACTCCACGGCCTCGGACGGTACGGACACCCCCGCCGAGCTGGTGCGCAATGCCGCCGGTGCGGGGCTCGACGTGGTGGCGCTGACCGACCACGACACCGTGGCCGGATACCGCGAGGCCATCAATGCGCTGCCCGAGGGGCTGACCCTGGTGACCGGCGCGGAGCTGAGCTGCCGTCTCGACGGCATCGGCATGCACATGCTGGCGTACCTCTTCGATCCGGAGGAGCCCGAGCTCTCCCGTGAGCGGGAGCTCGTACGCGACGACCGCACCCCGCGCGCGCAGGCCATGGTCGGCAAGCTGCGGGACCTCGGCGTGGACATCACCTGGGAGCAGGTGGACCGGATCGCCGGTGCGGGCTCCGTGGGCCGTCCGCACGTCGCCGCGGCCCTCGTCGAGCTGGGTGTCGTACCCACCGTGTCGGACGCGTTCACCCCGCACTGGCTCGCCGACGGCGGCCGCGCGTACGCCGAGAAGCACGAGCTCGACCCCTTCGACGCGATCCGCCTGGTCAAGGCGGCCGGCGGGGTCACCGTCTTCGCCCACCCCGCCGCCGTCAAGCGCGGCACCTGCGTGCCCGAGAGCGCGATAGCCGCCCTCGCCTCGGCCGGCCTCGACGGCATCGAGGTCGACCACATGGACCACGACGACGCCACCCGCGCGCGCCTGCGCGGCCTGGCCGCCGATCTCGGTCTGCTGACCACCGGGTCCAGCGATTACCACGGCAGCCGCAAGACCTGCCGCCTCGGGGAGTACACAACCGACCCCGAGATCTACGGCGAGATCACCCGCCGTGCCACCGGGGCGTTCCCGGTCCCCGGCGCCGGTGGACGCCCGCGCGGCTGACCACTGCCGCCGCCCCTCCCGCTCCACTTCCTCTTTTTGATACACCCCTCTCCTGCAAGGCATCACTGTGCTCGATTTCGCCGTCTTCGGATCCCTCTTTCTCACGCTTTTTGTGATTATGGACCCCCCGGGGATCACGCCCATCTTCCTCGCGCTGACCTCCGGCCGCCCCGCCAAGGTGCAGCGCCGCATGGCCTGGCAGGCCGTCTGCGTCGCCTTCGGCGTCATCGCCGTCTTCGGCATCTGCGGCCAGCAGATCCTCGACTACCTGCACGTCTCCGTGCCGGCCCTGATGATCGCGGGCGGGCTGCTGCTCCTGCTCATCGCGCTCGACCTGCTCACCGGCAAGACCGACGAGCCGAAGCAGACCAAGGACGTGAACGTCGCGCTCGTCCCGCTCGGGATGCCGCTGCTCGCCGGACCCGGCGCGATCGTCTCGGTGATCCTGGCGGTGCAGAAGGCCGACGGGGTCACCGGTCAGTTCTCGGTCTGGGCCGCGATCGTCGCGATGCACGTCGTGCTGTGGGTGGTGATGCGCTACTCGCTCGTCATCATCCGCGTGATCAAGGACGGCGGCGTGGTCCTCGTGACGCGCCTGGCGGGCATGATGCTGTCCGCGATCGCCGTCCAGCAGATCATCAACGGCGTGCTCCAGGTGATCGAGAGCGCGTAGCGCCGACCCCCGCGCATGCGAACGCCCCCGCACCGGGATCGGTGCGGGGGCGTTCGGCGAATAGGTGGACGCGGTCAGTTGGACACGGTCTCAGCCGGTCGGATCAGGATGCGCTGGCCTACGGCCGCGGCCTGCTGCACGATCCGGTTGACGGAGGCCGCGTCCACGACGGTGCTGTCCACGGCAGATCCGTCGACGTCGTCCAGGCGCAGAATCTCGAAGCGCATGGGGCTTCTCCCTTCGTCAGTGTTTTTCCTTGTACAGGGTTAACGAAGTGTAAGCCGCAAACATTCCCTACGCTAAGGAAATTTTTTCCTTGTCTAACTACTAACGGGTATCGGAGGCCCAGAACGCCGCCAGCGCGGCCGCCACGGCCGCCGGATCCTCCGCGTTCGGAGAGTGTTCCGTCCCCGGGACCACCACCCGCGCCGCGCCCAGCCGACGCGCCATCGCGTCCATCTCCGACACCGGCCACACCGGGTCCGACTCCCCGGACAGCACCAGCGTGGCCAGCCCCGGCGCCGCGGCGACGAGCTCGTCGATCCGGTCCGGCTCCTCGATCAGCGCCCGGCCGGTGACCATCAGCTGCTCGGGGACGGTCCCGAGCCAGCGCGCGCGCAGGAAGGCCGCCAGGGCGGGGTCCTCGGGCGGCGCGTCGCGCGGATCCATGGCGCGCATGGCCGCCCAGATGCCGGGCATGTCGTCGCCCATCGCCTCCAGCGCCGAGATCAGCAGCTTCGTACGGCCCTGCTGGTCCGCGCAGACCGCGCCCGGGCCGCTGCTCAGCAGCGTGAGGCTGGCGTACGGGGCCGGGTCGCGGACCACGGCCGCCCGGACGATCAGCCCGCCCAGCGAATGCCCGAGCAGGTGCACCGGACCGGCCGCGTCCAGGGCGGCGGTCTGCGCGAGGACGTCCCGCGCCAGTTCCGCCAGGGTGTACGGGGCCTGCGTGCGCGGGCCGCCGCTCTCGTGCTGCCCGCGGCCGTCGACGGCGACCACCCGGTATCCGGCGGCGGCCAGCGGCCCGAGGAGGCCGATGAAGTCCTCCTTGCTGCCGGTGTAGCCGGGCACCAGCAGCGCGGTGCCGCGGGCCGGCCCGGCGGGCACGGCCTCGTGCACGGCGAACTCACCACGGCCCGTGGCCAGGCGGTACGCACGGGCTGCGGGCGGGAGCGCGAGGGTCGGCGGCTTGCTCATGGCCCGAGGTTACCGGCCCGTACGCCCGTACGGCAGCACCGCGCGGACCCGGGTACGCCGATGGCCCCGGCCCCCTCGAAAGGGGACCGGGGCCATCGGAAGGGCGTTACGCCTCCGGGGTCTCCACCGCGGCGACGGCCTTGCGGGTCCGGGTGCGCTTCGGCTTGGCCGGAGCCTCCTCGGCGGCAGGAGCGGCGGCCTCGGCGGCCGGAGCCTCCGGGGCGACGGCGGCGACCTTGCGGGTCCGGGTGCGCTTCGGCTTGACCGGGGCCTCCTCGGCAGCCGGAGCGGCGGCCTCGGCGACGACCTCGGCGGCCGGAGCGGCAGCGGCGACCTTGCGGGTCCGCGTGCGCTTCGGCTTGACCGGAGCTTCCTCGACCGCGACCGCGACAGCGGCGACGACCGGAGCGACCGGAGCCTCGACCACGGCGGCCTGCGCGACGACCTCGACCACCGGGGCGGCGGCCGGAGCGGCCGCGGCCTTGCGGGGGGCGCGGACACGCGGGGCGGCGCTGGTGCGGGGCGCGCTGCTCCGGGGGGCGCTGGTACGGCGCTCCCGGACCGGCTCGGACGGCGGGGCGATCTGGAAGTCCGGCTCCGGCTCCCTGACGAAGGGGGCCAGGGGCTCCAGCTTCGCCGCCGGGGCGACGAAGGTGGCGGCCGGAGCGGCGGACCGGGTCCGGCGACGGCGCGGCTTGCGCGCCTCGTCGGCGGCCGCAGCCTCCGGAGCCTGGACCGCCGGAGCGGCGGCGACCGGGGTGACCTCGGCGACCGGGGTGACCTCGGCGGTCACCGGGGTCAGGAGCTCGGCGCCCTGGTCCGAGCCACCACGGGTACGGCGGCGCTGACGCGGCGTACGGGCGGGACGCTCCTCGGCGACGGCCGGGGCGGCGGCACCACGGCCGGCGTCACGACCGGAGTCGCGGCCACGCTCACGGCCACCGTCACGGCCGGCGTCGCGACCGCCACGGCCACCGCGGCCGCCGGTCTCGCCCAGGTCTTCCAGGTTCTCGGCCTTCAGACCGGCCCGCGTGCGCTCGGCGCGCGGCAGGACGCCCTTGGTGCCGGCCGGGATGTTCATCTGCTCGTACAGGTGCGGGGACGTGGAGTACGTCTCCACCGGGTCGTGGAAGTCCAGCTCCAGCGCCTTGTTGATCAGCTGCCAGCGCGGGATGTCGTCCCAGTCGACCAGGGTGACGGCGATGCCCTTCTTGCCCGCGCGGCCGGTACGGCCCACACGGTGCAGGAAGGTCTTCTCGTCCTCAGGCGTCTGGTAGTTGATGACGTGGGTGACACCCTCGACATCGATACCGCGCGCGGCGACGTCGGTGCAGACCAGCACGTCGACCTTGCCGTTGCGGAAGGCGCGCAGCGCCTGCTCGCGGGCGCCCTGGCCCAGGTCGCCGTGGACGGCGCCCGAGGCGAAGCCGCGCTTCTCGAGCTGCTCGGCGATGTCGGCCGCCGTGCGCTTGGTGCGGCAGAAGATCATGGCGAGCCCGCGGCCCTCGGCCTGCAGGATGCGGGAGACGAGCTCCGGCTTGTCCATGTTGTGCGCACGGAAGACGTGCTGCGTGGTGTTGGCGACGGTCGCGCCCTCACCGTCCTCCGAGACGGCGCGGATGTGCGTCGGCTGGGTCATGTACCGGCGGGCCAGTCCGATGACCGCGCCCGGCATGGTCGCCGAGAACAGCATCGTCTGACGCTTGGCCGGCAGGTAGCTCATGATCCGCTCGACGTCGGGCAGGAAGCCCAGGTCGAGCATTTCGTCGGCCTCGTCGAGGACGAGGGCCTTGACCTTGGAGAGGTCGAGCTTCTTCTGGCCGGCCAGGTCGAGCAGGCGGCCCGGGGTGCCGACGATGACGTCGACGCCCTTCTTGAGCGCCTCGACCTGCGGCTCGTACGCGCGGCCGCCGTATATGGCGAGGACGCGGACGTTGCGGACCTTGCCCGCGGTGAGGAGGTCGTTGGTGACCTGGGTGCAGAGCTCGCGGGTAGGAACCACCACGAGGGCCTGCGGGGCGTCGGTGAGCTGGTCCGGCGTGGAACGGCCGGCCTCGACGTCCGCGGGGACGACGACGCGCTCCAGCAGGGGGAGGCCGAAACCGAGCGTCTTGCCGGTACCGGTCTTGGCCTGGCCGATGACGTCCGTGCCGGACATGGCGACGGGGAGGGTCATCTCCTGGATCGGGAAGGGGGACACAATGCCGACGGCCTCAAGGGCTTCGGCCGTCTCGGGAAAGATCCCGAGGTCTCGGAACGTAGTCAGGGTGCTGCCTCTTCTGTGAGACGCGGCGCGAGGCGGCGAAGGGGGTCGTACCGTGCCGGGCTTGCAGTACTACTACGTACGTACGAAGCTGCGCGGGACCACTAGCCATCGCTCAGGCGCTTTATGCCGCTGAGGGGGCCCCTCGTGGGAGGCGGTACGTATGAACGTACGCATCACGCCGAGGGCGGTCGGGTGGAGCCGATCGGGCCACCGACCGGGCATCCTCATTCGGATGGCCCGCCGAGTGTTCGGCAGGCGCATTACCACTGTACCCCGGAATCGCGCAGCTGTGTCGGGTGAATTCACCAGGTAGGCGCGTTTACGTGGACTGAGCAGGTGGTTCACGGTGCCTTTCGGCGAGCTATTGTGCGGTGCATGTCGACCGTTGAAAACGCATCGCCCGCCGACGAAAGCGCCCCCGCCGAGGCAGCCGGTATCGCCGCCCAGGACTGGGCCACGGCCTCCGCCTCGCCGCAGTACCGGGCCGCCGTGGTGGATCTGCTCGGGGCGCTCGCGTACGGCGAACTCGCGGCCTTCGAACGCCTCGCCGAGGACGCCAAGCTCGCGCCCACCCTCGGGGACAAGGCCGAGCTCGCGAAGATGGCCTCCGCCGAGTTCCACCACTTCGAGCGCCTGCGCGACCGGCTCTCCGCGATCGACGAGGACGCCACCGCCGCGATGGAGCCCTTCGCGAAGGGCGTCGACGACTTCCACCGCCAGACCGCGCCGTCGGACTGGCTGGAAGGCCTGGTCAAGGCGTACGTCGGCGACTCCATCGCCAGCGACTTCTACCGCGAGGTGGCCACCCACCTCGACACCGACACCCGAGGCCTCGTCGTGAGCGTGCTCGACGACACCGGCCACGGCGGTTTCGCCGTCGAGAAGGTGCGCGCCGCCATCGAGGCCGACCCGCGCTGCGGCGGCCGGCTCGCGCTGTGGGCCCGCCGGCTGATGGGCGAGGCCCTGTCGCAGGCCCAGCGCGTGGTCGCCGAGCGCGACGCGCTCTCCACCATGCTGGTCGGCGGCGTCGACGGGATGGCGGCCGGCTTCGACCTGGCGGCCGTCGGCGAGATGTTCACCCGGATCACCAAGGCGCACACCAAGCGCATGGCGGCCCTGGGCCTGGCGGCGTAGCCCCGGCCCCCTGCCGGCCGTACCGGCAGACGCACCTCGGCCCCCGCGCGGAAGCTCCGCGCGGGGGCCGACGTCATGGGCCAGTGGGCGTCACGGTTCAGTGGGGCCGTCTAGCCCCTCGTCGGAACCGAAAACGGAGTCCGGACGGACGGCCTCGCAGTCCGGCCCGCGGGCCGCAGCAGCAGGGACAGGACCACCGCCGAGACCAGCGCGCCACCGAGGAACGTCGCGAACAGGTTGTTGTGCCCGGGGCCCAGCGCGGTGTGCGTCAGATAGGCCCCGAAGAGGGCGCCCGCCACTCCGCTCACCAGCACCACCCGCGAGGAGGGCAGCCGCGGGCCGAGCGCAAGGACGGCCGCCCCGGCCAGGGCGAGGCCCAGGAGAGCGGAGCCGAGCGACTCGATCAGCAGCATGGGGGTTCCTCTCAGACGACGGACGTACCGGGGCGAACGGGCAGCGTGTCTTACTCCGGTCCTACCCGAAGCGGAGGAAACGGAAACGGCCCGGCGGAGTGGTCCGCCGGGCCGTTCTCGGTACTTCCGGGTGCTGCCGGGTACTTCGGGATGCTTCTCGGAGCCGCTCGGCTCAGAGCGCGCCGAAGCCGACCTTGCGCACGCTGGGCTCGCCCAGGTCGACGTACGACAGGCGCTCGGACGGCACCAGGACCTTGCGGCCCTTGATGTCCGTGAGGCTCAGCAGCGGCGCCGAGCCGGACAGGGCGGCGGTGACGATGCTCTCCAGCTCCTCGGCACTCAGGTCGCTCTCGAGCACGATCTCCCGGGGTGCGTGCTGCACGCCGATCTTGACCTCCACGGCCTTGTCCCTCCGACGGTCCGGTTCGCGCGATCAGCCGCGCCGTTACCCGGTCCACATTAGCCCGGAGAGGGGACCTGTCCGCCGCGCGGCGAAAACGCTCGCAGCGAACAGCCGCCGGTCAGACCGGTGGGGGCCGCCGCGGCCGGCCCGGAATGCCGGGCCGGCGCAGCTCAGACGTCCGTCGGGTGCAGCGGGAAGCCGGCGATTCCGCGCCAGGCCAGCGAGGTCAGCAGCCCCACCGCGGTGTCCCGGGCGACCGGGCTCTCGCTGGAGAGCCAGTACCGGGCCACGACCTGGGAGACTCCGCCCAGGCCCACGGCCAGCAGCATCGACTCGTCCTTCGACAGGCCGGTGTCCTCGGCGATGACCTCCGAGATGGCCTCGGCGCACTGCAGCGAGACGCGGTCGACGCGCTCGCGCACCGCCGGCTCGTTGGTCAGGTCCGACTCGAAGACGAGCCGGAAGGCGCCGCCCTCGTCCTCGACGTACGCGAAGTAGGCGTCCATCGTCGCGGCGACGCGCATCTTGTTGTCGTTCGTCGACGCGAGCGCGGTGCGCACGGCGAGCAACAGGGCCTCGCAGTGCTGGTCCAGGAGCGCCAGGTAGAGGTCGAGCTTGCCGGGGAAGTGCTGGTAGAGCACCGGCTTGCTGACTCCGGCACGCTCCGCGATGTCGTCCATGGCCGCCGCGTGATAACCCTGCGCGACGAAGACCTCCTGGGCGGCGCCCAGGAGCTGGTTGCGCCGGGCCCGGCGCGGAAGTCGCGTGCCCCGCGGACGCGCTGCCTCGGTCTGCTCGATGGCTGTCACGCCGCCTCCCACTTTCTTTAGAACACAGTGCGCCTTGCGTCGCGCGGCCATCGTACTTTTCGGTAACCGAATCTGGAGGGTTCAAGCCGAGTTTTCTCGCGGTACGGACCGCCGGTTACCCCTTGGAGATGCTGGTCAGCGCTGGCTCAGCGGTAATCGTCCTCGTCCAGGGTCACCACCCGGGTCTGCTCGGCGGCGTCACCGTCGGAGGCTTCGCGCTGGCCCACGGGGGTGAGCGGATCGTCCTCGACCGGAGTCAACTCCGCGTGCTGCTCCGCCGCGTCCGCCTCGGGGGCTTCCACATCGAGGGTTTCCCCGAGCTCTGACTGGAAGGTGTCCGGTTCCGCAGGGTCGACAGTCATGGAGCACCCCTTTCCACTTTCCACTTACGAGCCTAGGAGGATCGCGCATACCCCGCTAGGCGGTTCCGCAAGCGTCTGTGACCGCGAACACAAGAGGAGTCGCGTGATCGTCTCGTAACATTGCCCCATGTCTTCGACCGAGCTGCCGGGTGTGCGGTCCGCCGACCCCTCGTCTTCCGGCCAGTCCTCCCAGGTGGGAGCCGTGCGACTGGCCGAGGGGGAGCAGCTGCGCACCGACCGGCTGCCCGGGCTGGAAATGAACGTACGGGTACGCCCCGCGCTCCGTGCCGGCCTGCCGGCAGCGCTGTTCGTCCACGGGCTCGGCGGGTCCTCGCAGAACTGGTCCGCGCTCATGGCGCGGCTGGCCGATTCCGTCGACGGCGAGGCCCTGGACCTGCCCGGCTTCGGCTGGTCCCCGCCGCCCGCCGACCGGGACTACTCCGTCACCGGACTCGCGCGCGCCGTCATCCGCCACCTCGACGCCGCCGGACGCGGACCGGTGCACCTGTTCGGGAACTCCCTCGGCGGGGCCGTCTCCACCCGGGTCGCGGCCGTCCGGCCCGACCTGGTGCGCACGTTGACGCTGGTCTCCCCGGCCCTGCCCGAACTGCGCGTGCAGAAGTCGGCGGTGCCGACCGCGCTGCTCGCCGTACCCGGCATGGCCGGGCTCCTCGACCGGCTCACCCGCGATCTGAGCGCCGAGCGGCGCACCCGGGGGCTGACGGACCTGTTGTACGGGGACCCCTCACGGGTGAAGCCCGAGGTGTTCGAGGCGGCCGTCGAGGAAATGGAACGCCGGCTCGCGCTGCCGTACTTCTGGGACGCGATGACGCGTTCCTCGCGCGGCATCGTCGACGCGTACACCCTCGGTGGGCAGCACGGACTGTGGCGCCAGGCGCAGCGGGTACTCGCGCCGACCCTGTTGGTCTACGGTGGCCGGGACCAGCTCGTCTCGTACCGTATGGCGCGCAAGGCCGCCGCGGCCTACCGGGGTTCGCGGCTGCTGTCCCTGCCGGAGGCCGGACACGTGGCGATGATGGAGTACCCCGACGTGGTCGCGGCCGCGTTCCGGGAGCTGCTGGACGCCTCCGCCGACGGGCGCGGCGCCGAGCCGGACCCGGGCGCGGCGGACGCGGCCGTGGCGGGGCGCACCGCGCACGCCGCGCACACCGAGAAAACCGACGAGGACGGCAAGGGCTGACGACGTGGGACGACATAGTCGCAAGGAGCCCGGCCGGGCTCCCGGCCCCGGCTCAGGCCATCCGCAGCCGGCCGAACAGGCCGGCGCCCGGGCCGCCGCCCCGGCCCCGGCCGGGTGGGCCGAACCGGCCGCCGCCCCCCGCGGGCAGGCGGCCCCGACGCGCCGCGAGCCGGTGTCCGGCGCGCGCGGCGGCCACCCCGAACAGCACGAGCCCGGCGGAGCCTGGGGCACGACCTCCGGTACCGGTGTGACCTACGGGGACTGGCGCGGCGCCCCGCGCACCCGCCCGCCGGCCACGGACCACGGCACGCCGGGTCACGGCACGCCGGTCTACGACACCTCGGGTCATGGCATGCCGGTCTATGACACTTCGGGTCATGGCATGCCGGTCTACGACACTTCGGGTCATGGCATGCCGGTCTATGACACTTCGAGTCATGGCATGCCGGTCCACGAAACTCCGGGTCACGGCACCCCGGTCTATGACACCTCGGGTCACGGCATCCCGGTCTTCGACACCTCGGGTCACGGCATCCCGGTCTACGAAACTCCGGGTCACGGCACCCCGGTCTACGACACTTCGGGCCGTGGCATCCCGGTCTACGACACGTCGGGCCGTGGCATCCCGGTCTACGGCACCCCGGGTCATGGCACCCCGGTCTACGACACCTCGAGTCACGGCACCCCCGCGGCCGGCTTCCCGCGGGGCGGCGCGGACTCGCCGATGACCGCGACGGGTTCGCACCGCAGGATCGTCCCGGTCCACGAGGACGTCTTCGCCACGACGGGCTCCTTCCGCGGGGTCCCGGTCGCCGCGGACGTCTTTCCCGAGGACGCCTTCGCCGGGGACGTCTTCCCCGAGGACCCCTTCACCACCAGCGGCGCGTACCGCCGGATCCCCGCGCCGCGCGCGCCGGTCGTCACCCCCGCCGAAGAGGCGCGGGAGGCTCAGGAGGCGCCGTCGGCGGCCGGGCGCGGCGGCAAGGGCCGTACGTACGCCGGGATGGCCGCCGCGGCGGTCACCGTCGCGCTCGCCGTCATCGTCGCGGGCCAGGCGGCCTCCGAGAGCGACAGTGGCAAGAACACCCTGCGCGCCGCCGACGACGGCAACAGCCACACCGCCCAGGGCAACGCCGCCTCCCGCTCCGACGACCGGCCCACCCCGGACGCCTCCGCGGCGCTCCAGGCCGCGCCGGAGCTCTCGTACGACCAGAAGATGGCGCAGCAGTTCCCGATCGACGAGAAGCTGCGCGGCCCCGGCGCCTTCGACACCGTGCCCGGTGTGGCGAAGGCGCCCGGCAAGGGGAAGGTGGTCCGCTACCGCGTCGACGTGGAGCAGGGGCTCGGCCTCGACGCGCAGCTGTTCGCCGAGGCCGTGCAGCGCACGCTGAACGACGACCGGAGCTGGGGCCACGGCGGTACGAAGACCTTCGAGCGGGTGCCGGGCGGCGAGGCCGATTTCGTGATCACCCTCGCGAGCCCCGGGACCACCGGGGTCTGGTGCAAGAAGTCCGGACTCGACACCACCATCGACAACGTCTCCTGCGACTCCGCGTCGACCGACCGCGTGATGATCAACGCGTACCGCTGGGCGCAGGGCTCGGCGACCTTCGGCGCGGACCAGATGTTCGCCTACCGCCAGATGCTGATCAACCACGAGGTCGGCCACCGGCTCGGCCACGGACACGTGAGCTGCCAGACGGCGGGCGCGCTCGCCCCGATCATGCAGCAGCAGACGAAGTCCCTGGACATCAACGGCATCCACTGCAAACCCAACCCCTGGGTGTATCCCGGGAATTGATCAAGCGCTTTGACAAATTGTTCGATGGTCGGTCATTGTTCTCCGCATGTCGCACTTCCACACCACCACCGCGAGCGCCGCCATTGAGCTGGCGCTGCTTGGTGTGACCGCGCACAGCGTGGCTGACATCCTCTGTCGCTGACGCCTCCCTGAGCGCGCGACTTCTTCTTTTCTCCGTTGTTCCGCCGCGCCCGGGGCTTCCAGCCCGCAGGTGCGGCTTCTTCCGCTCTTCCGTCCCCGCCGTCGGCACGCCGCCGACCGCTCCGACGTGGACCGCTGCCCCTCGCGTGGCCTTTTCGGTATCTCCTTCACTTCCCTTCCCGCCCGAGAGGTCCCTTTCCCATGGCCCGTCAGTCCCTCATATCGCGCCGCGTGGCCGCGGTCGCCGTCAGTGTCGTCCTGGCCGGGGGCGCCGCCGCCTGCGGGCCCAAGGACGGCGCGGACAAGGCATCCGCCGGTGACAAGCCGGGCGCCGCCGGGGCCGCCCCGCAGAAGGGCGGCACCCTGACCGTCCTCAACAACGAGCCGCAGACCGACTTCGACCCGGCCCGCCTGTACACCTCCGGCGGCGGCAACGTCCCCTCGCTCGTCTTCCGCACGCTCACCACCCGCAACCGCGAGGCGGGCCCGGCCGGCGCCAAGGTGGTGCCCGACCTGGCCACCGACCTCGGCAAGCCCAACGCCGACGCCACCGAGTGGACGTACACGCTCAAGGACGGGCTGAAGTACGAGGACGGCTCGCCCATCACCACCGCCGACATCAAGTACGGCATCGAGCGGTCCTTCGCCGCCGAGCTGTCGGGCGGAGCCCCGTACCTGCGCGACTGGCTGGTCGGCGGGGAGTCGTACGAGGGCCCGTACAAGGACGGCGGCAAGGGGCTCGACTCGATCGTCGTGCCCGACGCGAAGACGATCGTCTTCAAACTCCGCAAGCCCGAGGGGGAGTTCCCCTTCCTCGCGACGCAGACACAGTTCGCGCCCGTGCCCAAGGCCAAGGACACCGGGGTCAAGTACGAGGAGCACCCCGTCTCCTCCGGCCCGTACAAGGTCGTCAAGAACGACAACGACGGCGAACACCTCACCCTGGAGCGCAACGAGAACTGGGACGAGAAGACCGACGAGGAGCGCAAGGCCTACCCGGACAAGATCGACGTCCGCTCCGGGCTCGACGCGGCGGTCATCAACCAGCGCCTGTCCACCAGCTCCGGCGCCGACGCGGCCGCCGTCACCACCGACACCAACCTCGGACCGGCCGAACTCGCGCAGATCGGGGGCGACAAGCAGTTGAGCGCGCGCGTCGGCACCGGGCACTTCGGCTACGTCAACTACCTCGCCTTCAACCCGAAGGTCGCCCCCTTCGACAACCCGAAGGTCCGCCAGGCCATCTCCTACGCGATCAACCGCACCAGCGTGATCAACGCGGCCGGCGGATCCGCCCTCGCCGAGCCCGCCACCACCTTCCTGCCCGAGCAGGAGGCCTTCGGCTTCGCCCCGTACGACCACTTCCCGGCCGGCAAGACCGGAGACCCGGCCAAGGCCAAGGAGCTGCTGGCCGAGGCGGGCTACAAGGACGGGCTGACCATCACGCTCACCCACTCCAACGCCCAGAACCGGCAGACCAGCCCCGAGGTCGCCACCGCCGTGCAGCAGGGCCTCGCGGCCGCCGGGATCACCGTCAAGCTGGAGGGGCTGGAGAACAACGCCTTCAACGAGAAGCGCTGGGACGTCAAGAACACCCCCGGCTTCTTCCTCTCCCGCTGGGGCGCCGACTGGCCCTCCGGCGCCCCCTTCCTCGCGCCGATCTACGACGGCCGGCAGATCGTCACCAACGGCAGCAACTACAACCACGCCCAGCTCAACGACCCGGCCGTCAACGCCGAGATCGACGAGATCGCCAAGCTGACCGACCTCGCGGCGGCCGGCAAGCGCTGGGGCGCCCTCGACAAGAAGATCGGCGAGCAGGCGCTCGACGTACCGCTCTTCCACCCGGTCTACAAGCGGCTCGTCGGCAAGGACGTCAAGAACGTCGTCATCAGCGACTGGACCGGCGTCCTCGACATCTCGCAGGTCTCGGTCAAGTGACGCTCCTCGCCCAGCAGTCGGCGGCCGGGCCCGGGGTCAGCGCCCCGGGCCCGGCCGCCGACCGGCAGGTCTGGCGGCGGCTGCGGACCCGGCCCTCGGCCGTGGCCGCGGCCGCCGTCCTCGCGCTGCTCGTCCTGCTCGCCCTCACCGCGCCGCTGTTCGCCCACCTCACCGGCCAGGACCCGAACGCCTACCACGACGAGCTCGTCGACTCCGCGCGAGGGGGCGTCCCGCTCGGCTCCTTCGGCGGGATCTCCGGCGAGCACTGGCTCGGCGTCGAACCGGGCACCGGCCGCGACCTGTTCACCCGGCTGCTCTACGGGGCCCGGATCTCCCTGCTCGTCGCGCTCGGCGCCACCTTCGTCCAGATCCTCGTGGGCGTGGGCGTCGGACTCGCCGCCGCCCTCGGCGGCCGGTTCGCGGGCCAGGTCGTCAGCCGGTTCACCGACGTGATGATCGCCCTGCCCCTGCTGGTGATCGCCATCGCCCTCACCGCGATCGTCCCGGCCGGGTTCCCGCGGCCGCTGCTGCTGATCCTCGTCATCGGGCTGCTCGACTGGGGCGGCGTCGCCCGGATGGTGCGCGCCCAGACCCTCTCCCTCAAGGAGCTGGACTTCGTGGACGCCGCGCGGCTCTCCGGCAACGGCACCCTGCGGATCGCCCGCCGGGAGCTGCTGCCCTCGCTGGCCGCGCCCGTCATCACCCTCGCCGCGATCAAGGTGCCCACCGCCATGGTGGTCGAGGCCTCGCTGTCCTTCCTCGGGGTCGGCGTGAAACCGCCCACCCCCTCGTGGGGACAGATGCTGTCCAGCGCCCAGACCTGGTTCCGCGCCGACCCCACCTACGTCCTGCTCCCCGCCGGACTGCTCTTCGTCACCGTGCTCGCCTTCACGGTGCTCGGCGACGCCGTCCGTACGGCCCTCGACCCGCGCGAGGACTCGCGGCTGCGGGTCGGCACCAGAAAGGAGCGCAAGGCGTGACCCGCTTCGTGCTCAAACGGACCGGCGGCGCACTGCTCGTGCTGCTCACGCTGTCCGTCGTGATCTACGCCCTGTTCTACCTCGCCCCCGGCGACCCCGCCCGCCTCGCCTGCGGGGAGCGCTGCAACCCGGCGCAGATCGCCCAGGTGCGCGAACAGCTCGGGCTGAACGAGTCGGTGGTCGCGCAGTACCTGCACTTCCTCCAGGGACTGCTGGTGGGCCGGGACTCCTCCGGCGGCGCCGGGATCGTCCTGCACTGCGACGCGCCCTGCCTCGGATTCTCGTACCAGAACGACCAGCAGGTCACCGAGCTGCTGCTGGAGCGGCTCCCCGCGACCCTGTCGCTGGCGCTGGGCGCGCTGGTGATCTGGCTCGTGATCGGCGTCGGCACCGGACTGCTGTCCGCGCTGCGCCGCGGCGGGTTCACGGAGCGGGCACTGACCGTGCTCACCCTCGCCGCCACCGGCACCCCCGTCTTCATCCTCGGGCTGCTGCTGCTCATGGCCGTCTGCGCCTACCTCCAGTGGCTGCCCTTCCCGACCTACGTACCGCTCGGCGAGGACCCCGAGCAGTGGGCGTGGAACATGCTGCTGCCCTGGGTGACCCTCGGCTTCTTCGAGAGCGCCAAGTACGCCCGGCTGAGCCGCAGTTCCACCCTGGAGACGCTCGCCGAGGACCACATCCGCACCTTCCGCGCCTACGGGGTGGGGGAGCGGGCCATCGTGACCCGGCACGCCGTGCGGGGCGCGGTGGCCCCGGTGATCGCGCTCAGCGCCGTGGACTTCGGCACGATGGTCGGCGGCGCCGTGCTGACCGAGTCGCTGTTCGGGATCCCCGGACTCGGCAAGACCCTCATCGACGGCGTACGGGTGGTGGACCTGCCCGTGGTGGTGGGCGTCGTGCTCGCGATCGGCGCGGCCGTCGTGCTCGCGGGCGTCGTCGCGGACGTGCTGTACGCCGTCGCGGACCGAAGGGTGGTTCTGTCGTGACGCACGCTCCGCTGGTGGACGTCACCGGCCTCACCGTCGAGTTCCCGGTCGGCCGGCCGGGGGAGTACGTACGGGCCGTCGACGGGGTGTCCTTCACCCTGGAGCCCGGCCGTGCGCTGGGCATCGTGGGGGAGTCGGGAAGCGGCAAGTCGACTGTCGCGGCAGCTCTGTTGGGGCTGCACCATGGGACCGGCGTGCGGCTCGGCGGCACCGTCCGGGTCGGCGGCACCGACGTGGGCACGGCCTCGGCGGGGCAGCTGAGGGAGCTGCGCGGGGCCGTCGCCGCGATGGTCTTCCAGGACCCGCTGAGCTCCCTGGACCCGTACTACGCCATCGGTGACCAGATCGCCGAGGTGTACCGGGTACACGCTCCCGTATCGCGGCGTGCGGCCCGGGCCCGGGCGGTGGCGGTGCTCGACCGGGTGGGCATACCCGACGCGGTACGCCGCTCCCGGGCGCGGCCGCACGAGTTCAGCGGGGGCATGCGGCAACGGGCCCTGATCGCCATGGCGTTGGCGTGCGAACCGAAGCTGCTGATCGCGGACGAGCCGACCACGGCGCTGGACGTCACCGTCCAGGCGCAGATCCTCGACCTGCTGCACGGGCTGCGGGAGGAGCGCCGGCTCGGGCTGCTGCTGGTCACGCATGACGTGGGGGTCGCGGCGGAGAACGTGGACGCGGTGCTCGTGATGCGGGACGGGGCGGTGGTGGAGCGGGGCCCGGTGGAGTCCGTGCTGTCGGCTCCGGCCGATCCGTACACCGCGGCGCTGCTGGCGGCGGTGCCGCGGCTCGACGCCGTGCGGGTGCCCCGGCCGGGGGCTGCACGGGCACTGCCCGTGCCCGCGCCTCAAACTCCCCCAGCTACCGCTGGGAGGGGCACCCGGACGGGGCTGGATTTCCCCGTCGTCGAGGCCTTCTCGCTCCGGAAGGAGTTCGGCCGCGGGAAGCGGCGGGTGGAGGCCGTGGGTGGGGTGTCGCTCGCCGTGCGGGGCGGGGAGACGCTGGGGATCGTCGGGGAGAGCGGCAGCGGCAAGAGCACGCTCGGGCGGATGCTCGTCGGGCTGCTGGAGCCCAGCTCCGGGCAGGTCCGGCGGGACGGGGCCGAGAGCGCCGGGGTGGTGCCCGGGGTGCAGATGGTGTTCCAGGACCCGGTGTCCTCCCTCAACCCGCGCCGCTCCGTCGGCGAGTCCATCGCGGACCCGCTGCGCGCGGCGGGGGAGCGGGACCGGTCGGCGATCCGGGCCCGGGTCGGCGAACTGCTGGTCCGGGTGGGGCTGGAGGAGGCGCACTACGACCGGTACCCGCACGAGTTCAGCGGAGGCCAGCGCCAGCGCGTCGGCATCGCCCGGGCGCTCGCGCCCAGGCCCCGGCTGATCGTCTGCGACGAGCCCGTCTCGGCCCTCGACGTGACCACGCAGGCGCAGGTCACCGCCCTGCTGGCGGAGCTCCAGCAGGAGCTCGGCATCGCGCTCGTCTTCATCGCGCACGACCTCGCGGTGGTGCGCCAGGTGAGCGACCGGGTCGCCGTCATGCGCGGCGGGGTGATCGTGGAGGAGGGCCCCGTCGACGAGGTCTACGACCGGCCGGCGCACGCCTACACCCGGGAGCTGCTGGCCGCCGTACCGTCCCTCGATCCCGCCCTGGCCGCCGGCCGCCGGCTCGGCCGGCGCCGCTCGGAGGGAGTCCTCGCGGGGGCCTCGTAGACCGGTCCTCAGTAGTTCTTAGCGTGCTCGAACGCGAACCGTACGGGAAAGTTACGACTCTTCACCCCTTCCGGTGGCGCGACGGACAACCGTCCGTCGCGCCTTCGGCATATCCGCTTGAGTTCGTATCCGGCGGGTCGCCGGACCGACGGAGACCGCCTGAAACGGGAGATCGGGGGTGCCACTCGTGCGGATCGGACTGCTCACGGAAGGTGGTTATCCGTATGCCACGGGGGAAGCGAGGCTCTGGTGCGACCGGCTCGTGCGCGGGCTTCCCCAGCACGAGTTCGAGCTCTACGCCCTGAGCCGCAGCGCCGAACAGGAGGAGCGCGGCCGGGTGCCGCTGCCCTCCCACGTCACCCGGGTGCGGACCGCCCCGCTGTGGGCGCCGGCCGACGACGGGCGCAGCTACCGGCGCCGCGAGCGCCGTCGCTTCGCCGCCGCCTTCACGGAGCTGGTCCGCGGGATCTGCGGAGCCGACCCCGCGCGGTTCGCGGACGGGCTGTACGGGCTGGCCGCCCTCGCCTCGGACCAGGGCGGGCTGTACGCGGCACTGCGCTCCGAGACGGCCGTACGGGCGGTGGAGTCCGCCTGCCGCGCCCCGGAGGCGAGCAGGGAAGTGCAGCGGGCGCAGGTCGCGGACCTGCTGGAGTTCGTGGACGAACTGGAGCGGATGCTGCGGCCGTTGTCCCTGGACTGGTACGAGGACCTGCGCGAGGTCGACGTCTGCCACGCGGCCGCGGGCGGGGTGGCGGCGCTCCCCGGGCTCCTGGCCAAACGCTTCTTCGGAGTGCCGCTCCTGGTCACCGAGTACGGGGTCCAGCTCCGGGCCCACTACCTCGCGCAGTCCGCCCGGGACGAGCGGCCCGCCGTACGGGCCCTGCTCGCGGCGTTCCACACCCGGCTGGCCGGCGAGATCTACGCCCAGGCCGACCTGCTCACCCCCGGCAACGCGCACGCCCGGCGCTGGCAGGAACGATGCGGGGCCTCCCGCGAGCGGCTGCGCACGGTCTACCCCGGGATGGAGGCGGACCGATTCGCCGCGGTGGGCGAGGACCCGGCGTGCGGGGACCCGCACACGCTCGTCTGGGTCGGCCGGGTGGACCCCGCCAAGGACCTGATCGCCCTGCTGCACGCCTTCGCCGAGGTGCGCAGGGCCGAACCGCACGCACGGCTGCGGATCTTCGCGACCGCGGGCGGATCGGGCGACCAGGCGGTCGGCCACGGCTACCTGGCCGACTGCCGCTCGCTCGCCGCTCAGCTCTTCCCCGACGAGGCCGCCGACGCGCACGCGGTCGGCGAGAACCCGGTCACCTTCGAGGAGATCGGCGGACCCGACGTGCCGTCACCGGCCGACGCGTACGGCTCCGGGCGGGTGGTGGTGCTCTCCTCCGTCATCGAGGGCTTCCCCATCACCCTGGCGGAGGCCATGTTCTGCGGCCGCGCCACGGTCTCCACCGACGTCGGCGCCGTCGTCGAGGTGATCGGCGGGACCGGGCTCGTGGTGCCGCCGCGCAATCCGCGTGCGCTCGCCGAGGCCTGCGTCACGCTGCTGCGGGACCCCGAGCGGGCGCAGCGGCTCGGGTCGGCCGCCCGGGCACGGGCCCTCGAACTCTTCACCGTCGAGCAGAACGTCGCCGCCTTCGAGGACTCCTACCTGCGGCTCCTGGCCCACGGCCCGGCCCGGCCCGACGACGCCGGGGTGCCCTTCGAGCAGCCGCCCGAGGCCCGGGTCCCGGGCCACTGGGCCACCCCGACCTGGGCCACCCCCCACCCCGTGCCCGTGCCCCCGTCGCCCGCCGCTTCCGAGGGCCCGGCCCCCGGCCCGGCCGACGCACCGGCCCCGGAGGGCGCCGCCGACGCGCCCCCGGACCCGGGTGCGCCGCCGGACCCGGGCGCGGCCCCCGGCCCCGCCGACGGCTCCCGCCCGGGCGCGGACCGCGTCATGGTGCCCGCCGCGCGGGCCGCGCACACCGCCGGTTCGGAGGCCTCCGCGTGACCGTGCCCCTGGACGAAGCCGTCCCCTCCCTGGACCCGCCCCCGCCCCCGCCCCGCAGGGCCCGCTCCGGCGGGGATCCCGTCAAGGCGCTGCTCCACCGCCACCGGGAGCTCTGCGAGCACGCCGTGGACCCGCTGGAGATCGCCGCCGGGCTGGAGGCGCACGGCATCACCGACCGCACCGCCGCCCGGTTCCGCCACCGGGACGTCTTCTCCCTCGCGGAGGAGCTCTACGCCCGGACCGCCCGCGACGGCGCCCCGCCCGCCCCGCCGGCCGGGATCCCCGTCCACGCCAGGGCCGTACGGGGCTTCGGCTACGCGCTGCTGCCCGGGGCCCTCGCCCTCGGCGCGGCCGCCGCCGGGGTGCCCTGGGCCGGAGCGCTGGCGGTGCTCGTCACCGTGGCCGCGCTCGGCCGGCCCGGCCGGGCCGCCGGGGGCCGGTTCCCCGCCGCCGTGTACCTGCTGGCCGCCGCCGCCCTCGGCTGGGCCGTGCACCGCCACGGCACCCCGCTCGGCGTCGCGCTGGCCGTGGCCGCCGCCCCGGGACACCTGGCCGGCTCCGTCTTCGCGGCCCGCGCCCGGCGCAGGCTCGCCGGGAGCAGGGCCCTGGAGGACTTCGCCGACGGGGTGAGACCGCTGCTCCTCGGGACGCTCGCGCTGTACACCGCGGCCGCAGCGGGAGCGGCCGTCCTGGCCGGGGCCCCGCCGGCGGTGGCCGTACCGCTCGCGGTGCTGCTCTTCCTGACCCGGCTGCTGCTCGGTCACGGAGCCCCCCGCGGAGCCCTCGCGGCGGCCCTGGCCCTCGTACTCGCCCTGCTCCCCGTCCCGGCGGCGCCGTTCGCCGCCGCGGTGGGAGTGCTCGTACCCGCCGTCCTCGCGCTGTCGCGGGCATCCGCGCACGCGCAGCGGCCCTGAAACCTTCGGAAGCAGACACCGAAGCGCCGTACCCCCTACCACCCCGATCCACCCATCCAGCAAGGAGAAACAGGGACATGACCGGCCAGCCAACCAACCAAGGGGCCGCGCGATGAGGGTGTTGCTGATCGGAGCCAACGGATACCTCGGGCGCTACGTCGCGGACCGGCTGCTCGCCGACCCCGCGGTCCAGCTCACCGCGCTCGGCCGCGGCGACGACGCCGACGTCCGCTTCGACCTCGCCACCGGCAGCCCCGGGGCGCTCACCCGGTTCCTCGACGCCGTCCACCCGGGCGTGGTCATCAACTGCGCCGGAGCCACCCGGGGCGGCGCCCGCGAGCTCACCCGGCACAACACCGTCGCCGTCGCCACGATCTGCGAATCGCTGCGCCGCAGCGGCTGCGGCGCCCGGCTCGTCCAGCTCGGCTGCGCCGCCGAGTACGGGCCGAGCCAGCCCGGGTCCTCCACGGCCGAGGACGCCGTGCCCAGACCGGGAGGGCCGTACGGAGTCAGCAAACTGGCCGCCACCGAGCTCGTGCTCGGCTCCGGGCTGGACGCCGTCGTGCTGCGGGTCTTCTCGCCCGTCGGCCCCGGCACCCCCGCCGGATCCCCCCTCGGCCGGCTCGCCGAGGCCATGCGGCGCGCGATGCAGTCCGGGGACGGCGAGCTCAAGCTCAGCGGGCTCGGCGTCCAGCGCGACTTCGTCGACGTACGGGACGTGGCGCGGGCGGTGCACGCCGCCTCGCTGTCGGCGGCCCAGGGCGTCGTCAACATCGGCACCGGCCGGGCGGTCCGGCTGCGCGACGCGGCCGCCGTGCTGGCGCGGGTCGCGGGGTACGGAGGCTCGCTGCACGAGATCGACGTACCGCAGCACGGACAGCACGCCCAGCACCCGCAGGCGCACGGGCACCCCGGGCGGCCCGCCGGGCTCGCCGCCATCGGCTCCCCGCGCTCCGAGGCCACGGCCGAGCAGCTCGCCGCCGCGACGGCCCAGCCGCCGTACCCCTACCCGGACGGCTGCGGAGCCTGGCAGCAGGCGGACGTCCGTACCGCCCGCGACCGGCTCGGCTGGCGGCCGCGGATCAACCTGGAGGAGTCCCTCGCGGACATCTGGATGGAGGCGGCGTGCCGCATCTGACCACCCCGTCGGCCGCCGGCCAGGCGGCCACCGAGGCGGGCCGGCTCGGTTTGGGGGTACCCGGGTACGCGCATCCGCTGCTGGCCCCGGTGGAGTGGGCCGAGCTGACCCGGCCCGGCACCCCGCTGCACTGGGCCGTCCTCAACGTCACGGACGGGCCGGGCGGCCGACCCGACCCGCACTGCACGGAGGCCGCCGCGAAGCTCCGCGGCTCGGGCGGGGCGGTCCTCGGGCATCTCGCGATGCGAGACGGTGAGCGGTCCTTCGGGGAGCTCGTCTCCGACGCCCACCGCTTCCGGGACTGGTACGGGGCCGACGGCTTCTACCTCGCGGACGCCCCGGCCGGGAAGGCGGAACTGGACTCCGTACGCCGGGTCGCGGAGACCCTGCGGGGGCTCGGGGACGGCCTGCGGATCGTCCTCGGGCACGGCACCCATCCCTACGAGGGGTACACGGAGACCGCCGACCAACTGGTCACCTTCTCCGGTACCTGGACCGACTACCGCTGGTCGCAGGTGGCGGAGTGGACGGCGGACCATCCGCCGGAGACGTTCTGCCACCTCGTGCACGGAGTACCGCGCACGCACCTGGAGGAGGCGCTGCGGATCGCCCGCTGGCAGGGTGCGGGGACCATCTGGTTCACCGACCGGCGCGGGGCCGCGGACCGGGATCCCTGGGCGTCGATGCCCGGGTACTGGGACGAAATCGTCTCGCGGATCGGACCGGGTGTCTCGGAATGAAGGAGGGCGTGGCAGTGTTACGGGAAGAACCACCGTTAAGACTTAATCATCTACGGAGTCCCCGTGTCGCTGCCACCCCTGGTAGAGCCAGCTGCTGAGCTCACCGTTGACGAGGTCCGTCGGTACTCCCGCCACCTGATCATCCCCGACGTGGGGATGGACGGCCAGAAGCGCCTGAAGAACGCCAAGGTGCTGGCCGTGGGCGCGGGCGGCCTCGGCTCGCCCGCCCTCATGTACCTGGCCGCGGCCGGTGTCGGCACGCTGGGCATCGTGGAGTTCGACGAGGTCGACGAGTCGAACCTCCAGCGCCAGATCATCCACAGCCAGGCGGACATCGGCCGTTCCAAGGCCGAGTCGGCCCGCGACAGCGTGCTGGGCATCAACCCGTACGTGAACGTGGTCCTTCACGAAGAGCGGCTCGAAGCCGACAACGTGATGGAGATCTTCAGCCAGTACGACCTCATCGTCGACGGCACGGACAACTTCGCCACGCGTTACCTCGTGAACGACGCCTGCGTGCTGCTGAACAAGCCGTACGTCTGGGGCTCGATCTACCGCTTCGACGGTCAGGCCTCGGTCTTCTGGTCCGAGCACGGTCCGTGCTACCGCTGCCTCTACCCGGAGCCGCCCCCGCCGGGCATGGTCCCGAGCTGCGCCGAGGGCGGCGTGCTGGGCGTGCTCTGCGCGTCCATCGGGTCCATCCAGGTCACCGAGGCCATCAAGGTCCTCACGGGCGTCGGCGAGTCGCTGGTCGGCCGGCTGATGATCTACGACGCCCTGGAGATGCAGTACCGCCAGGTCAAGGTCCGCAAGGACCCCGACTGCGCGGTCTGCGGTCCGAACGCGACCGTCACCGAGCTCATCGACTACGAGGCCTTCTGCGGCGTCGTGTCGGAGGAGGCCCAGGAGGCCGCGCTCGGCTCGACGATCACTCCCAAGCAGCTCAAGGAGTGGATCGACAACGACGAGCCGATCGAGATCATCGACGTCCGTGAGATCAACGAGTACGAGATCGTCTCGATCCCCGGCGCGAAGCTGATCCCCAAGGGCGAGTTCCTGATGGGCACCGCCCTCCAGGACCTGCCGCAGGACAAGCGCATCGTCTTGCACTGCAAGACGGGTGTCCGCAGTGCGGAGGTCCTCGCGGTCCTGAAGTCCGCGGGCTTCGCGGACGCGGTCCACGTCGGCGGCGGCGTCATCGGCTGGGTCCACCAGATCGAGCCCGAGAAGCCGGTCTACTAGCAGCCGGTCCACTGGCAGTCACCCGAAGGGGCCGTCCCTCGCTCGCGCGAGGTACGGCCCCTTCGGCGTGTTCCGGCGTGCTTGCGGGGTCTAGACGGGCGCGGTCGGCGTCGGAGACTTCGACGCCGTGCAGACCGTGCCCGCGCCGGGCACCTTTCCGTCGAGCAGGTAGGAGTTCACGGCCTGCTGCACGCACGGGTCGCCGCTGTTGTAGGCGCCGTGCCCCTCGCCCTTGAAGGTGAGCTCCACGCCGACCCCGGGGCCGAGCCGCTCCACCATCTTGCGGGCGCCCTCGTACGGGGTCGCCGGGTCACCGGTGTTGCCGATCACCAGGATCGGCGCCGAGCCGGGGGCGGAGACGTCCGGGGTGTTCCAGGCGCCGGCGACGGGCCAGTCGGTGCAGCCCATCATGGCCCAGCCGAGGAAGTCCCCGAAGACGGGCGAGGCGGCGCGGAACTCCGGCAGCTTCGCCTTGGTCTGGGCGAGGGTGTACCGGTCCTTGGAATCGGCACAGCTGATGGCGGTGTTGGCCGATCCGATGTTGCTGTAAGTGCCCTTCGGGTCGCGGCCGTTCAGCGCGTCGGACATGGCGAGCAGCAGCTGCCCCTGGCCGCCGTCGGCCTCGTCCAGGCCCTGTTCCAGCAGGGGCCAGGCCTCCTTGGAGTACAGGGCGAAGGCGATGCCGTTGGTCGCGGAGTCCTCCGTGAGCAGCCGGTCGCCGGAGCCGGGGATGGGCTTGACCGCCAGCTCCTTCTGGAGCTTGATGATGTTCGCCTCGATCTCCTTGACGGTGCTGCCCTGCAACTGGCAGGAGTCGCCGCGGTTCACGCAGTCCTGGGCGAAGTTGTCGAGCGCGAGCTGGAAGCCCTTGGCCTGGCCGAGGGCGCCCTCTTCGGAGTTCTTGGTCGGGTCGACCACGGCGTCGAAGACGGCCCGGCCGACGTTCTTGGGGAAGAGGTGGGCGTAGACCCCGCCCAGCTCGGTGCCGTAGGAGATGCCGAAGTAGTTCAGCTTCTCGTCGCCGAGGGCCTGGCGGAGCCGGTCCAGGTCCCGGGCCGCGTTCTCGGTGCCGACGTGGGGCAGCACCTTGCCGGACTTCGCCTCGCAGGCTTCCTTGTACTTCTTGGAGGTGGCGAGGAACTGCTTCTCCTCCTCCGGGGTCGAGGGGCTGGAGTCGGCGGCGTAGTAGTACGCGTCCAGCTGCTTGTCGTCCTCGCACAGCACGGGCGCGCTGCGGCCGACCCCGCGCGGGTCGAAGCTGACCAGGTCGTACCGCTCGCGCAGGGCGCCGTAGTCCTTCGCCGCACCGGGCAGGGTGCTGATGCCGGAGCCGCCGGGGCCGCCGAAGTTGAAGACGAGCGAGCCGATCCGCTTGTCCTTGTCGCGGGCCTTCGCCCGGATCAGGGCCAGCGGGATCGTCTCCCCCTCCGGCTCGGCGTAGTCGAGGGGCACGTCGAGGACGGCGCACTGCCAGTCCTTGCCGGGGACCTGCCCGACTCCCTCGGCGGGGGTGGGGGCCTGGCACTCGCCCCACTTGGGCTTCTTGATGCCCTGCGCGGCGCCGTCCTTGCCCCTCTTCTCCTTGCCTCCACCGTCGGAACAGGCACTGGTGGCGAGCAGTGCGGCGGCGGTGGCGGCGGCAGCGGCGACCCGCAAGGCGTGTGTGGGCATGTCTTCATCCTGTGCGCGTGTCGCGCGCCCCGCCCCCGCGCTGACCCATCCGGGTCATACGGGCCGTGTGGGGGCGGGGCGCGCGAGCGGTCACTGGGCGGCCGTGGCGGCGGGGATGTCGACGCCGGCGGCCCGGCGGGCCGGCCAGAGGGAGGCGAGCAGGGCGCCCGCCAGGGCGAGCAGCACCCCGAGGGCCAGCTGTCCCCAGGGGATGACCAGCGCGTATCCGGCGACGCTCTCCTGGAGGGTGTTGCCGAGGGCCCAGCCCATGAAGACGCCCATGACCGTGCCGACGGCCGCGCCGAGGGCGCCGACGAGCAGGGCCTCGATGCGGATCATCCGGGTCACTCCGGCGCGGTCCAGGCCGAGGGCGCGGAGCGTGCCGATCTCCTTGCGGCGTTCGAGCACGGACATCGCGAGGGTGTTGGCGATGCCCAGGGCGGCGATCACCAGGGCCATGCTGAGCATCGCGTAGAAGATGTCGAGCTGGTCGCCGATGCCGCTGGTGTCCTCGGCCCGGATGGCCTCCTTGTCGAGGACGGACAGGGCGGGGTTGTCGCCGAGCGCCTTGACCACGCTCGCGAGCTGGGCCCGGCCGGGTCCGCCCGCGGTGGCCACGACGATCGCGTCGGTGTGCGGGGTGGAGTCGAAGCGGGCGACCAGGGAGTCGGGTGCGGTGATGCTGGGCAGCACCTTGCTCTGCTCCTCCGCGTGGTAGATCGCACCGATGGTGACCTCGCCCTGCTGGTCCAGCCGCTTCACGGGGAGGCTCTGGCCGACCTTCCAGCCGTTGGCCCGCGCCTTGTAGTCGGCGACGGCGACCTTGCCCTGGCCGAGGCTGTCGAGGGAGCCCGAGGTCACCTCGTAGCGCAGCAGCCGGCCGATGGCGGCGGGGTCGACGCCGGTCAGGACGGAGGGGACGCCGCCGATCCGGTACTCGGTGGACTGGTTGAGCGGGCTGAAGGTGGCGCCCGACAGCTTCTTGAGGGGCTCGGCGGTGGCGGGGGTCATCCGCTGCCCGCCCGAGGGGGCCTGCACCAGGTAGTCGCCGGTGATGTCGCGGGTGGTCGCGCCGTCGAGGTACTGGGTGGCGGAGGCGCCGAGGACGGACAGGCCCGAGGCGAGCGCGAGCGCGATGGCGAGCGCCGAGGCCGTGGCGCCCGTACGCCGGGGGTCGCGCACGGTGTTGCGGGCGGCGAGGTCGCCGTGCACCGGGCTGAAGCGGAGCAGCAGCGGGCGGAGCAGGGCGGTGAACGGCCGGGACAGCAGCGGGATGAGCGCGAGCGCGCCGGTCAGGGTGAAGGCCGCGCCGAGGGCGATGACGGTCCGGGCGTCCTTGGTGTCCGACGCCGTGAGGGCTCCGTACAGGGTCATGGCCGTTCCCGTGAGCAGGAGGGCGGCGCCGATCCCGGTGCGCAGGGACCCGGCCCGCGCGGGCGCGGCGGGCTCGGCGGCGCCGAGGGCTGCGACGGGCGGGATGGCCATGGCGCGGCGGACCGGCACCCAGGCGGCGATCACGGGCAGGGCGGTGCCGACCAGCAGCGCGATGATCACCGTGGAGGGCAGCAGGGTCAGCGGGGCGTCCGGGCTCTCGGCGGAGGAGAAGAGGGCCTGGAGCAGGGCGGCGACCCCGGTGCCGGCCACGATGCCGGCCACGGAGGAGATCAGGCCGACGAGGACGGACTCGGTGAGCAGGATCCGGCGGACCTGCTTGCGGGTGGCGCCGACGGCCCGCATCAGGGCCAGCTCACGGGTGCGGCGGGAGACCAGCATCGTGAAGGTGTTGGAGATCAGGAAGGTGGCCACGAACAGGGCGACCGCGGCGAAGCCCACCATGATCTGGCTCATGGTGTCGCTGCCGGTGGAGGCCATGTTCGCCTGGATCCGGGCGAGCTGGGCGCCGGTGACCGCGGTGGAGTCCTTGGGGATCACCGCCTGGACCCGGCCGAGGAGCTCGGTCACGTCGGTGCCGGGTGCGGCCGTGATCTCGATGTCGGTGTAGTGGCCGGGTTCGAGGTACAGCCGCTGGGCCGTGGCGTTGTCGAACAGCGCCAGACTGCCGCCGGGGGAGAGCTTCGAGGCATCGGTGTGGAAGACGCCGCTGAGCCGGTAGGACTCGGCGCCGGTGCTCGTACCGATGCGCACGCTGTCACCGATGCGGTAGCCGCCCTTGGCCGCGGAGGCCTCGTCGAGGGCGACGGACTTGGCGTTGACCGGGCCGGATCCCTCCTTGAAGGCGTAGGCGGGGTCCTTTCCGTCCTTGGCCGGGGCGAAGTTGCCGCCCTTGCGGAAGTCGGCGCTGCCCAGCAGCCGGCCCTCGGGGTCGGCGACGGCGGCGAAGCCGCTGACCCGGCCCGCCGCGGCGGCGACGCCGGGGACCTCGGCCAGGGCGGCCGCCGTACGGGCGTCGAGGGTGCCGGGCGGGCCGCCCGGAACGCCGTTGGGCGAGACGTTGAGGGAGATGCGGTCGTAGCCGGCGCTCGCCCGGTCGGTGTTGGCCTGCTTCTGGCTGTCGCCGTAGACGAGGCTGCCGGTGACGAAGGTGACGCCGAGCATGACCGCGAACACGGTCATCAGCAGGCGGGCCTTGTGCGCGAGCACGTTGCGCAGGGCGGTACGGAACATGGGATGCGGATCCTGGAGGGGCGGGCCCGGGGGAGCGGGCGGGCGGCTGGTTCGGTGCGGGGGCGCGGAGGGGTCAGCTCGTGCGCGAGCGCGCGTCGAACGCCTTCATCCGGTCCAGGACCCGCTCCGCGGTGGGCCGTGCCATCTCGTCGACGAGGTGGCCGTCGGAGAGGAAGACCACGCGGTCGGCGTAGGAGGCGGCGACCGGGTCATGGGTGACCATGACCACGGTCTGGCCCAGCTCGCGCACGGAACTGCGCAGGAAGCCCAGGACTTCGGCTCCGGCACGGGAGTCGAGGTTTCCGGTGGGCTCGTCGCCGAAGATGATCGCGGGCCGGGAGACCAGGGCCCGGGCCACCGCCACGCGCTGCTGCTGCCCGCCGGAGAGCTGGGCCGGGCGGTGCGAGAGCCGGTCGGCGAGTCCGGTCATCGACACCACGTGGTCCAGCCACTGCCGGTCGGGCTTCCGGCCGGCGATGGTCAGCGGCAGGGTGATGTTCTCCAGCGCGGTCAGCGTCGGCAGCAGGTTGAACGCCTGGAAGATGAAGCCGATCCGGTCGCGGCGCAGCCGGGTCAGCTGCTCGTCCTTCAGGGAGCCCAGCTCGGTGGTGCCGATGCGGACGGAGCCCGAGGTGAAGGAGTCGAGCCCGGCGGCGCAGTGCATGAGCGTGGACTTGCCGCAGCCGGAGGGGCCCATGATCGCGGTGAACTCGCCCTCGCGGAAGGCGATGTCGACCCCGTCGAGGGCGACGACCCGGGTGTCCCCGGTGCCGTAGACCTTCGAGAGGCCGGTGGTGGCGGCCGCGATGCCGGTCGGCGCGTGGTGCGGGTGCGGGGCAAGGGGGGCGGCGGTCACGGGGACTCCTCTTCGGGTGCGGGAACTGCACTCCGAAGGGTGTCGGGGGGAGGTATCGGCGGCCCGGGCCACGGGGTATCGGGGGCCGCTCCGGTCTGTATCGATCTTGTAGCCATCGGGCGCTGCCCGGCTGCCCGGCCGCCTAGAGGGCCGGTCAGGCCGGCAGGCGCAGGACGGCCACGGCGCCGCCGTCCGGGGCGTTGCTGAAGCGGAGTTCGGCGCCGAGCACCCGGGCCTGGCCCACGGCGATGGTGAGGCCCAGGCCGTGGCCCGTACCGCGCTCCGCCGCGCCCGTCTGGAAGCGGCGCGGGCCGTCGCGCAGCAGGTGCGGGGGGAAGCCGGGGCCGTGGTCGCGTACGACCACCGTACGGTCCTCGACCGTGACCCGTACCGGGCCCTTCCCGTGCCGGTGGGCGTTGACGACGAGGTTGCCGACGATCCGCTCGAGGCGGCGCGGGTCGGTCTCCACGTGCTCGCCCTGCCCCGTGACGTCGACCTCGGTGGTCAGGCCGGTGCGCGTCACCGCCTCGGCCACGACCGCGCCGAGCGGAACCCGGGCGTGGACCGGGAGTTCGGCGCCCGCGTCGAGCCGGGAGATCTCCAGCAGGTCCTCGACGAGGCCGCGCAGATCGCGTACGCGGGCCCGGAGCAGGTCCTCGGTCTCCCCGGGCGGGAGCAGGTCGGCGGTGACGAGCAGGCCGCCGACGGGCGTGCGCAGTTCGTGGGCCACGTCGGCGGTGAACCGGCGCTCGTCGCGCAGGCGCCGGCTGAGGGTGTCGGCCATGCGGTCGACGGCCACGGCGATGTCGGCCACCTCGTCGCCGCCCCTGGTGGGTCCGGTACGGGCGTCCAGGTCCCCGGCGGAGATCCGGACCGCGGTCTCGGAGACCCGCCGCATCCGGCGGCCCAGCACCTCGGCCCCGAAGGCCGCCAGGGGGGTGATGACCGCGAGGGCGATCAGCGAGGCCACCGCCATGGTCAGGTCGAGCCGGTGGAGCTCGCGGAACTCGGTGTAGTTGGTGATCTGGACGGCCAGCACGGGGCTGCCGGGACCGCTGACCCGCTGGGCGCCCCAGACGGTCGGGTCCGTGCTGCCGGGGACGTTCCCGCCGTAGGACACGTGCGGGTCGTCGTCGATGGGCTTGCTCAGCGCGTAGGGGAGGTCGGCCGGGTCGAGGCGGGCGTCGCTCGTGAGGGCCCCCGACCGGCGGTAGACGTCCGTCGCCGAGATCACGTCGTCGCGGGCCTGCCGTTCGGCCCGGTGCCGGATGTCGTGCTTGGTCCAGACGTGCACCAGCAGGCCCACCACCAGTGCGACCAGGCAGGCCGTGGCCGCGGCCAGAGCGGCGATCTTCCAGTGCAGGGTCACCCGGGGCCGCCGCGGCTGCTCGAAGGCGGGCACCGGGCTCAACGCCTGAGCTTGTAGCCGAAACCGCGGACCGTTTCGATCCGGTCCCGGCCGAGCTTGCCGCGCAGCCGCTGCACGCACAGGTCCACGACCCGGCTGTCGCCGTCCCAGCCGTAGTCCCAGACGTTGCGCAGCAGGGTGTGGCGCTCCAGCACGATGCCCGGGTGCGCGGCGAACTCCAGCAGCAGCTTCAGCTCGGTCGGGGTGAGCGCCACCGGGGTTCCGCCGACGGCCACGTCCAGGCCGCCGGTGTGGATGGTCAGGTCCCCGAAGGTCAGCAGCTCGCCCTCGGACGGTCCCGCCGTGTCGGCCGCGGGCTGGCCGGCCGCCGCCGCGGCGGGGGCGTAGGTGGCGCGCCGCAGCAGTGAGCGGATGCGGGCCACGAGCACGTTGGTGTCCACGGGCTTGACCACGTAGTCGTCGGCCCCGGCCTCCAGACCGGCGACGATGTCCAGCCCGTCGCCGCGCGCCGACATCATCAGGACCGGGACCAGGCTGGTCTCCCGGACCTTGCGGCACAGCCCGATCCCGTCGAGGCCGGGCAGCATCACGTCGAGGATCAGCAGGTCGAAGTCCTCGTCGCGGAAGTTCTCGAGGCCGGTGAGTCCGTCGGCGGCGGCCCGCACGGTGTACCCGTAGCGCTCCAGGGAGACGGTGAACGAGCGGCGCATCAGCTCGTCGTCCTCCACCAGCAGCACGCGGACGGGCCGCGGGGAGGCGGGAGCCGGGGCGGGGGAGGACACCTAGGAGGACTCCTGTTCGGCGGACGGGTACCTGTGAAGAACGATAGGGCCGTGGCAGGCGCGAA
This sequence comes from Streptomyces sp. NBC_01264, assembly GCF_026340675.1. Classification (NCBI taxonomy): domain Bacteria; kingdom Bacillati; phylum Actinomycetota; class Actinomycetes; order Kitasatosporales; family Streptomycetaceae; genus Streptomyces; species Streptomyces sp. NBC_01264. Next base: position 6,309,938 of record NZ_JAPEOX010000001.1, read on the forward strand.
CGCGCAGGCCACGGCCCCGGGGGTCGAACGGATGGAGAGCCGAGCGTCCGCCGATACCCGCCCGATACGAACGAGGACCGGGCGGCCCTGCGGCTGGGACCTACGGCTGGGCCAGGATCTGCTTCGCCGCCGCGCGCCCCGTCGCGACGCAGGCGGCCACGCCCACGCCCTCGTACGCCGCTCCGCACAGGGCGATGCCGGGGAGCTTCCCGGCGGCCTCGCGGATGCGGGCGACGCGCTCGCGGTGCCCGACGCCGTACTGGGGCAGGCCCCGGTCCCAGCGGGTGACGCGGGTGGCCAGGGGTTCGCCCATGGGGCCCACCGCGTGGTGGAGTTCGGCGATGGCCGAGCGGACCAGGTGGCGGTCGGGGCGGCTGAGCAGCTCGTCCTCGCCGATGCGGCCGATGGAGGCGCGGAGCACGAACGTCTCGGGGGCCGAGTCGTGCAGCCAGGACCACTTGTTGGAGAGGAAGGAGGCGGCCTTCAGGGTGTGCCCGTCGACCGGCGGGACCAGGAAGCCGTTGCCCTGGGGGAGGAAGTGGGCCTGGGCGCGGGAGAAGGCCATGGTGATGACGGCCGTCGAGGCGTGCGGGATCGAGGAGAGCTCGGCCTCGGCGAGCGGGGAGTGCGGGCGCAGCAGCTCCGCCGCCGCGAAGGCGGGCAGGGCGAGGATCACCGCGTCGGCCTCCATGGTCAGCGCGCCGTCGCCGGTCATCGCCTGGACGCGCCAGCGGCCGCCCGCGCTCTGCTGGAGCGAGCGGGCGGTCGTCCCGGTGAGGATGCGGGCTCCGCAGGCTTCCGCGACGGCCGCCGGGAAGCGCCCGGTGCCGCCGACGACGCCCTGGACGGCCACGGCCCCCGAACGGGGTGCGCCCGCCGCGCGCATCCGGCGCAGGGCCGGGAGGAGCGGGGTGCCTTGCTCGGCGAGGGCCGCGATGCGGGGCATGGCCGCGCGCAGCGAGAGCCGGTCGGCGAGGCCGGCGTAGACGCCGCCCAGCATGGGTTCGATGAGCCGGTCCACGGCCTCCTGGCCGAAGCGGCCGGCCAGGTACTCGGTGACCGAGCAGTCCTCGGTGAGCGGGGTGGCGGGGAGGGTCTCCTCGGCGGCGACCCGTGCGACGCCCTCGGGGGAGAGCAGTCCGGTGCCGACCAGCGCGGAGGGGTCGGTGGGGACGCCCATCACGTGTCCGGCGGGCAGCGGGCGCAGGGCGCCGTTGGTCCAGATGGTGGTGGCGGCCTTGGCGGGATCGCAGAGGGCCTCGCCGAGGCCGACGGCGGCGGCCAGTTCCACGGCCTCCGGGCGCAGGGCCATGAGGGACTCGGCGCCCTCGTCGACGGTGATGCCGGCGATGGTGCCGGTCCGGAGCTTTCCGCCCACCTTGGCGTGGCTCTCCAGGACGGTCACGTCGGCCTGGCCGCGCAACTGCCACGCGGCGGCCAGACCACTGATCCCGCCACCGATGACGATCACTGAACGCATTGTGTTCTCCCGTGGCCGCGGCCGTGGTCGATATATTCCCACATGAAACTTATGTGAGCGGAGTGGTTCAGCGCCTCATGCTTTCGGCCAGAGCCCTGATCTCCTCCTGATACGGGAAGCTGCCGGGCTCGTACGCGCAGTACGGGTCCGCTTCCAGCACGTCGCGCGTGAAGCCGTACGCCCGTGAGCGCGACCCCCCGCACACCGTCTTGAACTCGCACGCCCCGCACTTCCCGCGCAGCAGCGACGGGTCGCGGAGCTGGGTGAAGAGCGCCGAGCCCCGGTAGATCTCGGTCAGCGGGTGGTTCTTCACGTTGCCCGCCGAGAGGGGCAGGAAGCCGCTGGGGTGCACCTCGCCGGTGTGCGAGATGAAGACGAAGCCGCGGCCCGAGGAGACGTCCATGGGCGGCCGGCGCACGGCCCGCCGCTCCCCGTCGAAGACGCCCAGCTCGAGGGCGCGGGCCGAGAGGCGCTCGTACAGGGCGCCCAGGACGGGCTTCTCGCCGCGCGCGTCCAGGACGGTGCGCTGCAGGACGACCCGCCGGAAGTGGTGGCCCTCCGTGGTCTTGGTGGCCATCACCGCCCCGCAGTCGTACAGGAAGTGCAGGACGTCCTCGATCTCCGCGGCGGTCAGGGAGTCCAGCTGTTCCCCGCGCCCGGTCGGGACCAGCACGAAGCCCGACCAGAGCATCGCGCCCTCGCGCTTGACCAGCGCGGCGATGTCGGCCAGGTCCTCCAGGCTGTCGCGGGTGACCGTGGTGTTGATCTGCACCTTGAGCCCGAGCTCGCGGGCGGCCCGCCAGCCCTCCAGCGTCCAGTCGTAGACCCCGGGCACCCCGCGGAAGGCGTCGTGCCGCTCGGCCGTCGAACCGTCCAGGGAGAGCGAGAGCGCGATGGCTCCCGCTTCCCGCACCGCTACGAGGTTCTCCCGGGTCAGCGTCGGCGTACCCGACGGGGACACCGCGACCCGCAGGCCGAGCGAGGTCCCGTACGCGACCAGGTCGGTGAGGTCGGAGCGCTGGAAGGGGTCCCCGCCGGTGATCACGAAGAGCGGGCTGGGCTTGCCGAAGGCGGCGATCTGGTCCATCACCCGGCGGGCGTCCGCCCCGTCGAGCTCCTCGGGGTGGCGCAGGGTCTGCGCCTCGGCCCGGCAGTGCAGACAGGCCAGCGGGCAGGCCCGGGTGGCCTCCCAGATGACGATGAAGGGCCGGTCGGAGACCGCGTGGCGGGGGCTGCGGACGACGCTGTGGGCGGGGCGGGGATGCGCGGGACCGGGGCGGGAACCGGCGCGGTCGGTGCGGTCGGTGCGATCCGTGCGGGGATTCACGAGACACGCTCCCAGCCGCGCTTGCTCGCGCGGTTGGCCAGCTGCTTCGGGTCCCGCTTGCGGTAGACCACGTACGGCCGGAACAGGTACTTCAGCGGCACCGAGAACATGTGCACCAGGCGCGAGTACGGGATCAGCGCGAACAGGACGAAGCCGAAGACGATGTGGATCTTGAAGGCGAGCGGGGCCGCCGCCATCAGGTGGTAGTCCGGGGTGAAGGTGAACAGGCTGCGGAACCAGAGCGAGATGCCGTCGCGGTAGTTGTACCCGTCCATCATCCCGGCCGAGTTGAGCATCGTGGCCGTCAGCCCGAGCACCATCGCGCCGAGCAGGAACGAGTACATCAGGTGGTCGCTGCGCAGCGTCGCCCTGCGCACGGCCGGCACCTTGAAGCGCCGGTAGACGAGGATGCCGATGCCCGCGGCGGCGGCGACGCCCGTGAGCGTGCCGGTGCCCAGTGCGATCAGGTGGTAGGCGTGGTCGCTCACGCCCACGGCGTCGGTCCAGCTCTTCGGGACGAGCAGACCCACGACGTGGCCCAGGACCACGAAGAGCATGCCGAAGTGGAAGAGCGGCGAGCCGATGCGCAGCAGCCGCGACTCGTGCAGCTGCGAGGAGTGCGTGGTCCAGCCGAACTTGTCGAAGCGGGCCCGCCAGACCGTGCCCGCGATCAGCAGGGCGATCGAGACGTACGGGAGTACGCCCCACAGGAGGAGGTCCATCAGGCGGGCATCCTTTCGGAGGCGGCCGCAGCGGCTCGGGCAGCCGTCGTGGGCCAGGGGAGGTCGGTCGGAGTGGCCGACGGGAAGTCGGCGGGCATGTCGAGGCCCGGCCCGAAGGGCTCCAGCGCCGAGCCCGCGCCCACCAGCTCCTGCGGCGGCCCGTTCCGCGCGAGGGCCTTCGCCTCCGCCTTGGTCTCGGGGGAGGGCCCGGGCAGGGTCGCGCAGACGGCCTCGAGGACCCGGGCGTACGGGGACCCGGACTCGGTGAGCGCCAGCCGCAGCAGCTCCAGCCCGGCCCGGTGCTCCTGGAGCAGCTCGGTGCCGGCCTCCTCCTCGCGGGCGGCGAACTCCAGGGCCACCGGCAGGAAGTCGGGCAGTTCCGTAGCTGCGAACTCCAGCCCGAAGTCCCGGTAGATCCGCTTCAGCCGGACCAGGGACAGCCCGCGCCGGCGGGTGTCGCCGTCGACCCACCAGGTGAGGTAGAGGCAGCGCCGGTTGCGGGTGTCGAAGGTCGAGGTGTACTGGGAGCACAGCTCGATCGGGGTCTGCACCGCGGCCTCGTCGAGGAACGCCCCGAGGAGTCGGGCCGGTTCGGCGGGCGCCCCGGCGAGGGCCGCACGGAGCCGCGGGAGTTCGTCGTGGAAGTAGTCGCCGGGGTACTGCAGCACGCAGCCCGCGACCAGCCGTACCAGTGCATCGCCACTCATCGGCTGCCGGATCACGGACGCCTCCTCGTATCACCGAGATTGAGCATCACCCGGGGTTCGGGCAGCGCGCCGACGGGGCAGCCCTGATCCACGTCGTTCAGCGGGTGGGATTCGGCGAGCGCGTCGGCGTCGGCGCGGGCGGCGCTGGGGATGACGAAGCGGTCCTCGATCTTGGCGATGGCCAGGAGCCGGAACATGTCCTCCATCTCCTGCCCGGACAGCCCGACGGCGTTCGCGATCGACTCGTCCCGCTCCTCGCCCAGGTTGACCCGGCGCATGTAGGCGCGCATCGCGGCCATCCGGCGCAGCACCGCCTCCACCGGCACGGTGTCGCCGGCGGTGAGCACGGCGGCGAGGTACTCGACGGGGATGCGCAGGGACTCGATGGCGCCGAACAGGTTCCCGGCGTCCTCGCCGTCGCTGCCGGTGGCGGCGACCGCCTCGACGACGGGGGAGAGCGGCGGGACGTACCAGACCATCGGCATCGTCCGGTACTCCGGGTGGAGCGGGAGGGCGACCTGGTAGGTGGCGATCAGGTCGTAGACCGGGGAGTTGCGGGCCGCGTCGAGCCACTCGTCGGTGATGCCGGCCGCGCGGGCGGCGGCGATCACGGCGGGGTCCGAGGGGTCCAGGAAGCACTCCACCTGGGAGGGGTACAGATCGTGCTCGTCCTCGACGGCGGCGGCCTCGGCCACCTTGTCGGCGTCGTAGAGCATCACGCCGAGGTAGCGCATCCGGCCCACGCAGGTCTCCGAGCACACGGTCGGCATGCCGACCTCGATGCGCGGGAAGCAGAAGGTGCACTTCTCGGCCTTGCCGGTCTGGTGGTTGAAGTACACCTTCTTGTACGGGCATCCGGTCACGCACATCCGCCAGCCGCGGCACTGGTCCTGGTCGACCAGGACGATGCCGTCCTCCTCGCGCTTGTACATCGCGCCGGAGGGGCAGGAGGAGACGCACGCGGGGTTGAGGCAGTGCTCGCAGACGCGCGGGAGGTAGAACATGAAGCTCTGCTCGAACTCGAAGCGGATCTTCTCGCCGACCTCGTCGCGGATCTTCTCGATCATCGGGTCCTGCGGGGCGTGCGTGGGCGCGCCGCCGAGGTTGTCGTCCCAGTTCGGACCCCACTCGATCTTGTCGATGGGCTCGCCGGTGAGCTGGGAGACGGGCCGGGCGGTGGGCATGTCGTCGCCCGCCGGGGCCTCGGTGAGGTTCTTGTACTCGTAGGTCCAGGGCTGGTAGTAGTCGTCGATCTCCGGCAGGTCCGGGTTCGCGAAGATCTTGCCCAGCTTGGCGAGGCGGCCGCCCGCCTTGAGGCGGAGCTTGCCGGAGCGGGTGCGCTCCCAGCCGCCCTTCCACTTCTCCTGGTCCTCCCAGCGGCGCGGGTAACCCTGGCCGGGGAGGGTTTCGACGTTGTTGAACCAGACGTACTCGGTGCCCTGCCGGTTGGTCCACGCCTGCTTGCAGGTGACCGAGCAGGTGTGGCAGCCGATGCACTTGTCGAGGTTCATGACCATCGCGACCTGTGCCATCACGCGCATGTTGTTAGAACTCCACCTTCTGGTCGCGGCGGCGGATGACCGTCACCTCGTCGCGCTGGTTGCCGGTCGGGCCGAGGTAGTTGAAGGCCCAGGTCAGCTGGGCGTAACCGCCGATGAGGTGGGTGGGCTTGAGCATCACCCGGGTCAGGGAGTTGTGAATGCCGCCGCGGCGGCCGGTCTTCTCCGTCTTGGGGACGCCGACCGTGCGCTCCTGCGCGTGGTTCATGTACACCGTGCCGGGCGGCATCTTGTGGGAGACGATCGCGCGGGCGGTGATCACGCCGTTGCGGTTGACCGCCTCGATCCAGTCGTTGTCCGCGACCCCGATGGCGTCGGCGTCCTGCGGGGACATCCACACCGTCTGGCCGCCGCGGCCCAGGGTCATCATGTAGAGGTTGTCCTGGTACTGGCTGTGGATCGCCCACTTGTTGTGCGGGGTCAGGTACCGCACGGCCACCGACTTCGCCTTCTCGTCCACGGTGCCGAGCTCGGGCTCCCCGTAGAGGGTGTGCATGTTCAGCGGCGGCTTGTAGACGGGGAGGGACTCCCCGACCTCGTGCAGCCAGTCGTGGTCGATGAAGAAGTGCTGGCGGCCGGTGAGGGTGTGCCAGGGCTTGAGGTGCTCGGTGTTGATCGTGAAGGCCGTGTACCGGCGCCCGCCGGACTCGGAGCCCGACCACTCCGGCGAGGTGATCACCGGGACGGGGCGGGCCTGGGTGTCGGCGAAGGTGATCCGCTTGCCCTCGGCCTCGGCGGCCAGGTGGGCCATCGGGGTGCCGACCTTCTTCTCCAGGGTCTCGAACCCCTGCGTGGCCAACCGGCCGTTGCTGGTGCCGGACAGCGAGAGGATCGCCTCGCAGGCCTGCTGCGCGGTCTCCAGGCGCGGACGGCCGTCGGCGACGCCGCCGCGCACCGTGCCGTTCTTCGCACCGAGGTAGGCGATCTCCTCGGCCACGTCGAAGGTGACCGCCTTGGTGGTCACGCCCAGCTTGTCGACGAGCGGGCCGAGCGCGGCGAACTTGCTCCCGACCGCCCCGTAGTCACGCTCCACGACCGCCAGGTTGTACATGGTCCGGCCCGGTACGGGCTCGCACTCGCCCTTCGACCAGTCCAGCGCGACCCCGCCGGGCTGCGCCATCTCACCGCCCGGGGTGTCGTGCTGGAGGGCGGTGGCGACCAGGTCCTTGCGCACGCCCAGGTGGGTCTTCGCGAGCTCGCCGAAGCGCTCGGCCAGCCCCTTGAAGGCGTCGTAGTCGGAGCGCGCCTGCCACGGCGGGTCCACGGCCGGGGTGAAGGCGTGCAGGAAGGGGTGCATGTCCGTGGAGGACAGGTCGTGCTTCTCGTACCAGGTGGCCGCCGGGAACACCACGTCGGAGAGCAGCGTCGTGGACGTCATCCGGAAGTCCATGGACATGAGCAGGTCGAGCTTGCCCTCCACGTCCTCCTCCCGGTACGTCACGTCCTTGGGCGTGCAGCGCGGCCCGTCCTCGGGCAGGTTGGAGTGGGTGCCCAGCAGGTGCTTGAGGAAGTACTCGTTGCCCTTGGAGCTGGAGCCCAGCAGGTTGGCCCGCCATACGTTGAGCACGCGCGGCCAGTTGTGCGGGGCGTCCGGGTCCTCGCCGGCGAAACCGAGCTCGCCGCTCTTGAGCTGCTCGACGGCGGAGGCCACCGGGTCCTCGGCCTCGCCCAGCTCCAGCGGGTTGCGGTCGAAGGTCGGGTACGAGGGCATCCAGCCCATCCGGGTGCTCGCCGCCAGGCAGTCCGAGCCCGTCATGCCCTCGAAGGCGCCCTTGGCCAGCGGGGAGGCGAGCGCCTCCGCCGGCAGGGTGTCGTAGCGCCACTGGTCGGTGTGCAGGTAGAACCAGGCCGCGCCGATCATCTGACGCGGCGGGCGCGACCAGTCGGAGGCGGCGGCCAGCGTCGCCCAGCCGGTGACCGGGCGGCACTTCTCCTGGCCGACGTAGTGGCCCCAGCCGCCGCCGTTGCGGCCCTGGCAGCCGGTGAGGGTGAGCAGGGCCAGGAAGGAGCGGTAGATGGTCTCGGAGTGGAACCAGTGGTTGGTGCCCGCCCCCATCAGGATCATGCAGCGGCCCTCGGACTGCTCGGCCGTCTGCGCGAACTCCCGCGCCACGCGCGCCGCCTGGGCCGCCGGGACCGAGGTCAGCGACTCCTGCCAGCCGGGGGTGCCCGGGGCGCTCGCGTCCTCGTAGCCGGTGGGCCACACGCCGGGCAGGCCCTCGCGGCCGACCCCGTACTGGGCCAGCATCAGGTCGAAGACCGTGGTGACGAGCTTGCCGCCCAGTCGCCGTACGGGCACGCCGCGGCGGATCGTACCGCCCCGCTCGTCGTCCTCGAAGCGGGGCAGGACGATCTCCACGCTCTCGTCGGCGGTGCCGTGGAAGGTCAGCCGGGGAACGGTGTCACCGAGGTCGAGGTTCCACTCGGGCTTCTCGTTCTTGCCCCAGCGGTGGCCGAGCGACCCGTTCGGCACCACGGTCTCGCCGGTCGCGTCGTCGACCAGCACGGTCTTCCACTGGGCGTTCTCCGTCTCCTGGCCGAGGTCGGCGGCGGTGACGAATTTGCCCGGAACCAGGCCCTGTTCGGTTTCGGTGAGGGAAACCAGGAAGGGAAGGTCCGTGTACCGGCGGACGTAATCCGTGAAGAAGGGGGTCTGCTTGTCGACGAAGAATTCCTTGAGGATGACGTGGCCCATCGCGAGGGCCAGCGCACCGTCCGTACCGGGGTGCGGGTGCATCCATTCGTCGGCGAATTTGGTGTTGTCCGCGTAGTCCGGGGAAACGGTGACGACCTTCTGGCCGCGGTAGCGGGCCTCGGCCATCCAGTGGGCGTCCGGGGTGCGGGTGACGGGGACGTTCGAGCCCCACATCATCAGGTACGCGGCGTCCCACCAGTCGCCCGACTCCGGGACGTCCGTCTGGTCCCCGAAGACCTGCGGGGAGGCGACCGGGAGGTCGGCGTACCAGTCGTAGAAGGACAGCATCGGCGCGCCGATGAGCGAGTGGAACCGGGCTCCGGCCGCGTGCGAGGCCATCGACATCGCCGGGATCGGCGAGAAGCCGGCGACCCGGTCCGGACCGTGCTCCTTGATCGTGTGCACGTGCGCGGCGGCGACGATCTCCGTCGCCTCCTCCCACGTCGCCCGCACCAGCCCGCCCTTGCCGCGCGCCTGCTGGTACGTACGCCGGCGGACCGGGTCGGACTGGATGTCGGCCCAGGCCTCCACCGGGTCACCGAGGCGCGCCTTGGCCTCGCGGTACATCTCCAGCAGGGTGCCGCGCACGTACGGGTAGCGCACCCGGGTGGGGGAGTAGGAGTACCAGGAGAACGAGGCGCCGCGCGGGCAGCCGCGGGGCTCGTACTCGGGGCTGTCCGGGCCCACGGAGGGGTAGTCCGTGGACTGGGTCTCCCAGGTGATGATCCCGTCCTTGACGTAGACCTTCCACCGGCAGGAGCCGGTGCAGTTCACGCCGTGGGTCGAGTACACGACCTTGTCGTGGCTCCACCGGTCGCGGTAGAAGGCCTCCGCGGCGCGGCCGCCGGTGTGGTGGACGGTCCGCAGGTCGTCCGAGACCTCCGCGGTCCTGAAGAAGCTGCCCGCCCTGATCAGCGATTCGGCGGCGTCCTGGTGTCCGTCGCGTACGTGGCGCTCGTGCAAGGCGACCCTCCAGGCCGGAAAGAAAAGGCGGTGCGTGGGGTCCGGGCAAGATGACCCGCAGACGACGCTACGCCCGGTGCGGAAGCGAATCCGATGACAAAGGTCCCGTACGGGCGTGACCTAATTCCGGTCTTTCATAGGTCGAGTGGATGTCACGCTGGAATGAATCAACTCCGGTGCACAGCCGGAAAATTACGAGCCTGAATACCAATTACCGGAAGGCTGGGGAACGTGCCGCCGAAGAAGGGCTCCTGGATCCCGGACCAGCACGGGGCGTGGGCGATGCTCACGGTGCCCTTCCTCGCGGGCGCCTTCCTCTCGCCGCGGCCCGGATGGCAGCACGCCCTGCTCCTGGCGGCCTGGCTCCTCGGCTACGCCGCGGTCTTCCACGCCCAGCAGTGGCTGCGTCTGCGCAGGGTCGCCGCCGGGCGCCCGGCGGTGGCGCGGCGGCACGTCCGCCCGGCGCTCGTCCTCGGGGCGGCGACCGTCCTGGCGGGGATCCCGCTCGCGGTGCTCCACCCCTGGCTGCTGCTCGCGGGCGCGGCGGCGGCGCCCTTCGTCGCCGTGAACTCCTGGTTCGCGCGGCGGAACCGCGAGCGGGACCTGGCCAACGGACTGGCCGCGGTGGTCCCGGCGTGCGGGATGCTGCTGGTGGCCGCGCGGCTGGGCGGGGGCGGGCTGCCGTGGGCGCCCGCCGCCGCCTGCCTGCTGTACTTCGCGGGCACGGTCCCGTACGTGAAGACGATGATCAGGGAGCGGAACTCCCGTACGTACTACCGCGGCTCGGTGGCCTACCATGCGGTGGCCACCGCCCTGGCGGCCTGCCTCTCCCCGTGGCTGGCCCTGCCCTTCGCGGCCTACCTGACCCGGGCCGCCGTGCTGCCCGGGCGCGGACTGAAGGTGGCGGTGGTCGGCGCCGTCGAGATCGTGGGATCGGCGGCGCTGCTGACCTCGCTGCTGCTGATCTTCTGAGGGCCGCGGCGAGGGGCCGCGGCGCGTTTCAGCGGAGGGGCAGCGAGCGGAACTCGTCCAGGACGGCGAAGCCGGTGCTGTCGTACAGGCTCATCGCCACCTCGTTGCCGCCGAAGACGTTGAACATCATCGCCTCGTCGCCGCCCTGCCGGGTGGCCCACTCGCCGACGGCCATCGCGGCCCGGCCGTACCCTTTGCCGCGGTGCTCCTCGTACACCTCCAGCGAGAAGCCGAAGGTGACGCCGGGCAGGTAGCCGTGGTTCACCCAGCCCGTGCCGATCACCTGCCCGTCGGCCTCCATCGCGTAGAAGGCGTGCCCGGGGGTGCGGTAGCCCTGCGGGAGGGATTCGGCGAAGTCCGCGTCGGACTTGGCCTTGGCCTGCTCCGGGGTCAGGGCCCCGGCCCGGAGGATGTCCGCGATGTAGGCGGCCTCCTCGCCCGCGTACCAGCCGGGGTACTCCTCCTCGGTGAGCGGGCGTACGGCGAGGCCCGGCGGCAGGGCCGGACGTTCGGCGGCGGCCCGCATCCGGTTCTGGCCCCGCACGCGGTAGTCGGCGAAGACCGCGTGCGCGCCGTCGGCGGCGCCGGCGAGCCGGACCTCCACCCGCCCGGCGCCCCGCTCGGCGCACCAGCGCTCGGCCCACTCGCGGGCGGCCGTCGCGGCCGGGCCCGGCTCCGCCGTCAGGTCGTGGATCCGGCCCACGGTCGCCCCGTTGTCCTCGGACACCCCGACCGCGATCCATCCGGCGCTGTCCGTGGCCACGGCCCAGCCGTCGACACCCCTCAGCGCCCGCTCCAGCAGGGCCCGGGAGAGGGGCTCCGAGCACCCCGCGGCCCGGTACCCGGCGAGCACCCGCTCCTCGAAGCCGTCCCGCCATGCGCCCCGGTCGGTGACGACCTGTATTTCGCTCATCCGGCCACCCTAGGCAGGGCCGCCGACCGGACTCCAGGGGATTAGCGCGGCTGGACGGCTGGGCGGCTAGATGGCTTCCTTGCGCGTCAGGAAGTTGAAGGAGATCCATCCCGGCAGCACCGGCAGCCAGAACGTCACCACGCGGAACAGCAGCACCGCCGAGAACGCCACCTGGCCGTCCAGCCCCGCCGCGACCAGGCCCAGCGTCAGCGCGCCCTCCACCGCTCCGATGCCGCCCGGGGTCGGCGCGGCCGAACCCAGGGCGTTGCCGGCCAGGAAGACCACCGCGATGCTCGCGTAGCTGATGTCCGCGCCGCCCCCGAAGGCGCGGATCGAGGCGTCCAGGCACATCACGAAGCAGCCCGTCAGCAGCAGCATCCCGCCGATGCCGGTCAGCAGCTTCTGCGGCCGCTGGAGCACGTCCAGCATGCGCGGCACCACGCCCGCGAACAGCGCCCGCACCCGGGTCGCCACGAACTTCCGCAGGAAGGGCACGGCCGTGACCACCAGCACCAGTACGGCCACCGTCAGCAGACCCGCGATGACCGTCCTCGACGGGGTCATCTCGGGAGTCTTCTCGGTCCCCGTCAGATAGCCGAAGGACAGCAGCAGCAGGATGTGGCTCGCCAGCCCGAAGAGCTGCGAGGCGCCCACGCTGGCCACCGCGAGCCCCGGCCGGATGCCGGACCGCTGCAGGAAGCGGGTGTTCAGCGCGACCCCGCCGACCGCGGCCGGAGCCACCAGCTTCACGAAGGATCCGGCGACCTGGGCCACTACGGTCCGCAGGAACGACACCCGCTCGGGCACGAAGCCCAGCAGGCTCATTGCCGCCGCGAAATAGGTGAGCGCCGAGAAGGCGAGCGCCACCCCGACCCAGCCCCACTGCACGTCGCCGATGGTCTTGTCGAACTCGACGTGCGCGATCTGCGTGACCAGGAAGTACGCGCCGAACGCGCCCGCGATGAACGACACCAGGGTGCGCGGCCGGATCCGCTCCAGCCGGGCCGGTTCCACCGGCGCCTGCGGTCGGATCAGCAGCACCTGCTGGCGGATCTGGCTCAGCAGATCCTCCTCGCGGGCCCCGTCCAGCGCGTCGTCCAGGGCCTTCTTCTCGGCCTTCTTCTCGACCTTGTCGACGGCGGAGCGCGCCGAGGACGAGGCGGAGTCGGCCCCGCGCGCCACCTTCGCCGCCCGCGAGGACTCCAGTACGGCTTCCCTCTCGCGGTCCGCCCGCTCCCGCGCCAGCTTGCGCAGCGTCGCCCGGGTGGAGCGGCTCAGCGCGATCGGCTGGAGCAGCGGCAGGCAGTCCGCCACCGCGTCCGGGCCGAGCACCGACACCGCCGAGGCGACCGAGCGCTCGGCGCCGACCCGTAGGCCGAGGGTGGTGAGCAGCTGCGCGATGTCCATCCGCAGCACGAGGTCACCGGCCGCGATCTCGCCGCCGCGCAGGTCGGTCAGGGTGATGGTGGCCGCGGCCGGGTCGCCGCCGGTGCCGCTGCCGGAACGATCCACCACGAGGGCGTCCCCGGTGAGCCGCCGGTGGGCGATCCGCCGGGACTGCAGGGCCCGTACCTGCTCCCAGGCGTTGCGGCTCAGCTCGTCGGTGATCTCCTCGTCGGCCAGCGAGTCCAGGCTCCGGCCGCCCAGGTGCTCGTAGACGAGCATCACGGCGTCGGGACCCAGCTCGGAGGTGGCGATGAGCTTGGGCGCGTTGGCTCCGGCGGCGATGGCCGCGTACGCGAGCAGCGCCTCCTGCTCCAGCGCCTGGCGCAGGGACTGCAGACTGCGCCGCGTGGTGATCCCGCGCAGCGTGAGGCGGCGCCAGACCCGGTAGTAGAACCCCTGGGCCTGCTGCTCCCGGTCCACGACGGTGACGTCGAGCGGCGGGCCGTCCTCCAGGGTGACGTGGTAGCGCCGCCCGCGGTCGCTGACCTCGGTGCTGTCGCCGCCTTCCGGGGACTCCGCGCGCATCGCGCTGACCGGCTGGAAGCCGACCCGGCGCAGGCCCGCGAGGAGGTTCTGCCCGGTGGGGCGGACGTTCGGCGAGCCGACCGCGTACAGGGTTCCGTACGCGACGCTCCAGCCGATCAGCACGGTCAGGATGATCGAGAAGGGAGTGGTGTAGCCGCCGACCAGCATCGCGAAGGCGTCCAGCAGCAGGACCACCCACAGCGCGACGCGCCAGCGCGGGCGCCGGGTCATCCCGACGGCGGTCATGTACGCGATCACGGGCGCGAGGTACCCGTGCACCGGATCGGTGAGGGCCCCGCCGGCCCCGGTGGGGCGGGTGAGGGCTTCCTGGATGGTCTCGGGGGCCCCCTGGGAGACCCAGAGGTCGGTGGCGAGGGTGACCCCGTGCGCGAGGACCGCGGCGAGCACGCCGTCGGCGATGCGCAGTCCGTCGCGTTTGATCAGCCGCTCGATGGCGAAGGCCACCGGGACGAGGAGCACCGCGATGCTCGACACCAGCCCGGCGACCTTGATCAGCACGTCGGGCGCCTGCCCGGTGCCGTTGCTGATGTCGGCCTCCAGACCCGCGGTGGTGCCGTGGGCGAAGGCGGCGATGCCGAGGACCACGGCGATGCCGAGGATCCCGACGAGGAGGCGCACGAGGTCCGAGGGGCGGTGCACACGGGCGGCGAGCAGCGGCTCGTCCACCTCGACCTGGTCGGCGGCCGTGGGGGTGTGGCCGTGCGGGGTCTCGAGGTCGTGGGGGGCCGGGGCCGGGGCCTGGGCCGGAGTCGCGGCCGGGGTCATGGCCGGGGCCGGAGCCTCGGGGGCCGGGGCCTCCGTGGCCGCCTTCTGCAGCGCGGACGGGGCCGGCGGCAGGTCCGCGTGGATGTCCTCGCGGCCCGGTGGCGGGCCTTCGTCTGGGCGCGCGCCGTCGTTCGTCGCCGCGCCGTCCGGAGGACTCACACCCTGCTCCCTTCCCGTCACTTCCGTCTCTTCTTGATCACGTATCACGCGTCACCGCCCGGAAGATGGTGGCACGGACCGACGGCCGTGGGGGGCAGCAGGGTGCGAGCCGGTGCGGAACACCGGCTTCCGCGTGCTTGCCGCTCCCCTGTCGGTCCGGTGCGGCACCATGGGCCGAATGAGCGAAGAGCTGCCGGCGTACGCGGAGCGGGTGCTGGAGGCGGCCGAGCGGATTCCGCCCGGCCGGGTGATGACCTACGGCGACATCGCGGAGTGGCTCGGCGAGGGCGGACCCCGTCAAGTGGGCCGCGTCATGGCGTTGTACGGGGGAGCGGTGCCCTGGTGGCGCGTGGTGCGGGCGGACGGCCGTCCGCTGCCCGGCAGCGAGCGCAGGGCGCTGGAGAACTACCGGGCCGAGGCCACCCCGCTGAGGCTCACCGGCGACGGCGAACCGCGGCTCGACATGCGTCGGGCGCGCTGGGACGGGGACGCCAGGGGGGACGAAGGTCACATGTGACAGCTTCGGCCATGCGCGGCCCGCAGGGGCGGTCGAAGAGACGTGCGAAGCCCCGTACGGGGGACGCGTGGGACTGGATGGCAGTGAGCACGGCGGGGAGGCCGGCCGTACGGACGGGAGCCCCTGGGAAACTGCGCCCGCCGCGCGTAGTGCCGTAGCGTTGCCCCTTCGACTCCGCACCGGGCTCCGGCCCGAGACGTCACCGCGGGAGCAGCAGGAGCAGCAGCAACCGCTGCGGCAGCGACCGCCGCAACGGCAGACCCACCAGGACCGGCACCCCACGTGAACACCTCTTCCTCCGACGGCCACCGCTCCGAGCGGCGGCGTACACGGACCCCGGACGCGTACCGCCTGGTGCGTACCGGTGCGGAACGGGTGGATCCCCCTGTGCTGGACGCAGCGCAGCGGGCGGTGGTTGAGCACACCGGCGGACCGCTGCTGGTCCTGGCCGGACCGGGCACCGGAAAGACGACCACGCTGGTCGAGGCGGTCGCGGCCCGCGTGGAGTCCGGGACCGACCCCGCGCGCATCCTGATCCTCACCTTCAGCCGCAAGGCCGCCGTGGAACTGCGCGACCGCACCGCCCTGCGGCTCGGCGGCGCGCGCGCCCCGCAGGCCACCACCTTCCACTCCTTCTGCTACGGACTGGTCCGCGCCCACCAGGACGCGGAACTCTTCGCGGACCCGCTGCGCCTCCTCTCCGGCCCGGAGCAGGACGTCATGGTCCGCACCCTCCTCGAAGGCCAGCGCCGGCTCCGCTCGATCCGCTGGCCGGACGACCTGCGGGCCGCGCTGACCACGCGCGGCTTCGCCGACGAGGTCCGCGCGGTCCTGGCCCGCGCCCGCGAGCTGGGCCTCGGCCCTTCCGCCCTCTCAGACTTCGCGACGCGCCTCGGCCGGCCGGACTGGAAGGCGGCGGCGGCCTTCCTCTCCGAGTACCTGGACGTCCTGGACCTCCAGGGCACCCTGGACTACGCGGAACTCCTCCACCGCGCGGTCCTCCTCGCGGAACGCACCCCGACGCTCTCGTCCACGTACGACGTGATCTACGTGGACGAGTACCAGGACACGGACGCCTCGCAGCTGCGCCTGCTGCGCGCCCTGGCGGGCCCCGCCGGCCGGCTGACCGCCTTCGGCGACCCCGACCAGTCGATCTACGCCTTCCGCGGCGCGGACATCAACAACATCCTGGACTTCGAGACCTCCTTCCCCGGAGCCGGGGTCCACGCCCTGACGACCTCCCGCCGCTCCTCGTCGGTCCTCCTGACCGCCACCCGCCACCTCACCACCCGCATGCCGATGCCGCGCCTGCCCTCGGCGGCCGTACGGGCCCACCGCGCGCTCGCCTCGACCCGCGAGGGCGGCCGCGTCGAGGTGTTCACCTACCCCACCGCCGGCGCGGAACTGGACAACATCGCCGACATCCTGCGCCGGGCCCACCTGGAGGAGGGCGTGCCGTGGCAGGACATGGCCGTCCTGGTCCGCGCGGGCGGCCGCACCCTGCCGCAGATGCGCCGCGCCCTGATCGCGGCGGGAGTCCCGGCCGAAACCGACGGCACGGACTCCCCCCTCCGCCACGAGCCGGCCATATCCCCCCTCCTGACGGCCCTGCGCACCCTCGCGGAATCCGCCCTCGGCCCACCGGACCACGAGGCCGTACCCGGCCCCACAGCCGACCCCGAGTCCGCCCCGGCCGAGTCCGGGGACGAACTGCCCGACGGTGCCGGTATGAGCGAGCTCGCTCGCGATTCCGGGGCGGCCGGGCGGGAGACCCCTCCCGCCGCCGAAGGCGGCACCGGCCTGTCCGTCGTCCGGGACGCCGTGCCCGGCTCCGCCGCTGCCGGGGCGGGCGAGCGTGCTCGCGATTCCGGGGCGGCCGGGCGGGGCACCACCCCCGCCGCCGAAGCCGGCACCGGGCCGTCGGACCGGGAGGCCATGCCCGGCTCCGGCCCGTCCGGCCTCGTGGCCGGCTCCGAGGGTGCCCCGGCCGTGGCCGGGGACGAGCGGCCCGACGGGCCCACCACCGGGCACGCCGCAGGCGAAGGGTGGATCGGGGTCGAGGCCGCGCTCGTGCTGCTGTCCTCGCCGCTCGGCGGGATGGACGCCGCCGACCTGCGCCGCCTCGGCCGCGCGCTGCGCGACGAGGAGCGGGCCGCCGGGATCAAGACGCCCGCGCCCTCCGACGTGCTCCTCGCCCGCGCCCTCGCGGAGCCCGAGCGGCTCGTCGCCCACGACCCCGCCTACGCCCGCGGAGCGCAGCGCCTCGGGCTGCTGCTGCGCAAGGCCCGCGAGCTGCTCGAAGGCGGCGGCACCGCCGAGGAGGTCCTGTGGACCCTCTGGGACGGCACGCCCTGGCCGCAGCGCCTCGAACGCAGCGCCCGCCGCGGCGGCCCCGCCGGCCGCAACGCCGACCGCGACCTCGACGCCGTCTGCGCGCTCTTCGACACCGCCGCCCGTGCGGAGGAACGTACCGGCGGCCGCGGCGCGCTCAACTTCCTCGAACAGCTCGAAGCCGAGGACATCGCCGGAGACACCCTCACCCCCCGCGCCGTCCGCCGCGAAGCCGTCCGCCTCATGACCGCGCACCGCTCCAAGGGCCTGGAGTGGGGACTCGTCGTCGTCGCGGGCGTCCAGGAAGGGCTCTGGCCCGACCTGCGCCGCCGCGGCTCCCTCCTCGAAGCCGACCGCATCGGCCGCGACGGCCTCGCCGAACCCCTCACCCCCGGCGCGCTCCTCGCCGAGGAGCGCCGCCTCTTCTACGTCGCCGCCACCCGCGCCCGCGACCGCCTCGTCGTCACCGCCGTCAAGGCCCCCGCCGAGGACGGCGACCAGCCCTCCCGCCTCCTCACCGAGCTCGGCGTCCCCGTCAAGGACGTCACCGGCCGCCCCCGCCGCCCCCTCGCCGTCCCCGCGCTCGTCGCGGAACTCCGCGCCACCACCGTCGACCCCGACGCCTCGCCCGCCCTGCGCGACGCCGCCGCCCGGCGCCTGGCCCGGCTCGCCGTCCTCACCGACGACGAGGACCGCCCGCTCGTCCCCGCCGCGCACCCGCAGCGCTGGTGGGGGCTGTACGAGCCCACCCGCAGCAGCGTCCCGCTCCGCGACCGGGACCACCCCGTGGCCCTGTCCGGCTCCGCCCTGGAGCAGCTCGCCACCACCTGCTCCCTCCAGTGGTTCCTGGGCCGCGAGGTCAAGGCCGACGCCCCCTCCACCGCCGCCCAGGGCTTCGGCAACGTCGTCCACGTCCTCGCCGACGAGGTCGCCTCCGGCCGCACCCCCGCCGACCTCGCCGTCCTGATGGAGCGCCTCGACTCCGTCTGGGACTCGCTCGCCTTCGACGCCCCCTGGAAGTCCCGCCAGGAGAAGGACAACGCCCGCGCCGCCCTGGAGCGCTTCCTGCGCTGGCACACCACCGACCGCGGGGGCCGGGCGGCCGTGGCCACCGAGCACGACTTCGACGTCACCCTCGAAGCGGGGGAGTACGCCGTCCGGGTACGCGGCTCCATGGACCGCGTCGAGGCGGACGCGCAGGGCCGCGCGTACGTCGTCGACTTCAAGACCGGCAAGTCCGCGCCGACCGCCAAGGAGGTCGAGCGCCACCCGCAGCTCGCCGTGTACCAGCTCGCCGTACGAGAGGGAGCCGTCGACGAGGTCTTCGACGGCCTGCGACCGACGCCCGGCGGCGCCGAACTCGTGCAGCTGCGCCAGGGCGCCGCCCAGCGCGACGGCGGCGACACCGTGCCCAAGATCCAGGCGCAGCAGGCCCTGGAGGGCGGAGCCCCCGGCGAATGGGTCGGCGACCTCCTTGCCACCGCCGCCGGCCGGGTCCTCGACGAACGCTTCGCGCCCGTCCTCGGCAAGCACTGCGACCACTGCTCCTTCCGCGCCTCGTGCAGCGCCCGCCCGGAGGGCCGCCAGACGGTGGAGTAGGGAGGGAATCCCAGCCCCTCCGGCGTTTGAGGAGCGGGGTCTGGGGCGGAGCCCCAGGAGGGTCCGGGCGGAGCCCGGGGAACGGTGGAAGGGCGGGTAGGGGACTTCGCCCCGCGAAGCGGAGCACACGCGCGGCCGGTCCGGGCGAGCCGGCCTGCCAGCCCTCCCGACCCGGCGGGCCGTCTCTGGCGGGCGGGACTGTCAGCGGGGGCGGCTAGCCTTTTCACGTGTCCGCGCGTCCGTCCGTCCTCACCGATCCCGAGCAGCTCAAGGAGCTCCTGGGGATCCCCTTCACGCCCGAACAGATGGCCTGCGTCACCGCCCCGCCCGCCCCGCAGGTCATCGTGGCCGGCGCCGGCTCCGGCAAGACCACCGTCATGGCCGCCCGCGTGGTCTGGCTGGTCGGCACCGGCACGGTCGCGCCCGAGCAGGTCCTCGGCCTGACCTTCACCAACAAGGCCGCCGGCGAGCTCGCCGAGCGGGTACGGACCGCCCTCGCGCGCGCCGGGATCAGCGACCCCGACCCCTCCCCGGCCGAGGCCGGCTCCGCCGGCGGCGAGCCGCGCATCTCCACGTACCACGCCTTCGCCGGACAGCTCCTCAAGGACCACGGACTGCGCATCGGCCTGGAGCCCAGCGCCCGGCTGCTCGCCGACGCCACCCGCTTCCAGCTCGCCGCCCGGGTGCTCCGCGAGGCCCCCGGCCCCTACCCCTCCCTCACCAAATCCGTTCCCGACCTGGTCAGCGACCTGCTCGCGCTCGACGGGGAACTCTCCGAGCACCTCGTACCGCCGGAGCGGCTGCGCGCGTACGACACGGAGCTCCTCTCCGCCCTCGCGGACGTCAAGCTCAGCAACGAGGACCTGCGCAAGGTCCCCGAGGCGGTCCGCGGCCGCCTGGAACTCCTCGAACTGGTCTCCCGCTACCGCGCCGCCAAACACTCCCGCGACCTCCTCGACTTCGGCGACCAGATAGCCCTCTCCGCGCGGCTCGCCACCACCCGCCCCGAGGTCGGAGCCCTGCTGCGCGAGGAGTTCCGCGTCGTCCTGCTCGACGAGTACCAGGACACCTCGGTCGCGCAGCGGCTCCTGCTGTCCGGGCTGTTCGGCGCGGGCACCGGGCACGCCGTGACCGCCGTCGGCGACCCCTGCCAGGCCATCTACGGCTGGCGCGGCGCCTCCGTGGCCAACCTCGACGACTTCCCCGAGCACTTCCCCCACGCCGACGGCAGCCCCGCCACCCGCTACTCCCTCAGCGAGAACCGGCGCAGCGGCGGCCGCCTCCTGGACCTGGCCAACGAGCTCGCCGCCCCGCTGCGCTCCCTGCACGAGGGCGTCGGGGCCCTGCGCCCCGCTCCGGGCGCGGAGCGCGACGGCTCCGTCCGGTGCGCCCTGCTGGAGACCCACGCCCAGGAGCTCGACTGGATCGGCGACTCCGTCGCGCACCTGGTCCGCACCGGAACCGAGCCGCGCGAGATCGCCGTACTGTGCCGCTCGGGCGGCGACTTCGCACGGATCCAGGCCGTCCTCGTGGAGCGCGACGTCCCGGTCGAAGTCGTCGGCCTGTCCGGCCTCCTCCACCTCCCGGAGGTCGCGGACCTCGTCGCCGTCTGCGAGGTGCTCCAGGACCCGGGCGCCAACGCCGCGCTCGTCCGGCTGCTCATCGGACCGCGCTGGCGCATCGGCGCCCGCGACCTGGCCCTGCTGGGCCGCCGCGCCCGCACCCTGATCTCCCGTTCCCCGTCCTTCTCCTCGTCCGACGACGACCGCCTCGCGGCAGCCGTGGAGGGCGTGGACCCGGCGGAGATCGTGTCGCTGGCCGACGCCCTGGAGACCTTCCTGGACGGTGCGGGCCAGTCCGCCCCCGATCAGCTGCCCTTCTCCGCCGCGGCCCGGGTCCGCTTCGCGCACCTCGCCCAGGAACTGCGCGACCTGCGGCGTTCCCTCTCGGACCCGCTGATGGACGTACTGCACCGGGTCCTGGCGACGACCGGCCTCGACGTGGAGCTGGCCTCCTCCCCGCACGCGCTGGCGGCCCGCCGCCGGGAGACCCTGTCGAGCTTCATGGACGTGGCGGCCGGCTTCGCCTCCCTGGACGGCGAGGCCTCCCTCCTGGCCTTCCTCGCCTTCCTCCGCACGGCGGCCCAGTACGAGAAGGGCCTGGACCACGCCCTGCCCGGCGGCGAGAACACGGTCAAGGTCCTCACGGCCCACAAGTCCAAGGGCCTGGAGTGGGACGTGGTGGTCGTCCCCGACCTCTCCGCCGGCTCCTTCCCGAAGGAGAAGGCCCCGGAGGCCTGGACCTCGTACGCGAAGGTCCTCCCGTACGCCCTGCGCGGGGACGCGCCGACCCTCCCGCCCACCCCGGAATGGACCTCGGCGGGCCTGCGCGCCTTCAAGTCGGCCCTGAAGTCGCACAAGGCCGTCGAGGAACTCCGCCTCGGCTACGTCACCTTCACCCGCCCGCGCTCGCTCCTCCTGGCCTCGGGCCACTGGTGGGGCCCGACGCAGAAGAAGCCGCGCGGCCCGTCCGCGTTCCTGACCGCCCTGTACGAACACTGCGCCGCGGGCGACGGCGAGATCGAGGCCTGGGCCGACACCCCGCCCCCGGACACGGAGAACCCGTCCCTCGCCACGGCCGCCACCCCCGACCACTCCTGGCCCCTCCCCCTGGACCCCGCCTCCCTCACCCTCCGCCGAGCGGCCGCCACCCTGGTCGAGTCCTACCTCCACCCACCCCGCGAGACGCCCCAGGGCACCCCGGTCCGACCGGGGTACGCCGACCACCCCGGTACGCCGAGGACCACCCCGGAGGACGCCTACCTCTGGCCCCCGCACTGCGAGGACCCCGCCTACGACGAGGAGCCCCCGGCCCCGTGGCCGGACCCGTCCGACGAACCCGCAGGGGCGGATGCCCCATGGCCCGACCCGGCCGACGGGCCGACCGCCGGGGGCGGCACCCGGCCGCAGGCCGGGCCGGGCAGGGGTGCGCCCGGCGGCCACACGGGCAGGGCCGTGCCCGCCGTCGCGGACCCCACCCCGCAGGGGGTCCGGGGCGCAGCCCCGGTTTCGGGAAGGGGAGGGGTGGGGGAAGAAGAAGCCCCCCCGACCCCCGACCCCCTCTGGCCGGATGACACCGACTGGTCCACGTCCCGCCCGCGCCCGCCCGCGCCCGGCAGCACCGACGACCTGTGGCCGGAGGACGACGACCCGACCTGGTCCACGTCCCGCCCGCGCCCCGCCGCGCCCGGCACCGACACCCCCAGGCCAGAGGCCGGGCCCGGCCCCGGTCCCCTCACCCCCGAGGACGCCAGGGCCATCGCCTCCTGGGACCGTGACCTCGACGCCCTGGAGGGCGAGCTCCGCCGTGCCCGCGAGGCCGTCCGGGACGTGGAGCTCCCGGCCGCGCTCTCCGCCAGCCAGCTGCTCCGCCTCGCCTCCGACGAGCAGGGCTTCGTACGCGACCTCGCGCGCCCCATGCCCAAGCCCCCGCAGCCGGCCGCCCGCCAGGGCACCCGGTTCCACGCGTGGGTCGAGTCCCGCTTCGACGAGCTCCCGCTGCCCCACCTCGACGTCCTCGACCCGCTCACCGACCTCCCCGGAGCCGCGGCCCCGTCGGGGGACGGCTCCGGGGACGCCTCCGACCAGGACATCGCCGACGAGGCGGACCTCGACTCCCTCAAGGCGGCCTTCGAGCGGAGCCCGTACGCCGACCGGACCCCGTACCGCATGGAGGTCCCGGTCCAGCTCACCCTCGCGGGCCGGGTGATCCGCGGCCGGATCGACGCCGTCTACCGCACCGGGGACGGCGACGGGGACGGCGACGGGGAGGAGGACGGCTACGAGATCGTCGACTGGAAGACCGGCCGCACCACCGAGGCCGACCCCCTCCAGCTCGCCGTCTACCGCCTGGCCTGGGCGGAAGCCACGAACACCCCCCTCGCCCAGGTCACGGCAGTGTTCCTGCACGTCCGCAGCGGCCGCGTCATCCGCCCCCGCAACCTCCCCGACCGCGCTCGTCTTGAGCAGATCCTCCAAGGCAAAACGGACACGGAAAGGGACCGTCGAACGGACGGCTAGGCTCGTGGTCATGAGCGACACCCCGGCGGACAGCGTCGTCCGCACGTACATCGACACACACCGCGCCGCCTTCCTCGACGACCTCGCCGACTGGCTCCGCATCCCCTCGGTCTCGGCCCAGCCCGAGCACGCGGACGACGTACGGCGCAGCGCCGACTGGCTGGCCGCGAAGCTGGGGGAGACCGGTTTCCCGGTCACCGAGGTCTGGCAGACGGCCGGCGCCCCCGCCGTCTTCGCCGAATGGCCGAGCGAGGACCCCGCCGCCCCCACCGTCCTCGTCTACGGGCACCACGACGTGCAGCCCGCCGCCCTCGCCGACGGCTGGCACACCGACCCGTTCGAGCCGGTGATCAAGGACGGCCGGATGTACGGGCGCGGCGCCGCCGACGACAAGGGCCAGGTCTTCTTCCACACCCTCGGTGTCCGGGCCCACCTCGCCGCGACCGGCGCGTCCGCCCCCGCCGTGAACCTCAAGCTGATCGTCGAGGGCGAGGAGGAGTCGGGTTCCCCGCACTTCCGCGCCCTCGTGGAGCGCGAGGCCGCCCGCCTCGCCGCCGACGTCGTGATCGTCTCCGACACCGGCATGTGGTCCGAGACCACGCCCACCGTCTGCACCGGCATGCGCGGCGTCGCCGACTGCGAGATCGACCTGTTCGGCCCCGACCAGGACATCCACTCGGGTGCCTTCGGCGGCGCCGTACCGAATCCGGCCACCGTCGCGGCCCGCCTCGTCGCGGCCCTGCACGACGAGGACGAGCGGGTCACGGTCCCCGGCTTCTACGACAACATCGCCGAGCTCACGGACGCGGAGCGCGAGCTGATCGCCGAGCTCCCCTTCGACGAGGCCGAGTGGCTCCGTACGGCCAAGTCGTACGCGGCCTCGGGCGAGGCCGGCTACTCCACCCTGGAGCGCGTCTGGGCCCGCCCGACCGCCGAGGTCAACGGCATCGGCGGCGGCTACCAGGGCCCCGGCGGCAAGACCATCGTGCCTGCCTCGGCGCACCTGAAGCTGTCGTTCCGCCTCGTCTCCGGGCAGGACCCGTACGCGATCCAGACGGCCGTCACGGCCTGGGTCGCGGAGCGCGTCCCGGACGGAATCCGGCATTCCATCACCTTCGGCGCCCCGACCCGGCCGTGCCTGACCCCGCTGGACCACCCGGCGCTCCAGTCCGTCGTACGCGCCATGGGCCGGGCCTTCGGCCAGAAGGTCCGCTTCACCCGCGAAGGCGGATCGGGCCCGGCGGCCGACCTCCAGGACGTGTTGCACGCCCCCGTCCTCTTCCTCGGCATCTCGGTGCCCTCCGACGGCTGGCACTCGCCGAACGAGAAGGTCGAGCTCGACCTGCTCACCAAGGGCGTCGAGACGGCCGCCTACCTCTGGGGCGACCTGGCCGCCCACTGGAAGCCGGCCTCCGCTTGACGCCGCCCCACGCGCCCGCGCCGGCGCACCCGCACACGCCACCGCACACCCGTCCGTCCTGCTGAGCCTGCCTGTGTCCCACCACCGGGGGAGTTGGAAGTACCTGTGAGCACCCATACCGAGTCCGAGCGTCCGATCTCGCTGGCAGCGCCCAGCGGCATCGACCGCGCCGCGCACCACCGCCTCGACGAGGCGTGGCTCGCCGCGGCCTGGAGCCACCCCAGCACCCGCGTCTTCGTCGTCTCGGGCGGTCAGGTCCTGATCGACGACACCCCCGACGGCGGCACCTCGATCGTGATGACCCCGGCCTTCGAGGCCCCGGTCACCGAGACCCACCGGTACTTCCTGGGAACCGACGAGGACGGCGTACGGTACTTCGCGCTGCAGAAGGACTCGCTGCCCGGCCGCATGGACCAGTCGGCCCGCCCGGCCGGGCTGCGCGAGGCCGGAATGCTGCTCTCCCCGCGGGACGCCGGGCTGATGGTGCACGCGGTGGCGCTGGAGAACTGGCAGCGCATGCACCGCTTCTGCTCCCGCTGCGGCGAGCGCACGGTGGTCGCCGCGGCCGGGCACATCCGCCGCTGCCCGGGCTGCGGGGCCGAGCACTACCCGCGGACCGACCCGGCGGTGATCATGCTGGTCACGGACGACCAGGACCGCGCGCTGCTGGGCCGCCAGGTGCACTGGCCCGAGGGCCGCTTCTCCACCCTCGCGGGGTTCGTGGAACCGGGCGAGTCGATCGAGCAGTCGGTCATCCGCGAGGTCTGGGAGGAAGCGGGCGTCAAGGTCGGCGAGGTCGACTACGTCGCCAGCCAGCCCTGGCCGTTCCCGTACAGCCTGATGCTGGGCTTCACGGCGCGCGCCGTCACCTTCGACATCGAGGTCGACGGGGACGAGATCCAGGAGGCCCGCTGGTTCTCCCGCGACGACCTGCGCACGGCGATCGAGGCCGGCGAGGTCCTCCCCCCGGCGGGCATCTCCATCGCGGCCCGCCTGGTCGAGCTCTGGTACGGAAAGCCCCTCCCGAAGCCGGTCACGACCGCCTGACGGGAACCACCCGTACACCGAAAGGCACCGGCGAAGGCCCTCGCTCAGGCGGGGGCCTTCGCCCGTCTCCGTCTCCGCCCCTCGTCCTCCGCCCCGGCGCGTCAGGTCATGTTCAGGTACGGCAGCGGGCCGGCCGGCTGCTCCGCGCTCACCCGGCGGATGTCGAGGGTGATGCGAACGGGGCCATCTCCTCGGAGAGCCAGGGCGAGTCCTTGCCGCCGGTCGCGATCACGTAGACGTCGGTCAGGGCCGAGGTGGCGATCAGCGACTGGGCGACGAGCGCCGGTCCGGCCGGGTTGCGGAAGAGGTAGCGGGGCACGCGTATCGCGGCTTCCCCCACGGGCACGTTGTACTGGCTCATGCCCGGTCCCCCTGGTCCCCCGGGTTCCCCTGGTCGGCCCGCTCCCCTTGGCCGGAGAGCCGGTCGAGGCGGGTCCGCTGGGCTTCGGTCAGCCGGAGGCCCTCCGCGGCGAGGTTCTCCTCCAGGTGGGCGATCCGGGACGTGCCCGGGATCGGGAGGACGACCGGCGAGCGGTCGAGCAGCCAGGCGAGCGCGACCTGCGTGGGGGTGGCTCCGGCCTCGGCCGCGACGGCGGCGATCTCGGCCGTCGCCCCGGACCGCCCCCAGGCGACGGTGGCCCAGGGCAGGAAGGCGATGCCCGCCGCCTCGCACGCGGCGAGCACGGGCTCGTGCGCCCGGTCGAGCAGGTTGTAGCGGTTCTGCACGCTCGCGATGTCGGTGATCTCCCGGGCCGCGGCGAGTTCGCCGACGGTGACCTCCGACAGCCCGATGTGGCCGATCTTTCCCTCGGCCCGCAGGTCCCGCAGCGCGCCGATCTGGTCGGCGAGGGGCGTCCCCGGGTCGAGGCGGTGCAGCTGGAGCAGCCCGATCCGCTCGACGCGCAGCCGCCGCAGCGCCTGCTCGACCTGCTCGCGCAGCGCGGCCGGCCGCGCGTCCTGCGTCCACTCGCCCGACGGGACGGCCCGGACGATGCCGACCTTGGTGGTGACCTGGACCCCGTCCGGGTAGGGGTGCAGGGCTTCGGCGAGCAGCTCCTCGTTGGCGCCCCAGCCGTACATGTAGGCGGTGTCGATCAGCGTGACGCCCAGCTCGACGGCCCGCCGGGCCACCGCGAGCGAACCCGCACGGCCCGGGCCCGGGTCCGTGGGCAGGCGCATGGCCCCGAAGCCGAGCCTGCGCACTTCCAGATCCCCGCCGATGCGGAACACGGTGGTACTCACGTGTCGGTTCCTCCCCCTTGACCGATTCGATCAAGGGCTCACGCTAACAGGCCAGTTGGCCGGTTCCTCAGGTTCCCCGGAACGCAGAAGCCCCCGCCGGGGCGGGGGCTTTCCGTGCGTGGTGCTCAGCACATCGGACGGCGGGACATCAGACCGCGAGGGCCTGCTTGACCTGGGCCAGGCTCGGGTTCGTCATGACCGACTCACTGCCCGCGGAGGAGGTGACGAGGACGGTGGGAACCGTCTGGTTGCCGCCGTTCGCCTTCTCCACGAACGCCGCGGACGCGGGGTCGTGCTCGATGTTGATCTCGGTGTAGGCGATGCCTTCCCGGTCCAGCTGCTTCTTCAGCCGGTTGCAGTAGCCGCACCAGGTCGTGCTGTACATCGTGACCGTTCCCGCGTCCTGCATGCTGCGCTCTCCATTCGTGGATGCTCGTTGGTCCGTTTGGCCCGAGTGCTTGAACGTACGGGACCGCGCGCCCATTCCCTTCCCGGGGTGCCCGTACCCCGGGGCCCGCGCCCGGCGCCCGCACCTCGCTCCGCTGCGACTGTCGTCCTGTCGTCCTGTCGTACGAACGCGGGCGGCCTGTGGACGGATTTCCCGGCCTCCCCGGGAGACCTGGCAAGCTGGCTGGGTGACATCAGCAACGCACTCCTCATCCTTCACGCCCGGCGCCGACTCGGCCGACTCGGCCGACGCGGTGCTCCTGGGCCTGGACCCGGAGCAGCGCGAGGTCGCGACGACCCTGCGCGGGCCGGTGTGCGTGCTCGCGGGCGCCGGTACGGGCAAGACCCGGGCGATCACCCACCGCATCGCCTACGGGGTCCGTTCCGGCCAGCTGATGCCGGCCAGTGTGCTGGCCGTCACGTTCACCAACCGCGCCGCCGGCGAGATGCGCGGCCGCCTGCGCGAGCTGGGCGCGGGCGGGGTGCAGGCGCGGACCTTCCACTCCGCCGCCCTGCGCCAGCTGCAGTACTTCTGGCCCAAGGCGGTCGGCGGGGACGTGCCCCGGCTGCTGGAGCGCAAGATCCAGTTCGTCGCGGAGGCCGGCGCGCGCTGCCGCATCCGCCTCGACCGGGGCGAGCTGCGCGATGTCACCGGCGAGATCGAGTGGGCGAAGGTCACGCAGACGGTGCCCGCCGACTACCCGGCCGCCGCCCGCAAGGCCGGCCGCGAGGCCCCCCGCGACCTGGCCGAGATCGCCCAGATCTACGGGACGTACGAGCAGCTCAAGCGCGACCGAGGCATGATCGACTTCGAGGACGTGCTGCTCCTCACCGTCGGCATCCTGCAGGACCGCCACGACATCGCCGAACAGATCCGCACCCAGTACCAGCACTTCGTCGTCGACGAGTACCAGGACGTCAGCCCGCTCCAGCAGCGGCTGCTGGACCTCTGGCTCGGCGAGCGCGACACCCTGTGCGTGGTCGGCGACGCCAGCCAGACGATCTACTCCTTCACCGGCGCCACCCCCGACCACTTGCTGAACTTCCGCACCAAGTACCCGCAGGCCACCCTGGTCAAGCTGGTCCGCGACTACCGCTCCACCCCCCAGGTCGTCCACCTCGCCAACGGGCTCCTCGCCCAGGCCAAGGGCCGCGCCGCCGAGCACCGCCTGGAGCTGGTCTCCCAGCGCGAGACCGGCCCCGACCCGGTCTACGCCGAGTACCCCGACGAGCCCGCCGAGGCCGAGGGCGTCGCCCACCGGGTCCGCGACCTCGTCGCGGCGGGCGTGCCGGCCGGGGAGATCGCGGTGCTCTACCGCATCAACGCCCAGTCCGAGGTCTACGAGCAGGCCCTCGCCGACGCCGGAGTCCCCTACCAGCTGCGCGGAGCCGAGCGCTTCTTCGAGCGCGCCGAGGTCCAGAAGGCGATCCTCGCCCTGCGCGGAGCCGCCCGCTCCGGAGGCAACGACCGGCTGCTCGACGACGTCGTCGAGCTCGGCTCGCAGGTCCGGGCCGTGCTCAGCTCCACGGGCTGGTCCCATGAGCCGCCCGCCGGTTCCGGAGCCGTCCGCGACCAGTGGGAATCGCTGGCCGCGCTGGTCCGGCTCGCCGAGGACTTCGCCCGCGGCCGGCCGGCCGCGACCCTGGCCGACCTCACGGTAGAGCTGGACGAGCGCAAGGCCGCCCAGCACGCTCCGACCGTCCAGGGCGTCACCCTCGCCTCGCTGCACGCGGCGAAGGGCCTGGAGTGGGACGCCGTGTTCCTCGTGGGCCTGACCGACGGCATGATCCCGATCACCTATGCGAAGACCGACGAACAGGTCGAGGAGGAGCGCCGGCTGCTCTACGTCGGCGTCACCCGGGCCCGGCACCACCTGACGCTCTCTTGGGCCCTCTCCCGGACTCCGGGCGGCCGCGGGTCGCGGCGGCCCAGCCGCTTCCTGAACGGCCTGAGGCCGGGCTCCCTGGCGCCGGGAAGCAGGCCGGGCGGTCCGATCGAGCCCGGGGCCCGCAAGCGGGGCCGCCGCGGCCCGGCCGTGTGCCGGGTCTGCCGCAAGACCCTGACCGACGCGGGCGAGCTGAAACTGATGCGTTGCGACGACTGTCCTTCGGACATGGACGAAGGGCTCTACGAGCGGCTGCGCGACTGGCGCGCCGTCCAGGCGAAGGAGCAGGGCATGCCCGGCTACTGCGTCTTCACGGACAAGACGCTGATGGCCATCGCGGAGGCCGCACCCTCGCAGGAGGGCGAGCTCTCGATGATCTCCGGGGTGGGTGCCCGGAAGCTCGAGCGGTACGGAGCCGATGTGCTCGCCATCTGTGCAGGTGAGGAGCCTGGGGCGGAAGATTCTGACGACGCGTAGAAACTCGTCGGGTTTCTGCTCGATTCGACGTCTGCGCAGGTCAGGGGTGGAGCGAGAGGGGCGATCGTAGATCGTTTCTCACAATCTCTCACACAGAGGGATTCTGAGCCCCTCCGTGGAAGCCGTCCCACGCGGTCGCAGCCGACCGCAGATCCTCGATCCCGGGGTGGACGTAGCGGCGCTTCGTGAACGAAGCGTTCGTGTGGCCGGCCCATGCGGCAAGGACGACGTCCGGAACGCCGTTCACCGCCAGGTACGTCAGGCAGGAGTGCCGGGCGTCGTACAGACGGACCCGTCGCAGGCCGGTGCTGTCCATGAGCCTGTACGCGTACTCGCGCAGCTGCCGGGTGTTCATCGGCAGCCCCAGCTCGTCGACCGCCACGTAACCCGTGTCGGTGTACCCCTCGCCCGCGGCCAGCTTCTCCCGGGCCTGCTGCGCCTTGAAGCGCTTCAAGGCCTCGAGCGGCCCCTGGGGGAGCGGCAGGGCACGTTCCCCGGACGACGTCTTCGTGTCCTTCTCGAGGACCCGCACGTTCCCGATCATCGTCCTCGTGTTGGCGATCTCCACAGAGCCCGCCTTCAGGTCCATGTCCGTCCACCGCTGGCCGCAGACCTCAGCCGGCCGAAGACCCATCAGGGACAGCAGCAGCGGGGCGTACAGGCGATCCTGCTCGATCCCCTTCACGAAGCGCTGCACCTCGCTGACCGACCAGGGCGCCGCCCGCGTCCGGTCCCGCTTGTCCGTCTTCTTGTCGGCCAGGGAGACCCGCACGTACTGGGCGGGGTTCGTCGAGATGTGCTTGCGGACGACCGCTCTGGCCAGTGCCTGCCGTAGGCGGTTGAGCACCACCACGGACGTCGATACCGCCAGGCGCGTACCGGGCTTCCCTCCGCTGCGCCGGCCGCTGGCCACCAGCTCGTCGACGAACTCCTGTACGTGGTCCTCGGTCAGCTCCTGCAAGCGGATGTGCCCCAAGCGCTCCCGCGGGTGCAGCAGGTTCAGCTCGTAGGTCGTAATGGACGTCTCCTCGACGTCGCGGCGCTTGTACTCCAGCCACTGGTCCAGCCACTCGGCAACGGTGAGTTTGCTCGGGACGATCAACGTCCCTCCGGACCGTTCCGTCTGAATCCGCGCACGCTCGGCCAGGACTTCCTTCTTGGTGTCCTTGGTGATCGTGAGCTGGATCCGCTTGCCGTTCTCGTCGTGGCCAGCATCGACGACCGTGCGATACCGAACGGTGCCGTCTTGCAGCGTGATCTTCTTGATGGGGTCCGGCATGCCTTGCTCCTAGGTCTTGAACCACTGTCCGAGCGGGTGCAGTTGCGGGGAGCCCTGAGACCTCCCTGCGCGCGTTGCGGCCTGGACGTACATATGGCGATCGGCTTGCGGTGATCTACAGCAGGCCCGGGTGCTCCTCGCCCGGCCGGCGACGGCCCGGCTTCTGACTGGCCGCTCGGGCCGCTGCAGCCTCGCGGGCCGTCTTCTGCCGGTGGCAGGGATCGCACACGCCCTGCAGGGCCTCGAGGCGGTGGTCATCGGTCATGGCGCGGATGTGGTCGGCGACCGTCGCGGCACGCACTCGGCACAGGACGCAGGTCACGTCCCGAGCGAGAACCTGCCTGCGGAGCGCCTGCCAGTTCTTCGGCAGCCGGCTCTTCCGCTTCGACGTGCCCCAGTTGTGGGCCATCAGGACTCCATTCATGCAGGCCGGAGGGGTGGGGAGGCGCCCCCCGACGTGGTCACCGGGGATCGCAGAGGTATTGCCGCTAGGGCTGGCTACGGGTCTGGGGGTTTTGGGTCTTCCAAGCTGGGGGCTGCAGGTACGACGTCACGTCCTCGCCGGCCGCCCACGCCTGGCGGGCGACGGACCAGCGGATCCGGGCGTAACCGACCTCCAAGGGGTCCTCGAGGTCATCCACCCACCAATCGGCGGGGTCGAACGCGGCCAGCTCTGGCGGGGGCTCCCCGAAGCGGGCCCGGGTACGGCGCCGGCTCATCCGGCCCGCCCCCAGCGGACGAGCGCGGCCTGGCGGGCCTGCGACGAACGGGCCCGGCGGTCCCGCTCCTCCCCGGCCTCGTCATCCTGAAGCTTCAGAGCGGCCAGGAGGCGGGCCACAAGGGCGCGGTGCTGCCGCAGCTCCTGTACCAGCGGGTTGGCGACGTCCTGGCCCATCGAGCCCTTGACGACCAACTGGGCGTCCTGCAGCTCAGCGTGCATCCGCTCGATGAGATCGACCTCCCGGCAGGCGTCCTCGAGGACGCGCAGCTCGTCGGTACGGAGATCGTTCTCCTCCGTGATCACCTTCCAGAGGCGCGATCCCTGCAGGCCAAGCCCCACGGGCGGTTCGTACAGAGCCATCACGGCCCCCTTTCAGGTCCTGAAAAACACAGCGCAATCAGCACGCAGAAGGTCAGGTGCTATACGGCTTCGATCCGGGAGAACCGGGGGGAGGGGGGTATTGCCCCAACCCTTGCGGGTGCCCCGGACGGACCGTGTGGCCCGTCCGGGGCTTCGGCGCTGGTGCGGCTCGAGGTAGCCGGCTCCGCACCATCGGTTCGACGCTCGTCGAGAGATCACGATGTCGATGCCGTTGACGCCGAGTTCGTGGGTCACGCGCTGAGCGCCTGCGCGACGTAGGCCTCGGCGGTCCGAGGGGAGAGGGCTGACCGGTGGGCGTGGCCGGCGTTCCGCCAGAGCTCCACCTGGGAGCTGCGTTCCCTGACTTCACCGGGCGTTGCGAGGCTGAGGGTGAGCTGGTCCTGGCGCACGAGGTACACCCAGCGTGCGACGGGCTGCTGCCGCAGGTCCCGCCAGTCGTGCAGTACCGGAGCCATGCTCTGCCAGTCGCCGTTCATGACGGCCTGCACGGTGGGCTGAGGGAAGTGGGCGACGGCGAACAGGGCGTTGTCCCTGCCTCCGTCTCCTCCTGCGACGCTCACGATGTCGGCTCGGTCGTTGACGAGCTGTTCCAGCAGGGCAGCTGCTCCCTCAGCCTTGGTGTAGGCGGTCGAGTGGACGGGGTTGTTCCAGTCCAGTCGCGACGCCTCGATGAGGGAGGGGTCGTCGGGCAGCTTGGCCGCAGCCTTGGCGACGACACCGACCAGGGTGGTGAACTCCGCGACCAGGCCACCGATCCACTTGGGCACGGCGTCCTTCGTGGCGCTGATGAATCGCTGGTCGGCTTCCTCGGTGAATAGATCGGCGGCCCGCCGAGTGACGTCGGCGAGGCGGAGCTCCTCGGCGTGCTGCCGGATGACGGCGGCGGCTTCGGCTGCGGTGGCCGGGAGGGCCGGCCGTTCGGGGTCGGGGGTACGTGCGGTGTCGAGCACTGCGGTCTGCAGGCGCCGGGCTTCGTAGACGTCTTCGGGTACGGGCAGCTTCCGACGCTCGGCGGCGCGGACGGCCTTCTCGGCGTCGTTGACGCTGGCTCGGGACATCACGCGGCCTCCATGTCCTCGGTGGCCAGGGCGCTGGCCTGGTGGTCGTCGAGGTTGGCGATCGGGCTGGGCTTGGCGAGGAGGAACTGCATGCCGTGCTTGGTCTCCCAGAAGTCGTCTCCGGTGCCCGGCAGGCTGTTCCACTCCTTCGCGGCGTCGGCGAAGGCCGGCGTGCTGGCGGCGTACTGGTCGACGACTTCGGTCCAGCCGTAGGTGTTGGCGTGGGCGGCGACGGCCTGGGCGAGGGTGCGGTCGCCGTCGCGTTCGGCGCGCTGGAGCGTCTCGGCTGCGATGCGCGGGTTGTCGATGGCGGCGGCCCGGTCGGCGGCGTCCCGCCTGGCGAGGACGGTGCTGGGGTCCGCGGTGCCGGTGCTGCCGAACATCTTCCGGTTGAGCTGCTCGCGCCGACTGGACAGCTCGGCAAGTTCGGCCTGCCGCTGCTGCTCCAGCTGTTGGGCGGCCTGCGTCCAGGCCTTCGCGCACAGCACCTTCTTGGCGTGGTCGCTGTAGGCGCGGTTTGCCTGGATGCGGTCGAGCTGCTGCTGGTAGCGCTCGCGGATCTGCTCGGCGTTCATGAGGGGTTCCCTTCGGTGGCTTCGGGGTGGGGCTGGTGGTTGGGGCAGATGGGTGCGTGGGCGTCGGTGCAGGGCCCGGCGGCGAGGGTGTGGAGCCGGGCCCCGCAGCCGTTGAGGCAGAGGCGGTACCGGCCGCGCCGGACCGGTGTCCCGCAGGCCTGGCAGAGCCGCGGTGGGCGGCGCCTGGGGCGGGTCACCGCCCGTCCTTGGCGTACTTGTCCCGGTGGGCCCGGGTGGCGCGTTTGGGGCTGCAGGCCGCGCAGATACTTCGGCAACCTGAGGGGCTGTTGCAGAGGCTGCACATGCGCCCGCTGCGCTGCTTGTCCTGCTTGCGGCTCACGCTCTGTTACTCCGATCTGCGGGGCGTGGAAAAACGCTCTCTGTGTAGGGCCCAAGTGCGTACCCCCTGTTTGCGGGCAGGTTCGGGCCCGTTGACCTGCATCTCTGCTCGATCGGCGGGGGTACGCAGGGCTGCGTACCCCCTGCCCCCCTGAGGCCTGGGGCGGGGTGGGGGTACGCACTGCTGCGTACCCCTCTCGCATGGGGTCTGGCCTGCAGGTATGGCGTTCCCAGGTGGGGGTACGCACGTGGGGCGACCAGAGGGCCTGTTTTTCTACGGGGGTGGGGGGTGCTGTCACTCTCCGTCCTCCTCCGTGGTGGCGAAGACGCTCGGGTGGAAGACGTACATGCGGACCTTGGAGCCGTTGAGCTTGCGGCCGAGCAGGTAGGCCGGGCGGTAGGAAGGGCTCTCGATCAGGAGACCGCTCTC
Source organism: Streptomyces sp. NBC_01264 (assembly GCF_026340675.1). Lineage (NCBI taxonomy): Bacteria > Bacillati > Actinomycetota > Actinomycetes > Kitasatosporales > Streptomycetaceae > Streptomyces > Streptomyces sp. NBC_01264. The sequence continues at coordinate 6,344,020 of NZ_JAPEOX010000001.1, forward strand.
CCGCCAGCTGGGGATCACCGATTCGAGTTCGTACCCGGACCTCTTCAGCGTTTCCTTTAGCCGCTCGGGGAGGAGCCCGATGGTGGGTTCTTCGTCGATGTGGAGGTCACGGCCGATCCATCCGCTGAACGGCTGCTCGTTCGCTGTGCCGGGCGCCCACAGCGCGCGTCGGTTGGCGGCGACGTACTCGCGGACTACGTCCAACGCCATCTCGCCGCGGTTGTCGGTCTGGTCGGATACCGCGAACAGGCGGCGCCACACGTCCATCTGCGGGGCCGCGAACGGGACGATGCCCCATTCGCTGGCGAGCTCGGCGGCCAGCGCCAGGCAGGCCACCAGGGGAGCCCGCCGGGCCGACATGTCGCTGTCGTACCGGTGAGCCTCCGTCAGGGCCTTGTGCCGGGCGGCCAGGGCCCGCTTGCCCGGTCCGGCGATGGCTTCGATGAGCGCTTCGATGAAGCGCGGGCCGGCGGTGCCGAAGTTCTCGGCGCATCCGTCGCGCACCTCGATGGCTGCGGATGCCGACTCGGCGCCTCCCGTTCCGAACGGGGCTTCCTTCACCGTCAGGACGCGGGCGCCGGCCCCCTGGTCGGTGGTAAAGGTGAGCACGGACTGTTCTCCGGTGGACACCATGACCGTCCGCCAGGGGAGCCCGGAGGGCCACCCGCCGCCGCGGGCCTGGCCGTGGTTCTTCGGGATGGAGTAGAGCAGGGCGTGCACCATCTCGGGGTCACGGACCAGCTTGGTCTCGTCGAATACCACGGGCAGGCCGTTGACCAGGTTGAGACGCTTCTCGGCGGCGAGCATCGTGGTGCGCCAGGAGTACATCCCGTCGGCCTTCTCGCTGGGGTCGGCCCAGACGCTCATCCCCCCGGCCGCGGCCGTCGTCTTGCCGCGGGTGGAGCGCCCGCTGATGTCGACGGTGAAGGAGTTGACGCCAACGAGCTCGAGGAGCGGGGCGGCGAGGCAGGCGTACAGCGCCATCTGCGCCGCCGGGTACGCCTCCATCCCCTTGATGGCGGCCTGCCAGCCCTCGAACGTCCCGGCCGGCTGATGGGCTGCAAGGGCTGGCTTCTGCTCGTCGTACTTGACCTCCACCCGGTGCGGGCTGTCCTGAGCGGTGACGAACGATCCATCCTTCTGCCAGCCGAGTTGGCGGGCCAGGTGGACGCGGGGGATCTTGCTGCGGTTGAGGGACTCGAACGCGGCCAGGTAGCGCTCGGTCAGCTTGGCGTCGGACTCAATGACGGGCAGGCCGGCGTCTCCGAGGGTGGCGACGAGGATGCGGCCCCGCCTGACCACGGACCGGGGGACGGTCCGGGTAACGACCCGGGACCCGTCCACCCACGCCAGCTCGACGGCCTGGTCCCCAATGGGGTCGACGTACACGCAGTGGACGACCAGCGGGGCCCAGCTGATCCGCACGTCGACAAAGACGTCCTTGGAGATCTGCTTTTCGACCCACACGCCACCGTGGTTGATGCTGTAGCCGGACGGCATCCGTACCCCTTCGGGTACGAGCCGCGTGTCCGACCATTCGGCGGGGGCGGCCTGCTCGTCCGTGTCAGGCTTCTCGAGGGTTGCTTCGGTGGTCATGGCGCTCCCGCAGTCGTGCGCCGTGCGGACGCAATGGTTCTCTGGGCTTCGGCCTCAGCCAGGCCACGGCGGACGGCCGCTTCTACGAGCGCAGCCTCGGCATCGCAGGCCGCGATATGCCCGTCCATCACGTGCGCCCAGGCCTTTGCCGCAGCCCAGTACAGGCGGTCGTTGCGCGTGCCGTCGGGCGCCCCGAGCACGACGTTCACGAGCCCATCCAGGGCGGCGGTGGCCTTGTCGCCGGTAGGTACGTACTGGCGCGCGGGTCGGACGATCGGCGCGGGAAGCATCAGCTGGATCAGTTCCGCCGGGGCAGGCAGTACCTCGATCTCGCCGAGGGCGGGGTGAAGCACGTATTGGCCGCTGCTGCCCTGACTGCCAGGGCCGACGACGTAGCCGCCGGTACCGCGGACGTCGATCCCGGGGCCGAGTCGGCCGGCGCTGTTGGGGATGGTGACCCCGGCGGGGACGGCGAACCAGAGGTGGAACCCGCCGGACGGGGTGCAGACGGTGAGCGTGCGGGGCACCGTGAACCCGTGCTGGGTGGCCAGCCGGTTGAGTTCCGCGACGCCGTCCACGCCGTTCTTGCGGTCGAGATCGAGGCCGATCATGCGCCCGCCGCAGGCGATGCCGTATCCGTCCGCTCGTGGGGCGAGCTCGAACAGGCAACGGACATCAGCGGCAACGGTGGTTGCGTCGTACACGCCGTGTCCCGGCTGACCGCACTGCCCTTTGCAGTTGTGGCCCCGCTGGTGGGGCGAGGGGATGGCGGGGACCTTGTTCCGGGTGGGGAAGACGGCGTTCCCTCGGGCCGCTGCCTGCAGGGCCTCACGGAAGGCTGACTGCCAGGCCGCGTACCGGGCGCCGTCGCGCTCCTTGGTCCAGGCGTTCATCGTGCCTCCCTCAGCCAGCCGGCGACCGTGATGATCGCGTCGAGCACGGGTTCGTCGTCGGCCCGGTGGAGTTCGCCGAGCTGGGCGATGTACTCGGCGCGGTTGGGGTTGTTGTCCTGCCAGCACATGGCGCTGATCAGGGCGGTGAGGGCGGCGTGGCTGTAGTGGGTGATGGACTCTTCGGCGTGCTCGGGGCCGAGAGCTTCCTGCAGGAGGTCCAAGACGTGGCGGTCGTCGCTCATGCGGCCACTGCCTCGGTGCGGAGGACGACGACGTACTCGGTGCCGCACGGCCCGGTCTTGACGACCGAGCGGACCAGCGCCAAGGGCGCGCGATGCAAGTGCGGGTGTCCGCAGCCGGGGCAGCGCTCGATCCGGATCTGGCGGTGCCACTTCCGGGATCGAGACCTGTAGGTGTCGAGTCGACCCGCTACGCGCGGGGCTTGCTCCTGTGAGAGGCTGGGCGTAGTCGAACCGCCAGCCGCGGGGACTTTCGAAGAAGGGCTACTGCCGAGGTAGCCCTTCTTTGCGTTCTGGGTCATGAGGCTTCTCGGTCCTCCCCGGAGAGCAGACGAACGAGGTCTGCGGTGATGACGACGCGGAACCTGCCGAGCGGAATTGTCTTGACGGGCGCATCTCCCCGCCTGATGGCGTCGTACAGGTAGGTCCTGCCGCAGCCGAGGGCCGTTGCGGCCTGGTCGATGCTGACGGTTGCCGGCCACTTCCGGATGTCGGACAAGGTGGGCGCGGAGACGTCATTAGCGGCACCTCGCTGGCGGCGGGAGCCAGCCTGCTTCGGGGTACTCACGCTGCGGCTCCGTCCTGCTCGCCGTCCCAGCGGTCGAGCTTGTCGGGGTCGTAGAGCCATCCCTGGCCGCGCTTGACGGCGCCGGGGATGTAGCCGCTGTTTCGCCACCGTCGAACGGTGGCCGGTGCGACGCGGTAGCGGCGGGCCACTTCCTGGGTCGTCAGGTATTTGTCGATGCGTTCGGCGAGCGCCATTTCCGTTGACCTTTCATGGCTGAACGGTTGGATGTGCATCCACGACAACTGGGTCTGTTGTAGCACGGGTGTCATGGATGCGCAATCATGGGTGGCGTGGATGTGCATGCCCGTTGACTAGCGGTGGAATCGGGCATAACGTCGGCTCGTGATTACCGACGCGGACCTCCCGACGCCATGGCGAACCGTTGCCTCGCCCATCGATCAGAAGCAGGCGACCGCGCTCGACGCGGTAGCTGGACTACAGACCGGCTTGGACGATCTGGCCCTGGTCTCTTGGGACTTGATTGAGAACGCCGACACGGGTCGGCGCATCATGCTGCGTATGGGATCTGGCGCCTCTGGGGTCGAGATCACGGGGATCTACGTCCCCGGCCCCAGCCCGGTTGGGATCGGTGAGCTGCGGAACATTCCGCTGCCGGCCATCGAGGCAGCGGTCCGGGCTCGGACCGCGCGGGCGACAGCAGAGGTCGGTGCCGCCCTGGCAGCGGGCCTTGACGCCGACGAGGGTCCGCTTGGCAATCCCGCAGGCCCCAACGACACCCGCTTCTACGGCCGGCTCGCCCTGCGGTACCTGCGAGTCGCCGGTACGTCGCACCGCCCGGCCACCGACTTGGCGAAGGAGGAAGGGGTCACCCCCCGGACCGTCCAGCGGTGGATCTCTCACGCTCGGGAGCTTGGACTCCTGCCGCCAGGACGGAAGGGGCGAGCCTCCTAATCGCTGCACACGTGGGCCCCGTGGCGTACCTGCTGCGGGGCCCTTTACCGTCGTTACCTTGCAGGTCACGGGGCCCTACCTCCCCCGCTACCGGGGTAAAGAGGTCCCGCTACTTTGGGGGCCTCGAGGAGGGCGTGCCGAACCTCGGATCGGGGGTGCCGGAAGGGGCCGGGTAGGGCCCCTCCCCGCTACCCGGCGAAGGGCACGGCGCCCTCGATGTCGCGGCGTTGGTAGCCGGCGCCGTTGACTCCGTCGATCTTCACTTGCTTGCTGGTGCGCTTCACCCCGGCCTGGTCGAGGTCCTTGGCCAGGCGGTCGGCGTCGTAGTCGCCGTAGGTGTCTTCGTCCATGTTGGACAGCCGGTCGAGGAGGTCCCGCGTGAACATGCGGGGGCTGTGCTTCATGGCCTCGAGGACGTCGGAGATGATGGCCGGCACTCGCAGGCCCTGCTCCTCTGCGCCGGTCACGAGGTCACCGGCGGCGTCTCCGGTGAGCTGCCCGATGTCCTTGCGCATGGCACGACCCTTGGCGCACATGGCGTTGAACTCGGCGGTGGTCAGCAGGTCGTTCTTGACGGTGGCGAAAGACGCCGGCCCGGTGACCAGGACGACGACGCCCTTGTGGTCCTCGGACAGCACCGACGCATCGGCGCCCATCGAGGCCTTGCCCTTGCCCAACACCATGTCCGAGGACGTCTGGTCGGTGACCTGCGTGCACGCGCGGATGGTGATGATCTCGCGGAGCTTCGTCGGGACGCTCTCGGCGTCGGGGCGCTGGCTGGCGTAGTTGGAGATGAAGCCGGCGGCCGGTCCGCGGCGGGCGATGCGGGCCATGTCGTCGATGACGGCCTTGCGTTCCTTCTCGTCGCCGATGGCGATGAAGCATTCCTGCAGCTCATCGACGGTGAAGAAGATGAACGGCATGTTGTACTTCTCGACGATGTACGGGGTCAGCTTGCCCTCGGGGCAGATGCTGGTGGGCAGCTCCCGCAGGATCGCGAAGCGGCGTTCCATCTCCGACAACATCTCCTGCAGCATCGCCTTGAACGCCTCGATCGCGTCGTCCTCGGCACCGAGGACCAGGCGGTGGGCGACCTGCCGCATCTGCATCCAGTCCTGCCCGCCCTTGAAGTCGGCGACGTAGTGCCGCACCCACGGGTCGAGGAGGCCGGCCGCCGTCAGCAGGCGCTGCGTGAACGTCTTGCCGCGGCGGGGCAGGCCCCCGAAGAACATCGACTGCCAGACCACCGGTACGGCCACCCGGTTGCCGCGGGCATCCTGCCCGAACGGGACCGCGTCCCACACCGAGAACCGGTCCAGCTTCACCAGCGGCGACGGGATCGGGTCGGCCAGGTACGGGTCATCGTCGGCAACCCACATTGACACCCGCGACGCGTTACCGCCCTGCGCTGCGCGGACGCGGGACATGACGACCTGAATCTCGTCTACGCCGAGCTCGGCGGCGAGGGTGGTCCGCTTGGCGAGAACGTCCGCAGCAGTCTTCCCGCCGCCCTTCGGCAGGTCGAAGACAACCGCCCAGCCGCGGCCGTCACGGACCGGCCCCATGATGCAGGCGACCTTGGGTCCGTCTTCGTCGCCCTTGCCGCTTTTCAGGAGGCTGGCGGCGCGCAGCGCGTCGTTGAGCTGCTGGGCGCTCATGTCGACGCGCAGAGGCGGGACACCGTGGTCGAGCAGCTGTGTCTTGTCGCCGCGGCCGAGGTAGGCGAGCGGGGTGACGACGGCGCCGGTCATGCCGGTCAGCAGCAGAGGCGGCGCCAGGTAGAAGCCGAGCGCAGCAGCGGTAACACCGACGGCTGCCGCCCCGAACCGCCAGCGGCGGGAACGGGTACGGATGCCGTGGGCGAGCTGGAGCTGAGCGGCCAGCTCGACGTCTTCGGGCTTCAGCCTCGACTGCGCCCGCAGCGCCTTGTACACGGCGGTGTGGTCCTGCGCGGACAGGGTCGGCCACAGGCCCACGGCGGCCCGGTAGAAGCCGCGGGAGGCCAGCCACACCGTCTTGACCGCGTACTTGGGGACGCGGATGCCGTGGAAGCGGGTGTGCCACCAGCACAGCCGGCCGAGGGCCGTGGTGTTGGCCTTCAGCAGTGCCGGGGTACGGGCCCACGCAGGCAGTACGGGCGCGTCGGGGACGGTCAGCCAGTCGGCCAGCGGGTTGTCCGGGCGGTCGACGGCCTCGACGGTCGGGGCGGGCGGTTCGGGGCGCTCCGAAGCGGCGGGCGCGGGGACGGGTACGGGCTTGAGAAGGGTGATCGGGTGGCCGTTGACCGGTCCAAGGATGGTGTCCGTCATGCTGGTCACTCCTGGTTTCCGTTACGCATTCCGTTACGGGCTGGGGCACGGGGCGGCCGGCGACCTTGCCGGGATGGCGGCCGCCCCGTGGTGTAGCTACTTCTGCTGCTGCTTCTCTTCGCGCTTGCGGGCGCCCTCGATGACCTTCTCGAACTTCTTCTCGAGGTCGCCCTGGTAGACGGTCTGGGAGGCGATGCCACGCTTGGCCATCCGGGCGGTCAGCCACGCGAGCTTGGCGATCTCACCAGCGGTGTACTTCGGATCCTGCATGGCGGCGGTCCTTTCGGGGCTAGGAGGCGGTGACGCGGGGCCGGCGGCTGGTGTTCCCGCCGGTCGTCGAGGGGTTGGTGGCCGGGCTGGTCCCGCCGATCAGGTGGTCGGCGGGTGCGACCTGCCGGTCGTAGCGCTGTCGGGGGTGCGTGCTCTCGTTCGGCCGGGCCTGCTCGGGGCTCGGTTCGTCGCGGCGAGGCATGACGGGTGGTCCTTCCGTTGGTCAGGCGGTGTGGGCGAGCAGGTAGCGCGGGGCGAGCCAGGCGGCGGGCGGGGAGCCGACGTTGTGCGGGTGGGCGGTCCATTCGCCGCCGGTGCCGCGGGTGAAGGCGGTCGGCGTGATCGTGACGGTCAGATCGCCGCGACCGAGGTCCTCGTGGAGCTGGGCCAGGTCGTCGGGGCCGAGGATGTCGAGGGTGTAGGCGGTAAGGGCGGCCAGTGCCCGGTCCTGCGTGAGGTCGGGGCCGACCACGATCAGGTGGCCCTCGGGGACCTCCGGGTCACCGAGTTCGGCGACGAGGAGTCCCGCGTACTCCCCGCCCATGTCGGCGGCGGTCGGCACGAACGGCTCGTCCGGGTTGTCGGCGTCCTCGCAGGCGGCGTTGCAGTACGGGTAGCCGCCAGGGGCGCCGCAGAGCAGGCACTCCACCACGGTCACCGGCCGATCGAGTCGACGCGGCCGTCCTCGACGACGACGGCGAGGAAGCAGGTGCCGCACTCCCAGTCGTCGGAGGTGCCCATGAGCGTCAGCTCCATGGGCTGGCCGTGGCAGACGATCGGGGTACCGGTCCCGACGTACTCGCCGACAGTCAGGTCGGTGGCGGTGATGGTCTCGGTGCTCACTGGTTGGTCTCCTTCGCGTCCTGCTCGTCCAGGTCCTTGTGGTACTCGGCCTCGTCGGCCTGCCAGATCTCCTCGTCCAGCTGCGCCAGATCCGCCATGCGGCGGTCGTAGGCATCCATCTCGTCGTCGGGTTCGGGCATAGCTGTGCCTCCAGTGGTCGAGCCGGGGGTGAGCTAGCGGGGTGTGTTGCAGCAGAGGCAGCGGCGGGGGTTGCGGAGCCCGTTCCAGGTGTCGCAGTGACGGCACCTCCAGCGGGCGAGCAGCGCGCTCACCGGTACGCGGCGCGGTCGAGCTTGCTCCGCTCCCGCCGCACAGTCGCCTCGACGGACGCCTGCTTGGCGTCCGGGACCTTGGCGAGGATCGCCTCGACGGCTTCCTGCTTGGAGGCTCCGGCGGTCAGTTCGATGCGGGCCAGGTGCGAGAGGTTCGCCTCAGGTTCGGACGGTTCGCGAACCGTGTTCGCCCTGTTCAACGCGGGTTCCCGGAGCCGGGAAGGCTCCTCGTGTTCGCGGACCTGTTCGGCCGTGATCACATTCCCGCTGCCGCGAAAGTGATCAAGCCCTGCCAGTTCGTTCAGGTCCCGCTCGGCGGCCAGGAGCTCCAACCGTGCGTGAACTTCCGCCTTCGCGGCCTGCCGGCGTGCGCTGGCGATGGCGAGCTTGGCGTTCGCCTTGCTCATCTCCGCGGCGACCCACTGGGAGTCGGCTGGTGACAGTTCCTTGTCGACGTGCTTGAACACCGCCCACCACAGAGCCTTCGACACCAGCGACACTGCGGCGCCGACTGCGGCCATCTCCCAGCTGCCGATCTCCATGCCATGCAGGAAGATCGCGGCGGCGGCCACGAGGACCAGGCCGAGGCCTACCTTGCGCGGGAGCTCCTGTTTCTTGGGGTCGAAGCGGGCCAGGTACTCCAGCACCAGCACCGACAGCCATGCGATGTCGAAGACCGCGCCGGCCGCGTAGCCGACCCCGCCGCCGAGCAGCTGCCCGATGCTCACCGTCGACCAGACGATCGCCACGAGCGTGAGCGCCAGGACCAGACCGGAGACGCCGACAAGGGCGATCGTGTCCTTGTCGCGGGGCAGCTTCGGCATCCGCACGCTGTACGGCTCGGACACCTGGTTCGTGGTGCCGTCGATGGTCCGGTCGACCAGGCGGTGCCGGATCTCTTCAACGAACTTCATCGGAGACTCCTTCGGCTACGCGCACCACGCGGTGGGCGGCCAGGTTGGCGCCGTGCCGGTCAGCGGCACGGTTGGCGATGATCAGGGCGGCCATCAGGGCCGGAATCTCGGGGAGGGGCCGGGCCGACCGGCGGAGGGAACGCAGCGCGGCGTTCTCCGTCGGCCGGCGGATCGGCCAGTGCGAGGTCACTCGGATTCCCGCAAGGCCTGCAGGCGGTCCCGGAGGGGGAGCAGGCCGTACAGGGCGTGCGCGGTGATCGCGGCGGCCAGGTCGCCGATGCCGGCCGGGCTGAACTCGGCGTGCTCCCCGTCGATCTCCACGACGACCGTTACGTCCCTGCTGCCGTGCTCGGCAAACGGGAACTGCGACAGGTTCGCCTTCAGGAACTCGACCCGCCCGCGGCCAGCGACGTCCACCGAGGCAGCGTGCTCGACTCCGTCGTGGCGGATGCCGGACCTGTGGTTGCCGGCCGGGTGCGCGATGACGCACCACGAGGGCTCCTCGAGGGCGACCGGCCCGTGGTCGAGGGTCTCCACGGTCACCGTGCGCGGGGCGCTCACGCTGCCACCGCCGGGAGCGCCGCGTGGACCTCGGTCTTGAACGGCTCCGGCAGCGACCCCATCGGCAGGCCGAGGGCGGCGCAGAGCAGGTAGCGCGGGAAGAAGTCGAGCTCGAAGTCACCCAGGTTCGGGGAGAGCGTCAGGATGATCCGGCCGTTGTTCGCCACAACGACCATTCCGAAGAAGCCGGGGTCGGTGATCTCGGAGGTGACGACCCGGACGTCGTACTCGGCGACCAGCGCCGCCAGGTCGGCCTCGAAGATGTAGTCGAACGTCTTGTGGCTGGCGGGCACCTGCTCGGCGACCAGGCGCAGCCGGGCCGGCGCTATGGCCTTGGTGGCGGCGTTCACAGCGCCACCGCCAGCTCGCTCGTCGGGATGCCGCGCTCGTCGGCGTAGGCCTTGAGAGCGGAGCGGGGGATGCGAATGGTGCCGCGGCCGGCGCCGACGCGGTACGAGCCGAGCAGGCCCGTCCGGACGGCGAGGTAGACCGTGGAGACGTCGACACCGAGTGCGACGGCCACGTCCTTGACCCTGAGCGGCCGGAGGCGCTCTACGGGCTGCCTCTGGGCATGCGGGATAAGCTCAACGTGCATCTGAGACCTCAACTCTTGGATGCGAGGCCCTGGCGGGCGCGGTGTTAGAGCACCGCGATCACCCCGCCAGGGCTTTTCGTTTGCCTTCCACTAGAGTCAGTCCTAGAACTGCTCCCCAGTGGATGACTTGAAGGTACGCCCGCCACCCCTCCAAAGCAAGCAGTTCTAGAACTAAATCCAAAGATGCCAAAGGAGAGCCATGAAGCCATACGAGAAAATTGCCGCTGACCTGCGGCGTCGCATCGAAGCGGGCGAATGGGCTGCGGGGGACACGCTGCCTACGACTGACCAGCTTGTGGCCCACTATGAGCACTCTCGGCAGACTGTCCGGACTGCAGTTGAGGTGCTCGCCCGCGACGGGCTCGTTCGAGTCGTCAAGCGCAGCGGGACGATCGTTCAGGACAGGTCGGTGGGCCGGCGGCGCATCGCTCGGTCGACCACCGTCATGCGTGACCCGCTCCGCGGATACGTCTTCCCGGCGGCGAGCCGGCCGGATGAACCGTGGGAGGTTCACGGTCAGCCCAAGCGCATGCTTGCGCCGATTCCCTCCGGCGTCGCTGAGCGGCTCGGCCTGGAGGCTGGCCTGGAGGTGATGCGCAGGCGCCGGGTTACCAGCCCTGCAGGGGAGCCCCCCTTCCAGATCGCCGATGCCTGGATCCACCCTGACGCCCTCCGGGAGGCGCCCCAGGCAGGAGAGATCAGCACAGGGCCGGGGGGTTACCTGGACCGAATCGAGGAAGCCGGCCATGGCCCCCTCGAGTGGGAAGAGACCACACGGATTCGCATGCCGGCCAAGGAAGAGGCCAGCCTGCTCCAGGTCGCCATGGAGATGCCTGTCTGGGAAATGACCACGGTCGGGTTCTCCGCCCGGACGGGGCAACCTGTCGAAGCGTCTGTCCGCGTGATCCCCGCCGATAGGGCAGAACTGGTCTCCAAGCTCCAGCGAGGCCCCTCGGCGCAGTGGCCCGTGGAACCCGTGACTCCGAAGGCGTGACGTGTGCGGGGCTGGATCACCTTGACCCCAGACGTACAGCGATGCCCCCGCCCGGTCCCAGGGCGGGGGCATCGCTGTCTCACAGGCGTCTCACGGACGCATGCACCCGCCTGCGTCTGACGCGGTCCCGACCTGCACAAACACGAGCGTGGCGGACGTAGCGACCCCGACACGGACGACATCTCGAAACTCGTCGGAAAAATAGTTTGCACATGCCCAGCGAAGCCCCATAGGTTCTTAGCAACGGAAACGGTGGCTTCTCCGAAGCCCCTGATCCGTGCTGTACTTATCCGAATACGCATGGGACCAGGCCTCCGGGCCGAAGTCCCCGAGACGCCGAGAGGAGGCGAGACCAGTGACCAGCTTCATCACCACCACCAAAATGACCGATCGCTCGGTCGCCGCTTCCTGCACGCTCGGCTCCTCCACGCTTCTTGCCCTCACGGGTACCGGTCTGTCCGCCATTTGCGCTGACAGCCCCGTTCTGCCCGCCGCGCCCAGCGCGCTGCCGGTCAGTGAGCGCAATGAGCGACGGACCAAGGCACCGGTGGCAGTACTGGCAGCAGAAGCCCAGGCGCATGGCGCCTATGCCTTTGCGGCCGCAGCCGGTGCCGGATCCCAGACGCAGAAGCAGACGAAGAAGCAGCACCACCTGATGTGGGCCTACCGCGGGCTCGAACCCTGGAGTGATCCAGCCTGATCTGACGATCAGGCCGGCGCCTTCAGGGCCGCGGAACCCCACCCGGGATCCGCGGCCCTTCTGTTTGTCCCCGAACAGGGGACGACGGACCGAAGGGGCGAGGTACCCCAGCCGCCCCCGGCCGACCGGCCGGAACGACTAGACGAACAAGACGAGGAAGAAACCACCGTGCAACTCGAAGCGCACGCCCCGTCCGTACCGAAGACCCAGACCCTCTCCCCGCCCGCAGTAGTCCCGGAGGACTCCACCTTGACTCCCCTCACCGCGCTGACCGCGCTCGACGACGCCATCGAGAACCTCGGCGTGCCCGTCGCCTGTCGCACCTACGACCCCGAGGTCTTCTTCGCCGAGTCCCCGGCCGACGTCGAGTACGCGAAGTCCCTCTGCGGCACCTGCCCGCTGGTCGAGGCCTGCCTCGCCGGTGCGCTGGAGCGCCGCGAGCCCTGGGGTGTCTGGGGAGGCGAGCTCTTCGTCCAGGGTGTCGTCGTCGCCCGGAAGCGTCCCCGTGGCCGTCCGCGCAAGAACCCGGTTGTTGCGGCATGACCGCCAACGGAACCATCGACCGCCCCCTCACGCACGACCCCCTGAAGCAGGCCCTCATGTCCCCCCACGCCACCACGAGCGAGCAGCCGCACGGCGCCGCCACCGCAGACTTCATCACCGCCGGCGCGAACACCTCGCGTCAGAACAGGACCCGCGAAATGCAACTCATCCCAGAAGCCCTGGCTCGTGCCCATATGGACGACCGCATGCGTGAGGCCGACGGCGAGCGTCTGGCCCTGCGCCTGGTCGCCGCGCGGCGCATGCAGCGTCGGGCCGAGCGCGTCTCGCTGCGCGCCCGGCGCGCGCTGGCCATGGCCGTCATGCACTGACTGAGAGCTGGAGACAGCTCGTAGGAAACCACCGGGGGACCGGCCCGAAGGGGCCGGTCCCCCGGTGCGTTGCGGACCTCTCCCCGGGCGCGCGGGGATATCGTCTGCAGGTGGACCAGCCGACTCCCCACCCGGCCCCGCCGGGAACCGAGGCCCCGCCCGTCGTCTGCGCGCGCTGCGGCGCCCAGTCCCCGGCCGGCCCCCCGCCCACGTGGACGTGCTCCGTGGAGAACGGGACCAGACAGTACTTCTGCGTCGACTGCGCGCGTGCGAACCTCCGCGCCATCGAAGGCCGCCTCGACTCCGCCTGGTGGTGAGCGCCCGCCGTGACCGCCCGCCGGCGCCCGTGCGTGCCCGCCGCGTCCCGGCTCAGCCCTCTTCGGGCAGGAACCCCGGCAGCCAGGAGTCCAGTTCCTCGCGGAGCCTGACCGTGGCACCGAGCTGACACAGCACCCCGATGGTGCTCAGCGTCACCCGGTGGATCAGCAGGTAGGAGGGCGGCAGATTGATCTGCCGGCCCAACTGGTGCGCGGGGGAGCGGGGATCGGCGATCCGCGCGGCCTGGCCGCGCAGCCAGGTCCGGGTGAAGGTGAACTCCTCGGCCTCGGCCGGTTCGAGCATCGGCCTCAGGTAGTCGAGCACCGCGTCGGCCTCCAGCTCGATGGAGTCGCGCACGAACCCCTCCCCGCGCAGGTGCCCGTAGACCCCCTCGGCGTCACCGTCCAGCGCCATCCGCAGCGAGCGGCCGATGGGCTTGGGCCAGCCGCCCGGCAACCGGTCGACCGTCCCGAAGTCCAGTACGCCCAGCCGCGTCCGGCCGTCCGCCCCGGCGATCAGCCGGAAGTTCCCCGGGTGCGGATCGGCGTGCAGCAGCCCGGTGCGCGCGGGGCCGGAGAAGAGGAACCGGGCCAGCAGCTGTCCGGCGCGGTCGCGCTCCTCCGGGGTGCCGTCGGCTATCACCTCCGACAGCGGAGTCCCCTCGATCCAGTCGGTCACCAGAACCTGGTCGCCCTGGTGCACCACGTCCGGCACGACCACGTGCTCGTCGCCGTCGAAGGCGTCCGCGTGCGTCCGCTGGGCCTCGGCCTCCAGCTCGTAGTCCAGCTCCTCCGAAACCCGGTCGCGCAGCTCCTTGATCAAGGGCTTGATGTCCATGCCCGGGATCAGCGGCCCGAGCAGCCCCGCGAACCGGCTCAGCTGCTTCAGGTCCGACAGCAGGGCCTCGCCGGCCCCCGGGTACTGGACCTTGACAGCCACCTGGCGGCCGTCGTGCCACACCGCCCGGTGCACCTGCCCGATCGAGGCCGCCGCCGCGGGCTTGTCCTCGAACTCCTCGAACAGCTTCCGCCAGTCCGCGCCGAGCCGCTCCGCCAGCACCTGGTGCACGGTGGCCGCGGGCAGCGGCGGGGCCGCCTCCTGGAGCTTCGTCAGCGCGGCCCGGTAGGGCCCGGCGACCTCCTCGGGCAGCGCGGACTCGAAGACCGAGAGCGCCTGGCCGAATTTCATGGCGCCGCCCTTCAGCTCTCCCAGTACGCGGAACAGCTGCTCGGCGGTGCGCTGCTGGAGCTCGCGCGCCACTATCTCCGCCGACTTGCCGCCGATCCGCTTGCCGAGCCCCCAGGTGGCCCGGCCCGCTATGCCGAGCGGCAGCGCGGCCAGCTTGACGGTACGGGTGACCGCCTTCCGGGGAAGATCAGACATGCGCCCCTCCATTTCCCAGACAGCTGAGCCGCAAGCGACGGTCCGGGGGAGTCCCCCGAAGGCCTTCCCGGCCAAAGGCATCCTGTCATGACCCCCTGCGCCCGCCCCGTCCGAGTGCCCTGCGCTCCAGCCCGGCACCCAGTGGGAATCCACCGGGTCGGCAGACGCCGCCGTCCTGCGTGGGCCAGCATGGACGGACGACGCACGGTGTACTCGTCGTGTGCGCGTCGGGGGAGGGGCAGGGGGATGGCGGGGCGGGGGCCTTCGAGGCAGGAACTGATCCGGCGACGCCGTTCCGTCGGCTTCATCGGCAGACAGGGCGAGGTCAGCGCCTTCCGGGAGGCCCTCAGACAGCCCCCGGAGGAAGCGGCGCAGTTCCTCTTCCATGTCCGTGGCCCGGGGGGCGTCGGCAAATCGACCCTCGTACGGCACCTGGATTCCATCGCCCGCGAGGCCGGGGCGGTCACCGCGTACGTGGACGAGTCGGTCGCGGACGTCATCGAGACGATGGAGGCCGTCAGCGCCCAGTTCGCCCAGCGCGGCCTGGCCATGAAGGCCTTCGACAAGCTGCTGGCCACCTACCGCCAGCGCCGGCACGAGGCCGACGCCGGACTCCTCACGGCCACCACCGGGCCCGACGCGGCGATCACGACCGCCCCGCCTCCGTCCCCTTCCAGCGTGATCGCCTCGCAACTCGGCCTCGTCGGGCTCGGCATGATCCCGGGAGCCGGCGCGCTCACGGGCGCCGTCGACCCGAACCAGGTGGCCATCGCCGCGGACCGGGTCAAGGCCCTCCTCAGCACCCGCCTGCGCAACCACGGAGATGTCGAACTGGTCCTCTCCCCGCTGGACGCGCTGACCCCGGTGTTCCTCGAGGAGCTCGCGGAGGTGGCACGCAAACACCCCTGGATCGTGCTGTTCTTCGACACCTACGAGCGCACCGGGCCCATGCTGGACACCTGGCTCCGCGATGTCCTGGGCAGCGAGCGCTACGGGGAGTTCCCCGCGAACGTGCTGGTCACCCTGGCCGGACAGTCGAAGCTGGCCGCCCGCACCTGGCAGGACTGGCACGACCTGGTCACCGACTGGCCGCTGGAGGTCTTCACCGAGCCCGAGGCGCGCCTCCTCCTCACCGGAAAGGGAATCACCGACGAGCGGGTCGTCGAAGTGATCCTGCGCCTGTCGGGCCGCCTCCCCGTCCTGGTCTCCACCCTGGCCGAGACGCAGCCGGGCAGCCTGGAGGAGCTGGAGGAGATCGGGGACCCCAGCGGCACCGCCGTCGAGCGGTTCCTCAAGTGGGTCCCCGACCCCGCCGGCAGGGCCGCGGCCCTGGCCTGCGCGTTCCCGCAGGAGCTGGACGAGGACGTCTACCGGGCGGCCGTCGAGGAGGAGGCGGCCGAACTCTTCGGCTGGCTCCGGTCGATGCCCTTCGTCACCGACCGGTCCGGCCACTGCCGCTACCACGAGGTGGTCCGCGGCGCGATGCTGCGCCTGCAGCGCAGGCAGTCCCCGATCCGGTGGGAGCAGCTCCACACCCGGCTGGCCGACGCCTTCCGGCTGCGCCGCGAGCGGTTGGAGGAGGCGCCGGCCCCGTCCGAGGGGTGGTGGTCGGACGAAACCTGGCGCGGCCACCGCCTCCAGGAGGCCTACCACCGCCTCTGCGCCGACCCCCGCACGGCTCTCCCGCCCCTCCTCCGCGACCTGGTCGACGCCTACGACCACGGCATCACCACCCTCCACCGCTGGACCGCGACCCTGACCGCGGCGGCCCGCGACACCGACTCCCCGGCTCTGACCCGCTGGTCCGAAGACCTCCGCGCGGCCCTCGACCAGCCCGCCCCGGGCACCGCGGCGCTGACCCTGCTCCTGACCCGGGCCGGACTCGACCACGAGGGGCGTGCCACCACCCTGATCCTGCGAGGCCGGGACCACCGCGTCGCCGAGGACTACGTGCAGGCCGTGGCCGACTACACCCAGGCCCTTGCTCTGGACCCCGGGGCGGTGCGTGCCCACCTCGGCCGGGCACTGACCCATCTGCTCACATCGAGCGACGACGAGGCGATCGCGGACTACACCCGGGTCATAGAAGTCGATCCCGGCCACGCTTCCAGCCTGATCGACCGCGGGATGCTGTACCGCTGGGCTGACAGGTACGAGGAATCCCTGGCCGACTTGAACCGCGCGGTGGAGACCGTCCCGGACGATCAGTGGGCGCTCGCCGAGCGCGGCGCCACGTATCACGCGATGGCCCGATACGAGGAAGCCCTGGCCGACTTCGCACGTGCCCTCGCGGCCCAACCTGCGCACGAGACCCTGACCTTGGTCCGCCGGGCCGACACCTTCGAGGCGATGGGGCGTCATGAGGAGGCGCTCGATGATTTCAGGAGTGCCATCGAGCTCTCCCCGGACTACGGCTGGGCCTATTTCGGCCGCGCTCACACCCTCCGCGATCTGGGACGGTACGAAGAGGCCTTGGCCGACTTCACGAGGGCCGTCGAATTGAGTCCTGACGACGCATCGACGGTAGCCGGGAGGGCCGACACCTGCCGGGCGGTTGGGCGGTACGAGGAAGCACTGGTCGACTACACCCGGGCCATCGAACTCGACCCGGGCTACGGGTGGGCCTTCACCGGTCGTGCCGACACCGCCTTGTCGTTGAGACGGTACGACGAGGCCCTGGCCGACTGCGGGCACGCCATCGCGCACGATCCGAACGCTCCGTGGGCCTTCTACCTGCGCGCGACGGCGTGGATCGGGCTCGGCCGCTTCGACCGGGCGTGCACCGACTTCGACCAGGTTCACGCGCTCACCCCCGACGACAGCTGGG
The DNA here is from genome assembly GCF_026340675.1 of Streptomyces sp. NBC_01264. Taxonomy (NCBI): domain Bacteria; kingdom Bacillati; phylum Actinomycetota; class Actinomycetes; order Kitasatosporales; family Streptomycetaceae; genus Streptomyces; species Streptomyces sp. NBC_01264. Next base: position 6,361,086 of record NZ_JAPEOX010000001.1, read on the forward strand.
TCTTCAGGCGGAGGGGCGATTGCCGCATCATGCTGGGCACGTACGAGCAAGCCCTGACCGACTACAGTCGTGCGGTCGAGCTCCGACCCGGTGACGCCTCCACGCTCACCGCACGCGGTGCGACTCACCGCCTGCTCGGCCACTACGACGCGGCGTCCGCAGACCTCGCTCGCGCCAGCGAGCTCGACCCCGACGACGGGTGGACGCACTACGAGTCGGCTGTCGTCATGACCGCGCTTCAGCACCCGGACCGCGATCACCACCTGACGCGTGCGGTGGAACTGCTGAACTCTCCTGCTGCCGGCGAACGTTCTGCCTCCGAGGTGGGCGACCTCCTGCTCGTCCACTGCCTGTGGCTGCGCTGGGAGCAGGCCGAGCGGTACCTCGCGGAGTTTCTGGACGCCGCTCCGCCACCTGGACAGGTACGCGAGTTCGCCGTCGCTCTCCGCAGCCTCGTCCCCGTGGTCCCGTCGGCCGAGCCCCGGATCGAAGTGTTCTGCCAACTTCTTGAGGAGCAGCTCGCCGAGCCTCCCCAGCAGCCCCCTCACGCCCCCACCCCCTGAGCCACCGGGACCCGCGACGCCTCGCACGGGCAGTCCGGATGCGGATGTACCGGGGTGGACTCCCAGTGGAGGGCCGGGAGGGAGGCCTCCCAGCGGGTGGCCGTGGAGGCGGGGAGTTCGCCGTCGAGGAAGGACAGGGCGTGGGCCGCGGCCAGGCCGGCCACGGCGGTCGAGAGGCCGAGGTCGCAGGCGGCGGCGGTGCGGCGGCGGTGGGCGGAGCGCCACTGGACCAGCATGCGCGGCCAGGCCGGATCCCGGTCGATCCGCTCGCGCTCCATGCAGCCCGCGCACGCCGTGGCTCCGGGGAGGACCAGCGGGCCCACCAGCCCGGTGCCCTCCAGCACCCCCGCGTAGAGGTGAGGGGTGCCGGTGGTGATCCAGTCGGACGCCGTCTGCGGATCGGGGGCCCAGGACTGCAGCCCGTCCCGGGGCGCGACCACCACCAGGGCCAGCCCCGGCTCGGGCCCCTCGCTCTCCCCGGCACGCGGTCCGCGTCCGGGCGCCGCGTCGCGGACCGCCGTCCGCGCGGCCTCGGCGCGCAGCCGTCCCACGCTGCCGGGGCCCAGACCGCCCGGCGCCACGTCCGCGGGCTGGGTCCGACCCCCGTCGAGCACCTCGACCCGGCCGATGCCCGCTCCGGCCAGGACCGAGGCGATCACCGCGCCCACCCGGCCGCTCCCGCGCACCTGAACCCGTATCACCCGGCGGGCGGCGACCCCCTGTAAGTCCCCGCCCGGCCGGGGGTGGACCAAGGACAGCGACCCCAGGTCCGGGCCGAGCCGCTCCAGGGTCTCCGGGCGGTCCCGCACCGCCTGGGCGCGGGGGCCGCCCGCCGTGGCGTCGTCGAGCAGCCCGGCCGCCGCCAGCCTGCGCACCACCTCGTCGACCCGGCCGTCCGGAAGCCCCATCCCCTTGCCCTCCGTCCGGAGCAGCTCCATGCCCCGCGTCCCGTCGATCAGGTCGAGGAGCGAGCCCGTCGCCGTGTCCACCGGGCCGAGCACCACCGCGTGGGCGGGCGTCACCCCGAATTGCACCGTCTGCAGATCCCGCCATGCCCGTGCCAGCGCCGGCTTCACCTTCGGATACATCGCGGTCCTCCCTCGATTCACGGTTCGATTCGCGCGCCGCATTCCCTGGGGCCGCGTCGCTTTCCGCAAGATTGCCCGGCCTGAGAAAAGCCTGCGCAACTTTGTCCACAGGTGGGGGGTATTAGGTATATGAAATGAATGGATGGGGTTCTTTGGGCTGCCCGTGCTCCGCCCCCGGCCCGCCCGTGCCGCCGACTGCGCATCGGTTCGTGTTCGACCCCGGGAGGGGCGGGACTTCCGCCGTGGCGAGCGGGTACCGTCATGGCGTGTCAGCCGATCCACCGCAGAGCGCCGTCGAAGTCCGCCGGAGCGCGCGCCGCCGAAGGACCGTGTCCGCCTACCGCGAGGGTGACCGTACGGTCGTCCTCATCCCTGCCCGGATGTCCGAGGCCGAGGAGCAGCGCTGGGTGGGCGTCATGCTCGACAAGCTGGCGGCCCAGGAGAGCAAGCGCACCCTCGGGGACGCGGAACTCGCCGAGCGGGCCGGCCGTCTGTCCGAGCAGTACTTCGGCGGCCGCGCCCGCCCCCGCACGGTCCGCTGGGTCACCAACCAGAACACCCGCTGGGGCTCCTGCACCCCGGCCGAAGGCAGCATCCGGCTCTCGCACCGCATCCAGGCGATGCCGGAGTACGTCGTCGACTACGTGCTGCTGCACGAGCTGGCGCACCTCCTCGTGCCCGGCCACGGTCCCCGTTTCTGGGAACTGCTGGAGGCGTACCCGCGCACCGAGCGGGCGCGCGGGTACCTCGAAGGGGTCGTCGCCGCCGAACGCCTTCCGAAGGTTCCGGCCGCTCGCGAGGAATGATCCGCATTTACCCGCTATTTGTCCGGGATGTCATACCTCGTGATATGTACCGGGTCGGTACCGACTTGGCCGGATGTCCGAGGTTGGCGTTAGCCTGAGCGGCACGCATTCACAGTCGGGATGGGGGACGGTCTTACGTATGGCCAGGGAATTCCAACGCGGTCACAAGGCCAAAATCAGTGATCTGACGGCGGGCACGGACCTCTACGTGGGTGTCCAGATCGCCGGGCCCGGGCTCGCCATCGACATCAGCTGCTTCGGCCTCGACGTCAACGAACAGCTTTCGGACGACCGCTACTTCGTCTTCTTCAACCAGCCGAAGTCGCCGGAGGAGTCCATCCAGCAGCTCGGCGCGCAGGCCGGCGACACGGAATCCTTCCGGGTGACCCTGGACCGCATTCCGGCCAACATCCACAAGCTCTCCTTCGCCGCCTCGATCGACGGCGCCGGGCAGATGTCGCAGGTCGGACCCGGCTACATCCGCATCGTGGCGGGTGGCGAGGAGGTCGTCCGGTACTCCTTCTCGGGCTCGGAGTTCAGCACCGAGCGCGCGCTGATGATCGGCGACTTCTACCTCAAGGACGTGTGGCGCTTCGCCGCCGTCGGCCAGGGCTTCGACGGAGGTCTCGCCGCGCTGCTCCAGAACTTCGGCGGCGAGGTCGCCGAGGAGGAGCAGCCCGCGCCGCAGGCGCAGGCCCCGGCCGGTGCCCCCGGCTTCGCACCGCCGCCGCAGGGCAGCGCCCCCGCACCGTCCTTCGGTGCTCCCGTCCAGGCGCAGCCCCCGGCCCCGGCGCCCTCCTTCGGTGCGCCGCCCCAGGCTCCGGCGCCCGCCCAGGCCCCCGCCCCGGCGCCCTACCAGCAGCCCGTCCACGCGGCCCCCACCATGGCCGCACCGACCGGTGCCCCCCTGGCCCCGCCCGCCCCCGCGCCCTACGGGCAGGTTCCGCCGCCCGCCCCGGCCCCCGTGCCGTACGGGCAGCAGCCGCAGCCCTCGTACGGCCAGGTCCCCGGCCAGCAGCAGCCCGCCTTCGGGCAGCAGCCCCAGGGCTACGGCCAGCCCGCCCAGGCGGTGCCCGCCGCCGGCGCCGGACTCGCCGCCGCCCTCCAGCCGTACAAGGAAGCCCCCACCGGAGTCCGCTGGACCCCGCAGAACCAGCAGCTCATGCGCGTCGACCTGGCCATGGGCGGCCAGGCCGTCCTCGCCCGCCAGGGCAGCATGGTGCTCTACCAGGGCAAGGTCGACTTCAGCTACAAGGGCGCGGGCTTCGCCGGCCGCGTCGTCGGCAACGCCACCGGCCAGGAGATGCAGCTGATGCGCTGCACCGGCCGCGGCCAGGTCTTCCTCGCGGAGAACGGCGCCCACCTGCACGCCATCGAGCTCCAGGGCGACGGCATCTGCGTCTCCGCCGAGAACGTCCTCGCCTTCGACGAGTCGCTCCAGCACGAGATCCGCCGCATCGAGGGCCACGGCATCCCGGGCGGCGCGCTGTTCACGATGCAGTTCCAGGGCACCGGCACGGTGATCGTCAAGACGCACGGCGTGCCCGTCGTCCTGCCCGTCACCCCGACCACCTTCGCGGACAGCAACGCCATAGTCGCGTGGTCCTCGGCCGCCCAGGTGATCATCTCCAGCCAGGTCCGGCTGCGCCGAAACGCCTACCCCGGCCACAGCGGGGAGACCGTGAACCTCCAGTTCCGCGGCGCCCCCGGCAACTTCATCGTCGTCCAGCCGTACGAGGTCTGAGGGAGCCCCACATGAATGCCATGAACGCTATGAACCAGCAGCTCGCGGGCTACGCCCCGACCCCCGTCACGGCCCGTATGGAGAACCACGGCCGCGCGATGCTCAAGGTCGCCATGCAGAGCGGCCAGGACCTCTTCGCGCGCACCGGATCGATGGTCGCCTACGAGGGCTTCGTGCAGTACGAGCCCAACCCGCCGGCCGTCCGCCAGATGGCCTCGCAGTGGATCACCGGCGAGGGCGCCCCGCTGATGAAGTGCACGGGCGACGGCCTGCTCTACCTCGCCGACTACGGCGCGGACGTCGTCGTGATCAACCTCAACAACGACTCGCTCTCCGTCAACGGCACCAACCTGCTCGCCTTCGACGCCCACCTCCAGTGGGGCGTCGAGCGGGTCAAGGGCCTGGCCAAGTTCGCCGGACAGGGCCTGTTCAACGTGTCGGTCGCCGGCACCGGCTGGGTCGCGATCACCTCGCGCGGCACGCCGATGGTGGTCGACTGCGGCCGCGGCGAGGACGAGACGTACGTCGACCCCGACGCGCTCGTCGCCTGGTCCCCGAACCTCAAGGTCAAGGGCAAGCGCAGCTTCAAGGCCTCGTCGATGATCGGCCGGGGCAGCGGGGAGGCCTACCAGATGGCCTTCTCCGGCCAGGGCATCGTCGTCGTACAGCCCAGCGAGGACAGCACCGACCGGCTCCGGGCCCGGGGCTGAGGGGGAGAAGACACACCATGCAGAGCTCACTTTTCGCCCACGCCGAGGCGCAGTCCCAGGAGCGGTACGCCGTCCAGAACCCGCAGCTGCTGCGGGTCTCGCTGAGCGGCTCCGACGACGTGCTCGCCCGCAAGGGCGCGATGGTCGCCTACCAGGGGATCATCGACTTCGACGGCGAGTACCAGAGCACCACCCAGCGCAATGCCCGCGCCCGCACCGGTGAGGGCCTCGACCTGATGCGCTGCTCCGGACAGGGCACGGTCTACCTGGCCAACCTGGCGCAGTACGTCCACGTCGTCGACGTGGACCAGGAAGGCCTCACGGTCGACAGCAGCTACGTGCTGGCCCTGGACTCCACCCTGCACACCGAGACCATCGCGGTGGACAGCCAGTACGGGATCTCCGGCTCCGGCAAGTACCAGCTCAACATCACCGGCCGCGGCAAGGTCGCGCTGATGACCTCCGGGCAGCCGCTGATGATGCAGGTCACGCCCGACAAGTACGTCAACGCCGACGCGGACGCCATCGTCGCCTGGTCCACCTCGCTGCGCGTGCAGATGCAGGCCCAGACGCACTCCACCGGCGTCTGGCGGCGGCGCGGCAACACGGGCGAGGGCTGGGAGCTGAGCTTCCTCGGCACCGGTTTCGCCCTGGTCCAGCCCAGCGAGGCGCTCCCGCCGCAGAACGCCCAGATCGGGCAGGGCGCGGCCGCGCAGTTCGGCATGGGCCAGCACGGCGCCCACGCGCAGAACCAGAACAACGCCTGGAACTGATCCGGGTACGGACGGAAAAGGGGGGGGCCCCGCATCGGCGGGGTCGCCCCTTACTCCTGTTCCCGCGGGCTCAGAGCCGAGCCAGGGTCGCCTCCAGCAGCCGCACCACCGAGGTGTCGGCCACCTCCGCCACCTCGGCGTACGGGAACCAGCGCAGGTCCAGCGACTCGTCGCTGATCGCTTCGAGGGCGCCGGCGGGCGCCAGCACCGCGTACTGCACGTCCAGGTGCCAGTTGCACGGAGCCGGGATCGGGTGCCGGTCCAGGCGCACCGGGCCACCGGGCACCAGGGTCAGCCCGGCGGTGATGCCGGACTCCTCACGGGCCTCTCGCAGGGCAGCCTCGGCGAGGGTGGCGTCATCCGGCTCGCAGTGCCCGCCCATCTGGAGCCACATGCCGAGCTTCTTGTGCAGGGTCAGCAGGACGCGCTCGCGCTCCGGGTCGATCACCAGCGCGCTGCCGGTGACGTGGCCCGCCTCGCAGGGCTTGTAGACCCCGTCCGGATGGGCCGCGAGGTGCTCCAGGTAGACGTCGCGCAGCTCGGGCTGGCCCTCGTACCCCTTGAGTACGAGGACCGCGTCTTCGTGCAGGCTCACTTCTTGTCGTCGCCGTTCTCGTCGGACTCGTTCTCGTTCTGGCTGTCGTCCCGCTCGTGCTTCTGGGCGGCCTCGCCGAGCATCTTGTCGATCTCGGAGAAGTCCAGCTGCTCGCGGTGCACGAACCCGTCCGGGTCGTCCAGGTCGGAAGCGGTCGGCAGCATGTCCGGGTGCTCCCACAGCCCGTCGCGACCGTCCACGCCACGCGCGTCGGTGAGCGAGGCCCACAGCCGGGAGGCGTCGCGCAGCCGGCGCGGCCGCAGCTCCAGCCCGATCAGCGTCGCGAAGGTCTGCTCCGCCGGGCCGCCCGAGGCGCGCCGCCGGCGCATGGTCTCGCGCATGGCATCGGCCGAGGTCAGCCGGGGCTTGGCCGCCTCGTGGACGACCGCGTCCACCCAGCCCTCGACCAGCGCGAGCGCCGTCTCCAGACGGGCCAGCGCGGCCTTCTGCTCGGGGGTGTCCTGCGGCTGGAACATGCCGCCCTGGAGGGCTTCCTGAAGCTGCTCCGGGTTCGACGGGTCGAGCTGGCCGACCACGTCCTCCAGCTTCGAGGTGTCGACCTTGATGCCCCGCGCGTACCCCTCGACCGCGCCGAAGAGGTGCGAGCGCAGCCACGGCACGTGCGCGAAGAGCCGCGCGTGGGCGGCCTCGCGCAGCGCCAGGTACAGCCGCACCTCGTCGGAGGAGACGCCCAGGTCCTTGCCGAAGCTCTCGATGTTCAGCGGCAGCAGGGCGGCCTTGCCGGCCGGGCCCAGCGGCAGGCCGACGTCGGTGGAGCCCACGACCTCGCCCGCGAGGGTGCCCACGGCCTGGCCGATCTGCTGGCCGAACATGGCCCCGCCCATGGAGCGCATCATGCCGAGCAGCGGGCCCGCCATGGCCTGCATCTCCTCGGGCAGGACGCTGCCCATGGCCGCGCCGACGCGCTCGGCGACCGGGTCGACGAGCTCCTTCCACACCGGCAGGGTCGCCTCGACCCATTCGGCGCGGCTCCACGCCACGGCCGTGGCGGCGCCCGACGGCAGCGAGGTGACGTCGTCGAGCCAGTGGTCGGCGAGGCGCACGGCCTCCTCGACCGCCGACTTCTCGGCGATGCCCACGCTGGCGTCCTTGACCCCGTCCGAGGTGCCCTGGGCCACGGTCTGGCGGGCGATGTCCTTGGCCATGTCCCAGTTGACCGGACCGCCCTCGTAGCTCAGCATCTGGCCGAGCTGCTGGAAGGCGGCGCCGAGGTCGTTCGGGTTCATGGAACCGAACATCGCGGCGAAGGGGTTGTCGGCGTCGCCCGGGCCACCGGAGCCACCGGGCAGGCCCGTGCCGAACCCGAACGGAATCGGGCCGCCCTGACCGCCCTGACCGCCCTGATTGCCCTTCTTCTTGCCCTCGTCGCCGTTGTCTGGCTCCTCGGGCGGAAGGCCGAATCCGAATGGGGTGTCGCTCACGGGTTTCCTCGGCTCGTAGGGCCGCCGGCGGGAGCCGGCGGGCAATGGGTCGACAACACCACCCAGCGTAGACACCAGACCCGCTTCCGGGCTCGGTGCTCCGCCGACTCCTGGGCTGCGGCAGGATGGACATCGACTGGTGGGTGCGCGCCACGGCGCGTCCCTACTGAAGACAACCGCTGGAGACGCCTGGTGAGTTCCCCAGATCCGCACGCTTTGGACGAGCAGGGCCCGGAAAACCGCCCTGAGCACGGCGAGGACGCCCAGGGCGTTCGCCGGACGCGAAACCCGGGCGGTTCCGCGCGCCGAGGCCCCGTGATCGCCGTGACCGGCGCCGCCTCGGGAGTCGGGGCGGCCCTGGTGACCAGGCTGGCCGCGTCCGAGGAGGTCAAGCAGGTCGTCGCGATCGACGAGCGGCGCGGGGACTGCACCGACGCGCAGTGGCACCTCCTGGACGTACGGGACCCCGCGATCGCGGAGAAGCTGCGCGGCGCGGACGTCGTGGTGCACCTGGCCCTCGACCTCGACCTGGAGACGGACCCGGCGGCCCGTACGGCGTACAACGTGCGGGGGACCCAGACCGTGCTCACCGCCGCCGCGGCGGCCGGAGTGCACCGGGCCGTGCTCTGCACCTCGGCCATGGTCTACGGGGCCCTGCCGGACAACGACATCCCGCTCTCCGAGGACGCCGAGCTGCGCGCCACCGCCGAGGCGACCGGAGTCGGCGACCTGCTGGAGATCGAGCGACTGGGCCGCCGGGCGCCGCGCGCGCACCCCGGCCTGAACGTCACCGTGGTCCGCCCGGCGGTCCTGGTCGGCGGTACGGACACCGCGCTGACCCGCTACTTCGAGTCCCCGCGCCTGCTGGTGGTGGCGGGCTCCCGCCCGACCTGGCAGTTCTGCCACGTCGAGGACCTGGTCAGCGCGCTGGAGTACGCGGCCCTGGAGAAGGTCGAAGGAGAGCTGGCGGTCGGCTGCGAGGGCTGGCTCGAACAGGAGGAGGTCGAGGAGCTGAGCGGGATCCGCCGCATGGAGCTCCCGTCGGCCGTGGCCCTGGGCGCGGCGGCCAGACTGCACCGCATCGGCCTCACCCCCTCACCGGCGGGGGACCTCGCGTACACGATGCACCCGTGGGTGGTCAGCGTCAGCCGGCTGCACGCGGCGGGGTGGCGGCCGCGCTGGAGCAACGAGGAGGTGCTGGCGGAGCTCCTCCAGGAGGTCGCGGGCCGGCACACCGTGGCGGGGCGCCGACTGGGACGCAAGGACGCGACGGCCGCGGGGGCGGCGGGAGCCACGGTCGCGCTGCTCGGCGCCGCCGCGGCGATCCGCGCCGCGCGCCGGCGCCGGGGCATCTGACCCGGGCGGGGTCGGGGCGCGGCCCCCGGTGCGGCGCCGTTCCCGGGGGCGCCGCCCCGGACCCCCGCTCCTCAAACGCCGGAGGGGCTGGGTTTCGCCGGTTTCTGTAGGAGGCTCCCAAGGGGGCCGGTGGGGCCCTGGTGAAACTGCTATTCCGCCGGGTCGGCGGCTAGGGCACGATGGAAGGTATGGCACCGCACTTCGACCACCCCGGCGAGCACGCCGCTCCGGACCCGATCCGGCTGCTCGAAATCCGTGAGACCCCGCTCTCGATCGACGAGGTCTTCCGGGCCGTCGGCGACGACGCGTCGGGCGGCACGACGCTCTTCGTCGGCACGGTGCGCAACCACGACAGCGGGGCGGACGTCGACCAGCTCGGCTACTCCTGCCACCCCTCGGCCGAGGCGGAGATGCGCCGCGTCGCCGAACGCGTCGTGGAGAAGTACCCCGTCCGCGCCCTCGCCGCCGTCCACCGCATCGGCGACCTGGCCGTCGGCGACCTCGCGGTGATCGTCGCCGTCTCCTGCCCACACCGCGGCGAGGCCTTCGAGGCCGCCCGCATGCTGATCGACGACCTCAAGCACGAGGTCCCGATCTGGAAGCACCAGACCTTCGCGGACGGCACGGAGGAGTGGGTCGGCGCCTGCTGACCCAGGGTCGGCGGGCAGGCCTGCGGCACTGAGGAGTGGGTCGGCGCCTGCTGAGCCGGCGGCCGGGGTCCGCGCATTGCCCCGTTCGGACGCGCAACACGCCCTCGATTTGCGTAACCCCCTCCCGGGCAGCAGCGTTGAAGCCACCAACAACATGTACTTCGGGGTAGGGAGACACGCCCATGGCGTCTTTGGCGTGGTTGCTGATTCCACTGTTCGCCGCGATCGGGGCGGCGATATGGGGCAGCTGGGCGGCACGCGACCGCACGGCCGGCGACATATCCGAGCTCGCGGGCTACGCGCGGTTCCGCGAGGCCATGGGCCAGAGCGGGCCGGGCGCGGTGAAGGCGGACGCGGACGCACAGCGCAAGAAGGACACCGTGGACTCCGTCTGACGCGGTGCCGGGCCCCCGTACGGACCGGCCCCGGAGGCCGCTCGTCAGGGCCGTCACGTACTGTCGATCCATGCCACGCCGCACTGCGACGATGCTCGCCTCCACCCTCATGCTCTTCGCGCTGCTCTGCGCGGGAGTGTTCATGAAGGCCCCGTACTCCGAGATGAGCCCGGGACCCACCGTGAACACGCTCGGGGACTCGCGCGGCGAGCCCGTCCTGAACATCTCGGGGCACAAGACGTACCCGACCACCGGGCACCTGAACATGACGACGGTCCGCGTCACCGGTGCGGATTACGACATGAACCTGCTGGAGGCCGTGTACGGGTGGGCCTCGGGCGACAACATCGTCGTACCGCACGAGAACCTGTATCCGGACGGCAAGACGGAGCAGGAGTCGACGCAGGAGAACGCCGAGGAGTTCAGCCAGTCGCAGGAGAGCGCCAAGGTGGCCGCCCTCAAGCAGATCGGCATCCCGGTCGCCGCCCGCGTGATCGTCGCCTCCGTGGTCAAGGACAGCCCCTCCGAGGGCAAGCTGCACGCCGGAGACGTCATCAAGGCCGTGGACGGGACCCCGGTCAAGGCCCCCGAGGACGTGGCCAAGCTGGTCACCAAGCACAAGCCCGGCGAGCCGGTCGTGTTCACCATCGTGCCCGCCGCGGAAGCGGCCGAGGCCGAGAAGGCGCACCTCGAGCCCACCGGCACGACGAAGGTCACGATCGCCGGCAAGGCGGAGGGCGACGGTCACGCCGTCGTCGGCATCCGGGCCGGGACCGACCACACCTTCCCGTTCACCATCGACATCAAGCTCGCCGACGTCGGTGGCCCCAGCGCCGGCCTGATGTTCGCGCTCGGCATCGTCGACAAGCTCACCCCGGAGAACCTGACCGGCGGCAAGTTCATCGCCGGCACCGGAACCATCGACGACGCGGGCAAGGTCGGCCCGATCGGCGGCATCCAGATGAAGACCATCGGCGCCCGCCAGGCCGGCGCCCAGTACTTCCTGACGCCCGCCGAGAACTGCGCCGCCGCCGCGGGCGACGTGCCCGACGGGCTGACGCTCGTGAAGGTCTCCACCATCGACGACGCCGTGAAGGCGCTGGAGAAGATCAGCAAGGGGGACACGGCCGGGCTGACGCGGTGCAGCGCCAAGCCCTGACCGTTGGCCCGTCGGTCCCGGCCTAGTCGAGGAAGGTCGCGGCCAGCGCCTCGGCGAGCCCCGGCACCAGCGTCGCGCCGGTCAGCACCTCGTTCGCGGAGTCCTTGTCCCGCAGCCGTACGGCGGACTCCCGCGACCCGTCGCGCAGGACGCCCACGGTCAGCCGCACCTCCTGGCGCTCCGGGTGGCCGGCGACCCACTTGGCGAGCTGCTTGTCGGTGAGCCCCTCCGGTACGGAGGACTCCGCCGACGGCGGCAGCATCAGCCGCTCCACGGTCAGCGCGCAGCCGAGGATCGAGGCGGGCCAGGCGATCGTTCCCAGGAACTTGTCCAGCGGGGTCCCGGCCGGCACCTCGTCCTGCTCGATCGGGGTGAGCTGGTTCTTGCCCGTGTCGTCCTGGTCGAGGCCGAGCTGGCGGGCGACGCCAGGCGCCTCCTTGCGGAGCTTGGCCGTGTCGACCAGGGCGAAGAGCCGGGCGGGCTTGTCCCAGCCGAGGGTGGAGGCGTACTCGTCGATTTCGAGGACGGCACGGGTCAGCGGGCTTGCCGCCATAGGGGTGCCGGGGGACGGCGAAAGGTTGGACATGGGCAACATCCTGCCTCCTTTCCACCCGATACCGGGAACTGACTAAAGCCTCAGTAAGTTCCATGAGTGGGCCCTACGATCGGGGGCCCATGCTTTGAAAACTCATCGCATCACTTACACACAGCGACTTTCGAGGTGCGCACCTTGGCTTTCCAGATGCCGGACCGCGGCGGAGGCCCCTCCGGGCCACGGATGAGAGTCGGCCGCCCGTCCCGGCGCGCCCGGACTCTTCTGATGACCTTGGGCGTGCTTGCCGTCCTGGCCATGGCGTTCATCATGTTCGCCGGCTTCTGGACGGACTGGCTCTGGTTCCGCTCCGTCAACTACTCCACCGTCTTCACCACCACCCTGTGGACCAAGGTCGGCCTCTTCGCCGTCTTCGGCCTCCTCATGGCCGGTGCCGTCGGGCTGAACATCTGGCTGGCCCACCGGCTGCGGCCGCCGCTCAGCGCGATGTCGATGGAGCAGCAGAGCCTCGACCGCTACCGGATGACCGTAGCGCCGTACCGCAAGTGGCTGCTGCTCGGCATCTCCGCGCTGGTCGGCCTGATCGCGGGCGCCTCGGCGGCGGGCCAGTGGAAGACCTGGCTGATGTACGTGAACGGGGTGCCCTTCGGCACGAAGGACCCCCAGTTCAACCTGGACGTGTCGTTCTACACCTTCGACCTGCCCTGGTACCGCTTCCTGCTCGGCTTCGGCTTCGCCGCCGTCGTGCTCTCGGTGATCGCCGCCGCCGTCGTGCACTACCTCTACGGGGGACTACGGGTCACCAGCCCGGGTGCGCGGGCCACCGCCGCGGCGACCGGCCACCTGTCGGTGCTGCTCGGTCTCTTCGTCACGCTCAAGGCGGTCGCGTACTGGCTCGACCGGTACGGCCTCGCCGTGAAGTCCAGCGACTTCAAGGCCGCGGACAACTGGACCGGCCTGCGCTACGTCGACGCCAACGCGTACCTGCCGGCCAAGACGATCCTCGTCGCCATCGCGGCCATCTGCGCGGTGCTGTTCTTCGCGACGCTGTGGCGCCGCACCTGGCAGCTCCCGGTCATCGGCTTCGGCCTGATGGTGCTCTCGGCGATCCTGATCGGCGGGCTGTACCCGGCGATCGTGCAGAAGTTCCAGGTCCAGCCGAACGAGCAGGCCAAGGAATCCCCGTACGTCCAGAAGAACATCAAGGCGACGCGCGACGCCTACGGGGTCGCCGACGCCTCCGTCAAGGACTACCCGGGCCTGCCGGACCCCAAGGCGGACAAGAAGGCGCTCCGCCAGGAGGCCAACTCCACGGCGAGCATCCGCCTGCTCGACCCGAACATCGTGTCCCCGGCCTTCCAGCAGCTCCAGCAGAACAAGGGCTACTACGGTTTCCCGGCCACGCTGGCGGTCGACCGGTACAAGGGCCAGGACACGGTCATCGGGCTCCGTGAGATCAACCTCGCGGGCATCCCGAAGAACAACTGGATCAACGACCACTTCCGTTACACCCACGGATTCGGTGTGGTCGCGGCCAAGGGCACCGAGGTGACCTCGAACGGCGAGCCGCTGTTCACCGAGTCGGGCCTGCCCGCGCGGGGCGACCTCGGGGAGTACGAGCAGCGGATCTACTACGGCGAGCAGACGAAGCAGTACTCGATCGTCGGCGGGCCGCAGAAGGAGCTCGACTACGCCAACGACTCGGGCGAGAAGGAGACCACCTACAAGGGCGACAGCGGGGTGAGCCTGGGCAACCCGGTCAACCGGGCCGCGTACGCCCTGGCCTTCAGCGAGCCGCAGATCCTCTACTCCGGCGCCATCGGCGACGGTTCGAAGATCCTCTACAACCGCACGCCCAAGGAGCGGGTCGAGGCGGTCGCCCCGTGGCTGACGATCGACGGAGCCGTCTACCCGGCGGTGATCGACGGCCGGGTCCAGTGGATCGTGGACGCCTACACCACGACCAACGGCTACCCCTACGCGTCCCGCACGCAGCTCGGGGACAGCACGGCGGACTCGCTGACCAACTCCCAGCGTGCGGTGGTCGCGCAGGAGAACCAGGTCAACTACATCCGCAACTCGGTGAAGGCCACCGTCGACGCCTACGACGGCACGGTGAAGCTGTACCAGTGGGACGCCAAGGACCCGGTCCTCAAGACGTGGATGAAGGCCTTCCCCGGCACGGTGAAGGACAAGAAGGAGATCTCGCCGGCCCTGATGGAGCACCTGCGCTACCCGCAGGACCTCTTCAAGGTGCAGCGTGAGCTGCTGACCCGCTACCACGTCACGGACCCGCAGACCTTCCTCAGCGGCAGCGAGGTCTGGTCGGTCCCGGACGACCCGACCACCAAGGCGGGCACGGCGGTTCCGCCGTACTACCTCTCCATGAAGATGCCGGGCCAGAAGGACCCCAACCAGGCCTTCTCGCTCACCACGACGCTCACGCCGAACGGCAGGGACAACCTGAGCGCCTTCATGGCGGTCAACGCCGATCCCACCACCGCGGACTACGGGAAGATCCAGCTGCTGAAGCTGCCCACCCAGAACCCGGTGGACGGCCCGAAGCTCGTCCAGGCGAGATTCAACTCCAAGCCGGAGATCGCCCAGGAGATCAACATCCTGAGCCGGGGCGATTCCCAGGTGGAGTACGGCAACCTGCTCACGGTCCCGCTCGACAAGGGAATGCTCTACGTCGAGCCGGTGTACGTGCGCGGCGGCGGCCTCAAGTACCCGCTGCTGAAGAAGGTCCTGGTGACCTACGGGGACCAGACGGCCTTCGAGGACACGCTGGAGAAGGCGCTGAACGTGGTGTTCGGGGCCGAGTCGGCGACCACGCCGCCGACCACTCCGCCGGGCGACGGGACCACCACCCCGCCGCCGACCAGCCAGGACCCGACGGTCAAGGCGGCCCTCGCGGACGCGCAGAAGGCGGTCGACGACGCCGACAAGGCGCTCAAGGCCGGCGACTGGGCGGCGTACGGAAAGGCCCAGAGCGATCTGCAGGCCGCGCTGAAGCGGGCGATCGACGCCGAGGCGAAGGTGACGGCTCCGGCGCCCACCGGATAGCGGTAATGGTTCCACCCCGCGTCGTGCTACTGTTGGTTTACCGACGCGGGGTGGAGCAGCTCGGTAGCTCGCTGGGCTCATAACCCAGAGGTCGCAGGTTCAAATCCTGTCCCCGCTACTAAAGACGAAGGCCCGGATCCGATGGATCCGGGCCTTCGTCATGCCCAATCGAGTTTTTCGCCGACTCGGGGTCACTGGGGAGGGTGAGTTGGGGTGTGAGCGTGTTTGACTTGTCTCTCTGTGGGCATGTCGACAAAACGCTGTAGTGACCTCACTGACTGCGACATACCAGGTGTACGCGGGTAGCAGGTGATGCGACGATGGGATTTATGGGGGACAGGTCAACTCTGCTGGAGACAGGGCGGTTTGTGAGGGCGGACTCCGAATCGGAACCGGAGGCCGATGGGGCGGCTCAGGCCGTTGACGTGCAGACCGCGATGACCACGCGGGCGGCACGGACCACGGCCACGGCGCCGACCACGCCGGACGTATCGGACGTGTCAGCCGCGTCGGTCGCGTCAGCCGTGTCAGCCGTGTCAGTCGACGAGTTGTTCGACGACGCGGTCTTCGCGCTGACCGACGCGGCCAGCGATGCCGCGCTGGAGGCCCGGCACCGGGTCGCCGCCGACAAGGGGGACCCGGGCGCGATGAGCGTACTCGGGGCCCTCCTGCTGCGCCGCGGCGACCTCGCGGGAGCCGAGCCGTACCTGCGCGGGGCGACCGGCGCGGGCGACCGCGCGGCCGCCAACAACCTGGGCGTCCTGCTGCACCAGCGCGGCTACCCCGAGGAGGCCGCCGGCTGGTGGCGGGTGGCCGCCGTGGCCGGATCCGCTCCCGCCGCGCACGCCCTGGGCCGCCACTACCGCGAGCGGGGCGACGAGCCCGCCGCCGAGTACTGGATGCGCCAGGCGGCGGAATCCGGCCACGCCCTGGGGGCCTACGGCCTCGCCGACCTGCTGGAGCACCGCGGGGACAAGGGTGTCGAGCGGTGGTTCCGCGCTGCCGCGGAACAGGGGCACCGCGAGGCCGCGTACCGGTTGGCCCGGCACCTGCGCAAGGGCGACCCGGCCGAGGCCGAGCAGTGGTACCGGCAGGCCGCCGCGCGCGGCCACCGGCGCGCCGGGCTGCACCTGGGCGCGCTGCTGGAGGCCCGAGGGGAGCTCAAGGAAGCCGGACGCTGGTACCTCACCTCCGCCAAGCAGGGCGAGGCGCGGGCGGCCTGCGCCCTCGGCTTCCTGCTGCGCGACGCCGGCGACGAGGAGAACGCCGCCACCTGGTGGCTCCGCGCCGCGCAGGACGGCGACGGCAACGCGGCGAACGCGCTCGGCGCCCTGCACGCCGCGCGCGGCGAGACCCAGACGGCCGAGAAGTGGTACCGGGCCGCGATGGACGCGGGCGACCAGAACGGTGCGTACAACCTCGCGCTGCTCTGCGCCGCGCAGGAGCGGACCGGGCCGGCCGAGCAGTGGTACCGGCGCGCCGCGTACGCGGGACACCGCGAGGCGGCCAACGCGCTGGCCATCCTGCTGCTGCAGGGCGGTGACGCGGAGGGCGCCGAGCCGTGGTTCTCGAAGGCGGCGGAGGCGGGCAGCGTGGACGCCGCCTTCAACCTGGGGATCCTCTTCGCCAGCCGGGACGAGGACCGCACCGCCCTCAAGTGGTACGAGCGGGCGGCGTCGGCGGGACACACCGACGCGGCGCTCCAGGTCGGCATCGCGCTGGTCCGCGACGGCGAGGAGCGGGCGGCCGAGCGGCACCTGCGCTGCGCGGCCGGTGGCGGCAGCGCGGAGGCGGCCTTCCGGCTGGCCGCGCTGCTGGAGTCGCTGGCCCCGCCGCCGGAGCCGGTGGCCCTGGGCGAGCCGGTGGGCGGAGCCGAGCGCACCGAGAGCGAGGAGTGGTACGAGCGGGCCGCCGAGCTGGGGCACCGGCGTGCCCAGGTCCGGGTCGGCATGCTGGCCGCCGCGCGGGGCGAGCTGGGGGCCGCGGCGCGGTGGTACCGGGAGGCGGCGGAGGCCGGCTCCCGCAACGGCGCCTTCAATCTGGGGCTGCTGCTGGCGCGCGAGGGCAACGAGCCCGAGGCGGCGCTGTGGTGGACCCGGGCGGCGGTGGCGGGCCACGGCCGGGCGGCGCTGCGGCTCGGCCTGCTCGCGGCCCGGCAGGGAGACCTGACGGAGGGGCAGAAGTGGTGCGTGCGCGCCATGGAACTGGGCCCCGCGGAGGTCTCCGAGCGGGCGGCCCGGCTGCGCGAGGCGCTGGCCGAGGAGCTGTCCGCGTAGACCCCGGTTAACCGATTTGCATCTGCTCGCCGTGCTCGCGTAGAGTCAGGTTTACCGACGCGGGGTGGAGCAGCTCGGTAGCTCGCTGGGCTCATAACCCAGAGGTCGCAGGTTCAAATCCTGTCCCCGCTACTGAAGAACCGAAGGCTCGGATCCTCTGGATCCGGGCCTTCGGTCGTTTCGCACGCTGAATGCGAAGGCGAAGGCGAGAACGCAGAAGGCCGGGAGCTCGATGAGCTCCCGGCCTTCTGCGTGGACTCGGTTCGTTACGCCCCGGCGCAGTTCGGGCACACGCCGCGGTACGTGACCTCGACCGTGGACACCGTGAAGCCGAAGCGCTCCGTGTCCGGCAGGTCGGCCAGCGGGTTGCCCGCCGGGTGCACGTCGCGGATCGCCCCGCACTGTGCGCACACCAGGTGCTGGTGGGGGCGGTGGGCGTTCGGGTCGTACCGCTTGGCGCGCCGGTCCGTGGAAACCTCCAGGACCTCGCCCAGGGTGACGAGCTCGCCCAGCGTGTTGTAGACGGTCGCGCGAGAGATCTCCGGCAGCCTGTCCACGGCGCGCGCGTGCACCTCGTCGGCCGTCAGGTGAACGTGGTCACCGTCGAGCACCTCGGCCACGACGCGCCGCTGTGCGGTCATGCGCCATCCGCGTCCGCGAAGTCGTTCCAGCAGGTCACTCATGTACGCAGCCTAACAGCGAGGGGATTCGGTGTAACTCCCGAATCAGTGTCGACTTGGATGCTTACTTGACTTAGACAAAGTCCATCGTAGGATCGGTTACGTTAGGGCGCAGGACAGGTTTGCAGCAAATTTACGCAGGAGGCACAGTGACGACGCAGGGACCGCTCACCACGGAGGCCGGAGCTCCGGTAGCTGACAACCAGAACAGCGAGACCGCCGGCATCGGCGGCCCCGCCCTGGTCCAGGACCAGCTGCTGCTGGAGAAGCTCGCGCACTTCAACCGCGAGCGCATCCCGGAGCGCGTGGTGCACGCCCGTGGCGCCGGTGCGTACGGCACGTTCACGCTGACCCGCGACGTCTCGCAGTGGACCCGGGCGAAGTTCCTGTCCGAGGTCGGCAAGGAGACCGAGACCTTCCTGCGCTTCTCCACCGTCGCCGGCAACCTCGGCTCCGCCGACGCCGTGCGCGACCCCCGCGGCTGGGCGCTGAAGTTCTACACCGAAGAGGGCAACTACGACCTCGTCGGCAACAACACCCCGGTGTTCTTCATCAAGGACGCCATCAAGTTCCCCGACTTCATCCACACCCAGAAGCGCGACCCGTACACGGGCTCGCAGGAGGCGGACAACGTCTGGGACTTCTGGGGTCTGTCGCCCGAGTCCACCCACCAGGTGACCTGGCTGTTCGGTGACCGCGGCATCCCGGCGTCCTACCGCCACATGAACGGCTACGGCTCGCACACGTTCCAGTGGAACAACGAGGCCGGCGAGGTCTTCTGGGTCAAGTACCACTTCAAGACCGACCAGGGCATCAAGAACCTCACCCAGGCCGAGGCCAACCAGCTCGCCGGCGAGGACCCCGACTCGCACCAGCGCGACCTGCGCGAGTCCATCGAGCGCGGCGAGTTCCCGTCCTGGACCGTGCAGGTCCAGATCATGCCGGCGGCCGAGGCGGCCGAGTACCGCTTCAACCCGTTCGACCTCACCAAGGTGTGGCCGCACGAGGACTACCCGCCGATCGAGATCGGCAAGCTGGAGCTCAACCGCAACCCGGAGAACGTCTTCGCCGAGGTCGAGCAGTCGATCTTCTCCCCGGCGCACTTCGTCCCCGGCATCGGTCCGTCCCCGGACAAGATGCTCCAGGGCCGTCTCTTCGGCTACGGCGACGCCCACCGCTACCGCGTCGGCATCAACGCCGACCACCTGCCGGTGAACCGTCCGCACGCCACCGAGGCGCGCACCAACTCCCGTGACGGCTACCTGTACGACGGCCGCCACAAGGGTGCGAAGAACTACGAGCCGAACAGCTTCGGCGGCCCGCACCAGACGGACCGTCCGCTGTGGCAGCCGGTCGCGCTGACGGGCGGCACGGGCAACCACGCGGCGCCCGTCCACTCCGAGGACAACGACTTCGTCCAGGCGGGCAACCTCTACCGCCTGTACTCGGAGGACGAGAAGACCCGTCTGGTCGAGAACCTCTCCGGCTTCATCGCCAAGGTCTCCCGCGACGACATCGTCGAGCGTGCGATCAACAACTTCCGCCAGGCGGACGGTGACTTCGGCAAGCGTCTCGAGGCCGCGGTCCAGGCCCTCCGCGCCTGACACCCCTTTGCGGCTAAACCGCCGCCGCTCTCGCGGATGTGGTTGCTCGCCGTAGGGGCATCTCAATTGATGGTTGCTCGCCGAAACAGGAGGGCCGGATTCCCGTCAGGGGGTCCGGCCCTCCCGGCGTTCAGCTCGCCAGCTCGGCCGTGCGGCGCCGGCTCGGGGCCCAGCAGCGGATGACATCGCGTACGGACACGATGCCCACCGGGCCGCCGTGCTCCAGGACGATCAGATGACGGAAGCCGCCGTGGGCCATCGCCTCGGCGGCTTCCTGCACGGTGGCGTCAGGGGTGCAGAAGACCACGTTGTTGGTGGTGTGCGCGCCCACGGACTCCCGGTCGGGATCGTGGCCCGCGCCGATCGAGTTGAGGATGTCGCGCTCGGTCAGGATGCCGATGCCGCTGTGTTCGGGATCGAGGACGACGGCGGCGCCGACGCGCCGGCCCGACATCAGGCAGGCCGCCTGCCGCAGGGTGTGAGTGGGGCCGAGGGTGAGGATCACGGTGCTCATGGCGTCACGGACGAGCATGAAGAGAGCCACCTCCTGGTGAGTCCCTCCGCTTGGGTGGGTGCGCACGCAGGGCCGCACTTAGAGAAGCCCTTCACAAGCGCACAAACGGAGGAGTCTCAGATTCCCACGCACACGGAGTGTCAGCAAGGAGGCGCGTAAGGCGCACATTCGGCACGGACGGGCGCAGGCCACCGGCGCGGCGGCGCGCACCCGTCCCGTGAACGTCAGCCGCGCGGGCGCAGCAGCTCCAGCATCTGTGCGTGCAGCAGCCCGTTGGAGGCCGCCGCGTTGCCGCCGTGCACGCCGTCCACCCCGTCGAGCGAGGTGAAGCGGCCGCCGGCCTCCTCCACCACGACCACCAGGGCCGCCATGTCCCACAGGTTCAGCTCCGGCTCGGCGCACAGGTCGAGCGAGCCCTCGGCGACCATCATGTACGGCCAGAAGTCGCCGTAGCCCCGGGTACGCCAGCACGCGCGGGTCAGGTCCAGGAAGCCGGACAGCCGCCCCTGCTCCTCCCAGCCGCTCAGCGAGGAGTAGGCGAAGGAGGCATCGGCGAGGCTCGCGACCTTGGAGACGCCGAGCGCGGTGGTCGCGCCGAGGGCGCCCCCGGTGAAGGCGCCCCGGCCGCGCGCCGCCCACCAGCGGCGGCCCAGCGCCGGCGCGGACACCACGCCGACGACGGGACGGAAGACGCCGTCGGCCTGCTCCTCCATGAGGGAGATCAGCGTCGCCCACACCGGAACGCCGCGCACGTAGTTCTTCGTACCGTCGATCGGGTCCACGACCCAGCGGCGCGGGCCGTCGCCCTTGAGGCCGTACTCCTCGCCCAGGATCGCGTCGGTGGGCCGCGAGGCGGCGATCCCGGCTCGGATGATCTCCTCGGTGGCGGTGTCCGCCTCGCTCACCGGGGTCATGTCGGGCTTGGTCTCGACCTTGAGGTCGAGGGCGCGGAACCGCTCCATCGTGGCGACGTCCGCCGCATCGGCGAGTTCGAGGGCAAGGCGCAGGTCATCGTCATACTCGGGCATGCCAGAACCCTACCGAGGAGGCCGGGGCGGCGGGGCGGGCGTCCACGGTGCGGCACGGGCGCCCTTGACAGGATCTGTCGGTCCGTCAACTCTGACGGAGATGCCGACCGGAGGCGTCACAGGGGAGGCGGCGGTGCCCACGGCCCGGGAGTCCTTGCTCGAAGCGGCGGGAGCGGCGCTCGTGGCGCGCCCGTGGCCCACCGTGCGGATGATCGACGTGGCGGCCGCCGCCGGGGTCTCGCGGCAGACCCTCTACAACGAGTTCGCGGGCAAGACGGGCCTGGGCCACGCCCTGGTCCGGCGGGACGCCGCCTGGTACCTGGAGGGGGTCGACCGGGCCCTGTCCGCCCCGGGCTCCGCGGCCGAGCGGCTGGCGGCGGTCGCGGAGTGGACCGTGCGCGCGGGCCGCGACCGCCCTCTCGTACGGGCCCTGCTGACGGGGTGCTGGAACGGCAACTTACCCGTCCCGGCCGGCCGCGGGGTCCGGCCGGGGCTGCCCGCGCTGGGGCCCGACGAGCTGATCCGCGGGGTCCGCGAGCGGGCCCGCGCCGCGTTCGGGGCGCAGGACGGGGCCGACGAAGGAGCCCAGCGGTGCGAGCTCGCCGTGCGGCTCGCGCTGTCCTACCTGATAGCCCCGGCCGAACCGCCGGGGACGGGCCGGGCCGGGCTGCTCCGGCTGCTCAGTGGGACGAGCCCGATCAGTGGGACGAGCCCGAGAGCTGGAGCCCGATGACGCCGAGGATCACCAGCGAGATCGAGACGAGCTTGAGGGTGGAGACCAGATCCCCGAGGAAGACCATCCCGTAGATCGCCGTACCGGCCGCCCCGATGCCGGTCCACACCGCGTAGGCCGGTCCCACGTCCAGCTTCTTCAGGGCCAGCGTCAGCAGACCGAAGCTGCCGAGCGCGAAGCACGCGAAGGCGATGGTCGGCCACAGCCGGGTGAAGCCGTGCGACAGCTTGAGGCAGACCGCGAACCCCGTTTCCAGGATCCCGGCGACCACGACCAGCAGCCACGCCATGGCGTATGCCTCCCCGCGTCATGTGACGCGCTCACGGGCCGGGCCCGAGCGTCACTTGGTGCGATTATGCATTTACCAGACATCGGGCGCGGCAAACCCCGCCGGTGCTTCACCCCTGGGATCAGTCGCCCTCGCGGCGCTCCCGCGTCTGCAGGAGCCGCCGCAGCGAGTACAGCCGCGCCGGATCCGCGTGGCCGTCCTCGACCCACTTGTCGAGCGCGCAGTCCGGCTCGTCGTGGCTGCACGCGCGCGGGCACCCCTCGGTCCCCGGCACCAGCTCCGGGAAGGCCAGGATGACCCGGGACGGGTCCACGTGGTGCAGGCCGAAGGACCGTACGCCCGGGGTGTCGATGACCCAGCCGTCCCCGCCCGGCAGCGGCAGCGCGAGCGCCGAGGTGGTGGTGTGCCGGCCGCGGCCGGTCACCGCGTTGACGACGCCGGTCGCGCGCTGGCGGCCCTCGGCGACCAGCGAGTTCACCAGCGTGGTCTTGCCGACGCCGGAATGTCCGACGAAGGCGGTGATCCGGCCGTTCAGGCGCTCGCGCACCCGCTCGGCCGCGTCGCCCGTCGCCAGCTCCTCGCGGTTGGTGACCACGTAGTTCAGGCCGAAGGTCGAGTAGATCTCCAGGATCTTGTCCGCGGAGGTCAGGTCGGACTTCGTGAGCACCAGCAGCGGTTCCAGCCCGGCGTCGTACGCGGCCACCAGGCAGCGGTCGATCATCCTGGGGCGCGGTTCCGGATCGGCCAGCGCCGTCACGATGGCCAGCTGGTCGGCGTTGGCGACGACGACGCGCTCGTACGGATCGTCGTCGTCGGCCGTGCGGCGCAGCACGGACTTGCGCGCCTCGATCCGCACGATGCGGGCGAGGGTGTCCTTCTTGCCGGACAGGTCACCGACGATCCAGACCCGGTCCCCGACCACCGCCGCCTTGCGGCCCAGCTCACGGGCCTTCATCGCGTGCACCGGACGGTCCTCGACCAGGCAGGTGAGCCGGCCGCGGTCCACGGTCAGGACGAATCCCTCGGCCGCGTCCTCGTGCTTGGGGCGGATGGTCGTACGCGGCCGGTTGCCCTTGGGGTTGGGCCGCTGGCGGATGTCGTCCTCGTCGGTGTGCTTCCCGTACCTGCGCATGACCGGCCCTACGCTCCCACGCCCGCCGGAGCCGCTTCGGCCCGGGCGAGCATGTCCGCCCACATCTTCGGGAAGTCCGGCAGGGTCTTCGCGGTCGTCGCCACGTTCTCGATGAGCACGCCCTCCACCGCCAGACCGATCACCGCGCCGGCCGTGGCCATCCGGTGGTCGTCGTACGTGTGGAACGTGCCGCCGTGCAGGGCGCGCGGCCGGATCCGCAGACCGTCCGCGGTCTCCGTGACATCGCCGCCCAGCCCGTTGATCTCCTTGGTGAGCGCCGCCAGCCGGTCCGTCTCGTGCAGCCGCAGGTGCGCGACTCCGCGCAGCACCGACTCCGAGTCGGCCAGCGCCGCGACCGCCGCGATGCCCGGGGTGAGTTCGCCGACCTCGCGCAGGTCCACGTCGATGCCGTGGATCTTGCCGGTGCCGGTGAAGACCAGGCCCGCGTCCGTCAGCTCGCAGGAGCCGCCCATCTCGGTGAAGATCCGGCGCAGCGCGTCACCGGGCTGGGTGGTGCGGCGCGGCCAGTCCGGGATGGTGACCGTGCCGCCGGTGATCAGGGCCGCCGCCATGAAGGGCTGCGCGTTGGACAGGTCCGGCTCCACGACCAGGTCGCGGCCGAGCAGGGCGCCGGGGGCGACCCGCCAGACGTTCTTCTCGCCGCCCGACTCGGGGGTGTCGACCTGGGCGCCCGCCGCGCGCAGCATCTCCACGGTCATCCGGATGTGCGGCATGGACGGCAGGTTGGTGCCCACGTGCCGGACCTCGACGCCCTGGTTGAAGCGCGGGGCGGAGAGCAGCAGCGCGGAGACGAACTGCGAGGAGTTGCTCGCGTCGATCTCGACGGTCCCGCCCTCCAGGGCCCCGCCGCCCTGGACGGTCAGCGGCAGCGCCCCGCGGCCGTCGTCGTCGATGCGGGCGCCGAGCGTGCGCAGCGCCGTGATGACCTGGCCGAGGGGGCGCTCGTAGGAGCGCGGGTCGCCGTCGAAGCGGATGTCGCCGGAGGCGAGGGTGGCGACGGGCGGGAGGAAGCGCATGACCGTGCCCGCGTTGCCGACGTCGACCGTGGCCGGTCCGTGCAACGCGGTCGGGATGACGCGCCAGGCCTCGCCGGCCTGGCCCTCGCCGGCGGAGCTGGAGGAAACCGTTTCCTCGATGCCGACGCCCAGCGCGCGCAGCGCGTCGGACATCAGCTGGGAGTCGCGCGAACGCAGCGGGCGGCGCACCCAGCCCGGCTCGGAGGCGAGCGCGGCGAGCACGAGGGCGCGGTTGGTGACCGATTTGGACCCGGGCACGGTGACGGTGGCCTGGACGGCGGTGTCGGCGAGCGGGGCGGGCCAGAGGGCGGGGAGCGCGGGGGTCTCGGTCATGGCCACCACTTTAGTGGCTTCCCATGGCCACAGATCTTGATCACCGGGGGAGTCTCGGCGGGCGGACGGCCGGGGGCCCGGGCCGGTCCGTGGGACGGCGGCGCCGGGGCAGCGGCCGGGCAGGGGCTGAGCTGCGGCCGGTCAGAGGGCGAGCAGCCAGCGGCCGCCGCCGATGAGCGAGCACAGCGCCACCACGTGGAAGAGCAGCAGCCACACCACCGGGTGCACATGGGTGAGCCGTCCGAGCTGGTCCGCGTCGGAGTCGGGCGCCGCGCCTCCCCGGCGCTTGGCCCCGAGCTCGAAGACCGGCCGGACGCCGCCGAGGAGCAGGAACCACACCACGGCGTAGGCGAAGACCGCCTGCACGTCCGCCGGGGCGAGCCAGGAGACCAGGACGAAGGTGGCGCCCGTGAGCACCACCGTCAGCAGCCCGTACGCGTTGCGGATCATCACCAGCACCGCCAGCAGCAGCGCGGTCGCCGCCCACAGCAGCAGGGTGATCCGGTGCGCGGAGAGCAGGGCCGCCCCGCCGAGACCGAGCAGGGAGGGCGCCGTGTACCCGGCGGCGGCCGTGAGGACCATGCCGAGGCCGGTGGGCTTGCCGCGGCTGACGGTGACCCCGCTGGTGTCCGAGTGCAGCCGGATCCCGTCCAGGCTGCGGCCGGTCAGCAGCGCCAGCAGGCCGTGGCCGCCCTCGTGCGCGATGGTGATCGCGTTGCGCGACAGCCGCCACACCGGCCGGGGGCCCACCGCGACGAGCGCCACCAGCCCCGTCGCGATCACCAGCCACTGGTCGGGCGCCGCCTGTATGCCGGTGAGCCGGTCCCAGAGGCCGGCCGCGGTGCTGGTGTTCATGAGGTGGCGGACTCCTTGTGGTGGCGATCGGGTGACATGGCAGTGTGGCAGCCATGTGCGGTAGGTATGCAGCGAGTCGTGGGCCGGAGGAGCTGGCCGAGGTCTTCGGGGTGGAGCGGTGGGAGCCGGAGGAGGTGCTGGCCCCGGACTGGAACGTGGCTCCGACGAAAGAGGTCCACGTGATCCTCGACCGTCCTCTGAAAGACGCTCCGAGCAGGCGTCCGGTTCGCCAGCTGAGGGTCCTGAAATGGGGACTGGTCCCGTCCTGGGCGCAGAACCCCGACGGCGCCGCCCGGATGATCAACGCCCGGTCCGAAACCATCGCCGAGAAGCCCTCCTTCCGCCGCCCCTTCGCGCAGCGCCGCTGCATCGTTCCCGCGGACGGCTACTACGAGTGGGTCACCGCCCACGACGAGCGGGAACTGGAGGTCGAGGGCAAGAGGAAGCGGGCGCGCAAGCAGCCCTACTTCGTCCTCCCCTCCGACGGCTCCGTCTTCGCCATGGCCGGGATATACGAGTTCTGGCGCGACCGGACCCTGCCCGACGAGCACCCGCTCGCCTGGTGGGCCACCTGCTCCGTGATCACCGCCGAGGCCGAGACCGGCCCGCTCGGCGTCGCCCCCGCCGAGGGACCGCGCTCGCTCGCCGACATCCACCCCCGGATGCCCCTGATGCTCACCCCGGACCGGTGGGACGCCTGGCTGGACCCGGCGCGGACCGACCCCGACGAGCTCCAGGCCCTGTTGGCCCCGCCGCCCGGCGGGCTGATGCGCGCCTATCCGGTGTCCACGGCCGCGAGCAACGTCCGCAACAACGGGCCCGAACTGCTGGCGGAACTGGACGGGCCGGAGGAGGGCACGCTCTTCTGACGGCCCGGGCGTCACCCGGGCGGCCGCCGCCGACCGGCATGATCGGGGCATGAGCAGCACGCGCGCCGAGCGCACCGAGACGATCGGCACCCCGGCGGGCGAGGCCCGCATCACCTGGCACCCGGCCCCGGCGGCCGGGGCCCGCCTGGTGCTCGCCCTGGGCCACGGAGCCGGCGGCGGGATCGAGGCCCGCGACCTCCGGGCCCTGGCCGCCGCCCTGCCCGCCCTGGGGATCACCGTGGCCCTGGCCGAGCAGCCCTGGCGGGTCGCCGGCAAGAAGGTCGCCGCCGCGCCCAAGGTGCTGGACGCGGGCTGGCACGCCCTGTGGCCCGCCTTCGCGGAGCCCGGGCTGCCCGTCGTCGCGGGCGGCCGCAGCGCCGGGGCCCGGGTGGCCTGCCGGACCGCAGCGGAGCTGGGCGCGGCCGGGGTGCTCGCGCTGGCCTTCCCGCTGCACCCGCCGGGCCGGCCGGAGAAGTCCCGGGCCGAGGAGCTGCTGGGCGCCGGGCGGCCGACGCTGGTGGTCCAGGGAGGCCGCGACGCCTTCGGGCGGCCGGAGGAGTTCCCGGCGCGGGGAGCGCGCGGAGCCTCGTACGAGCTGGTGGAGGTGGAGGGCGGGGACCACGGCTTCGCCGTGCCGAAGCGGACCGGTCCCACGCAGGAGGAGGCCCTGATGGTGATCACCGGGGCGGTGGCGGAGTGGCTCGGTCGGCTGCCGGTGTGACCTACGCCCCGGTCCCGTAGCGACTTTGGTCCGGAAACCGGGCCCCGCCGGGGAATGTGCCGCAGCGGCCCTCTGTTGTCCCGGATGTCGGTACGCACAGGAACACGTCGGAGGAGAGGCAACGCATGACCCAGGTCATCAGCCAGAACCGTCCGCAGGCCGCTGACCTGGACTGGACAGTGCTGCCCGCGCCCAAGCGCGGCACGGTTCGGGCGGCGGGCGACCGGGAAGGTCGACTATTCTCCGATTCGAGCGGGTCCGCTTTCGGAGTCGCCACGCAGTCGGAGGAGGTGGGTCCTGTCGCTGGGACCGACGAAGGCCACGCGGAGGAGACGACCCCGGAGCGCAATGCGCGCTTCGAGAGGGACGCCCTCGGCTACCTCGACCAGATGTACTCGGCCGCCCTGCGCATGACGCGCAATCCGGCCGACGCCGAGGACCTGGTCCAGGAGACGTACGCGAAGGCATACGCGTCCTTCCACCAGTTCCGCGAGGGCACCAACCTGAAGGCGTGGCTGTACCGCATTCTGACCAACACCTTCATCAACTCGTACCGCAAGAAGCAGCGCGAACCCCAGCGCAGTGCGGCCGAGGAGATCGAGGACTGGCAGCTCGCGCGCGCCGAGTCGCACATGTCGACGGGCTTGCGTTCCGCCGAGTCGCAGGCTCTCGATCACCTGCCCGATTCCGACGTGAAGGAAGCGCTCCAGGCCATTCCGGAGGAGTTCCGCATCGCGGTCTATCTTGCCGACGTAGAGGGCTTTGCGTACAAGGAGATCGCGGACATCATGGGTACACCCATCGGTACGGTCATGTCGCGACTGCACCGTGGACGCCGTCAACTCCGTGGAATGCTTGAGGACTACGCCCGTGAGCGCGGGCTCGTCCCGGCCGGCGCGGGGGAGTCGAACGACCTGAAAGGCTCGGGCTCATGAGCTGCGGAGACGCACACGAGACGGAGTGCTCGGAGGTCCTGGACCACCTTTATGAGTTCCTGGACCAGGAGATGCCCGACAGCGACTGCACGAAGTTCGAGGCGCACTTCGGCGAGTGCAATCCCTGTCTGGAGAAGTACGGCCTGGAGCAGGCCGTGAAGAAGCTGGTCAAGCGCTGCTGCGGCTCGGACGACGTGCCGACCGATCTGCGCTCGAAGGTGATGGGACGGATCGAGCTCATCCGTTCGGGGCAGGCCGTGCCGGATCATGACATCACGGCCGCCCCGCCCGAGCCGGCGGTCGCCGCCGAGCCCGTGCCGGGATCCGCGACGGGCTGAATGCCGAAAATCGGCCAGGTTCGCCGATGAAGTAGTGCCCGATTGAACAATCTTGAACGGCCGCCCCCGGAAGGCCACTTCCTTCACCCGAACGTGGTAATCCGGGGGCGTCCGCATGGCGCAATGCAAAAATGTGGCCCAGCTCGCTCCCGGCCCCACTTATTCTCCCCATTCGGTACTGGTTTGATTCGTACCTGACTTGCACGGCTCACGGGGGAGGAGAGCGCCATGCGGGTACTTCCGCCGTTGGCGCGCGCCTACGTACTGTGCGCCGTCCTCGCGGCCTGCTCGTGCATCGCCCCGGCCGTCGCCGGCTCCGCCACACCGTGGCCCTCCGTCGGCCTGCTCTCCGTGCTCTACCTCGGCTGCGAACTCGTCAAGGTCTGCCCGCTCATGGGCCGCCGGGTGCCCGAGGGACTCGGCTCCTTCTTCCCGGTGGTGCTGGCCGCCGTGTTCCTCCTGCCGCCGGCCGCCGCGGCCCTCGTCGCGCTCCCCGGCGGACTCGCCGGGACCGTGACGGCGCGGCCCGCCTGGGTGCGGCGCGTCTGGCACGGGGCGCAGCAGTCCATAGCCGCCTGGACCGCCGGGCAGGTCTACGGCCTGCTGGGCGGACCCGGGGCGCTGGGCACGGGCTCCTTCGGGGGGGCCGGACCGTCGGGCCCGGAGGAGGGGATCGCGGGAACGGCCGGACCGGCCGGACCGGCCGCCTGGGTCGCCGACTTCCCCTACGTGATGCTCCCCGCCGCCGCCGCGGCCGTCGCCTTCTGCCTGGTGCTGGCCGCCCTGGACGGCTGCATCCTGGCCGCCGCCGAACGCCGACCCGCCACCACCGCCTGGCGGGGCCTGCTGACCCGGTCCCTCGCCCCGCACTGCGTACACGGACTCGCCGGGCTGATGATGGCCGTGATGTGGCGCAGCCCGTACGGACTTCCGGCCGCACTGCTCGTCATGCTGCCGATGTACATCTCCTGCTGGGTCTTCGCCCAGTACCACCGCGAGCGCGCCGCCCACCAGGCCACCATCCGGGCGCTGGTCCAGGCCGTCGACATCAAGGACCGCTACACGCGCGGCCACAGCGAGCGGGTCGGACAGGCCTCGGCGATGATCGCCCGCGAACTCGGCATGGGCGAGGAACGCCTCGAAGTCGTCCGCATCGCCGGGATCCTGCACGACGTGGGCAAGCTCGGCGTCCCGACCCGGCTGCTGCGCAAAGACGGACCGCTGACCCCCGAAGAGCGCAGGATCATCGAACTCCACCCCGAGTACGGACACGAGATGGTGCGCGGCATCGGCTTCCTCGGAGAGGCCCGCGCGGCCATCCTGCACCACCACGAGCGCGTGGACGGCTCCGGCTACCCGTACGGGCTGACCGGGGAACAGATCCCGGTGCTCGCCCGGGTCGTGGCGGTCGCCGACGCCTTCGACGCCATGACCTCGACCCGCTCGTACAGCAGGGCCCGGCCGGTGCCGGTCGCCCTCGCCGAGCTGGAGCGGTGCGCGGGGGCCCAGTTCGACCCGGACATGGTGCGGGCGCTGGTCGAGGCGATCGGCCGCCAGGGCTGGCATCCGAAGGTGACCTCGGACGAGGACCTCCAGGTGATCCCGGCCGGCGCCGGTGCGTCCGCCGGCGAGTCCGCCGCCGGTGCGCAGGGGGCCGTACGGGAGCCCGTGCCCGCGGGCGCGGCGCTGACCGGACTGCCCGCGCAGGCAGCCCCGGGCACTGGCACGGGCACGGCCGCCGGGACGGCCAAGGCCGCGCCCCAGCCCCGCGGGGCCGGGAGCACGCTCCCCGGCGCCGGAACCGCGGATCCCTGCCACTGCGTGCCCGGGCCCGCCGCCGAGCCCGGAGCGGCCGGTCAGGGGGCCACGGGAACCCCGGGCTCCCCGTCGGCGCCCGCGGCGGGAGCCAACGCGTGAGGGGCTGGGCCGTCGGCGTCGTGCGCGGGGCCGCCGGGGTGCTGACCGTGGCCGCGCTCGGGCACACCGTGTGGAACGGCCTGACCGAACCGGGCATCGCCCTCGCCTTCGGCACCCTGATCACCATCGGCGAGCTCGCCCGCCGGGACAGCGGCGACGCCGCCCGGCAGCAGCCCGCGCCGCTCGGATCCGCGGGGGCGCTCGCGTACGCCCTGCTCGGGCAGAACGCCGGAGCCCCCACGCACCACGGGGTCCTGCAGATCGTCGCCGTGGTGGTCACCGCCGCGCTGCTCGGGATCGTCCCGCACATCGCCCGGGGCCACGGTCCCGCCCTCGACCACCTGGCCCGCCGGGTCCTCACCGTCACCTTCGCCGCCGTCTGCTTCCAGCCGCTCTACAACTCCGGGCAGCTGGAGCACACGGTCGGCCAGGGCCCGTACCTCGTGCTCTTCCTGGTCCTCGTCCTCGGGCTCACGGCCCTGTGCGACGCGGTCCTCGGCGCCGCCCTCGCCGGGGCCCGGACCGGCTGGCCGTTCGCCCCGCTGCTCCGCGACGAACTCCGCGCCCAGCTGGGCATCGGCGCCGCGATCTGCGCCACGGGCGTGGTCATGGCCCTCGGGGTCGCCGTCGCCGGGCTGTGGGCGGTGCCCGTCTTCAGCGTGCCGCTGCTCCTGACCCAGATGTCCTTCCACCGGATCACCGCCATCCGCACCACCTACCGCCAGACCATCACCTCCCTCGCCCGCGCCACCGAGATCGCCGGCTACACCCGGCCCGGCCACTCCCGCCGGGTCGCCGCGCTCAGCGTCGCCGTGGGGCGGGAGCTGGGCCTCTCCGAGCGGGAGATCACGGTGCTGGAGTACGCCGCCCTCATGCACGACATCGGCCAGCTCTCCCTCGTCGACCCGGTCCCGGCCGGGGCCACCGCCGAGCTGCCCGAGGCCGAGGCCCGCCGGATCGCCGGGCTCGGCGGGGAGGTGGCCCGCCAGACGGGGGTCCCGGCCGAGGTCGCGGTGGTGGTGGAGCTCCAGGCGGATCCGTACCGTGACCAGCCCGTCGCGGCCCGGATCGTGCGCGCGGTCAACGCGTACGACGATCTCGTCGGCGGTGCCCGTCACCCGGGCGGCTCACTGGAGGCCCTGGAGCGGCTGCGCCTGGGGACGGGGCACGACTTTCAGCCGGAGGTCGTGGAATGTCTCGCCAGGGTGCTCGCCCGGGGCGGACGTGCCAGAGTCGTACCCGCCCCACCTGGGTAACCCATGGGTAATGAGCGGCCGTCCGAGTGGGCATGGTTGGATGCCAGTGAGAGTGTTCCCAGCAGGAGTGTTCGCAGCAGGAGTGTCCCCAGCAAGAGTGTCCGGCAGGCGGGAATCGTGAGGATCTTCGGGAAGGTACGGCACCGGCCCTCCGCCTCGTGGCGGCAGGCCACCGACCGCGCGTTCACCTTGATCGGCGACGGTCGGTACGAGGACGCGGGCGCGCTCCTGACCAGAGCGGCGGACCTGGAACCCTGGCTGTCCGAGTCCTGGTTCAACCTGGCGCTGCTCCACAAGTTCCGCCACGACTGGGAGCAGGCGAGGGCCGCCGGGCTGCGCGCCGTGGCCCTGCTCGACCGGGAGACCGGCGCCCCGGACTGGTGGAACGTGGGCATCGCGGCGACGGCGCTGCAGGACTGGCCGCTGGCCCGCCGCGCCTGGCAGGCGTACGGGCTGAAGGTGCCCGGAGACCCGCACGGCGCGGGCGGCGGCGCCCATGCCAACGGCGAACCGGTCGGCATGGAGCTCGGCAGCGCGGCCGTACGGCTGTCGCCCGAGGGCGAGGCCGAGGTGGTCTGGGGCCGACGGCTGGACCCGGCCCGCATGGAGGTCCTGTCGATCCCGCTGCCCTCCTCGGGGCGGCGCTGGGGCGAGGTCGTCCTGCACGACGGGGTCCCGCACGGCGAGCGCGTCACCGCGGCCGGGCCCTCGTACCCCGTCTTCGACGAGATCGAGCTGTGGGCGCCCTCCCCGGTACCGACCTGGGTGGTGCTCCTGGAGGCGGCCACCGAGGCCGACCGCAACGCCCTGGAGCAGCTGGCCTCCGACGCCGGCTTCGCCGCGGAGGACTGGTCCTCCTCGGTGCGGCTGCTGTGCCGGACCTGCTCGGAGAGCGCGATGCCGAGCGGCGAGGGGGACGGCGAGCACCTGGACCCGCACGACCACAGCGAACCGGGTCATCCCGGCCCGCTGGGCCACCGTACGGCCGGGTCGGGATCCCTGTGGGTGCCCGAGCGGGAGTGCGGGATCGCGGCGCCGGCCGGCCTGGTGCGCGGGCTGCTCGACGGCTGGGTCGCGGACAGTCCGGACACCCGGGAGTGGCGGGATCTCGAAGAGGTCTGCTGAGCCGGGGCCGTAGTCTGTACCGGCACATCGGTGACTGGTGGACTTACGGAAGGCGTACGGCGGACATGGCGCAGCAGGAGAACGACGTGGTCGGGGTCGAGGCCGAGGTGAACGACGGGTACGTCGTGGACACCGAGGACTGTGAGGCGCGCGAGCTCGCCCACCGCGAGCGCGGCACCGCCCGCCCGATCACGGTGGTCGGCAACCCGGTCCTGCACCGGGAGTGCAAGGACGTCACCGAGTTCGGCGACGAGCTGGCGCAGCTGATCGACGACATGTTCGCCAGCCAGAAGGCCGCCGAGGGCGTGGGCCTCGCCGCGAACCAGATCGGCGTGGACGCCAAGGTCTTCGTCTACGACTGCCCGGACGACGACGGCAACCGCCACACGGGCGTGGTGGTCAACCCGAAGCTCGTCGAGCTGCCGGCCGCCGCCCGGATCCTGGACGACTCGAACGAGGGCTGCCTGTCGGTCCCGACCGCCTACGCCTCGCTGGCCCGCCCGGACTACGCCGAGGTGACCGGCCAGGACGCGCAGGGCAACCCGATCAAGGTGCGGGGCACCGGCTACTTCGCGCGCTGCCTCCAGCACGAGACCGACCACCTGTACGGCTACCTGTACATCGACCGGCTCTCCAAGCGGGACCGCAAGGACGCGCTGCGGCAGATGGAAGAGGGCACCCCGCGCTACGAGACGGTTCCGAACGCCTAGCCGTCCCGCCCCTTCCGTACGCTCGCGAAAGGCGCCCCGCTCCGGTCAGGAGCGGGGCGCCTTCCGTGTGAGCGGCGGGGCTAGTCCCAGCCGAAGTCGCTGCGGCGCGTCACGAGAGCCCCCTGTGTAGTCAGAACCTCCAAACCCTATCGAGAATGATCAAGGTCGGGGAGCCCTCCACCCCTCGGGCCGCCGGTGGGCCGTCAGGCCGCGTACGGTCCCCGGAACGTGCGGCGGAAGGCGTTCGGGGTGGTGCTCAGCGTCCGCAGGAAGTGGTGGCGCAGGGCGGCCGCCGTACCGAACCCGCAGCGCCCCGCGATCGCGTCGACCGTCTCGTCGGTGGTCTCCAGCAGCTCCTGAGCCAGCAGGACCCGCTGGCGCAGCACCCACTGGTACGGGGTGGTCCCCGTCTCCTGCAGGAAGCGCCGGGCGAAGGTCCGCGCGGACATGTGGGCCCGCTCCGCGAGCTGCTCGACGGTGATCTCCTCCTCCAGGTGGCGGGCCATCCAGCCGATCACCTCGCCCACCGTGTCGCAGGAGGTGCGGGGCAGCGGACGCTGGATGTACTGCGCCTGCCCGCCGTCCCGGTGCGGCGGTACGACCATCCGCCGGGCGATGGTGTTGGCCACCTCGGCGCCCTGCTCCTGGCGGACGAGGTGCAGGCACGCGTCGATCCCGGAGGCGGTGCCGGCCGAGGTGATCACCTGGCCCTCGTCCACGTAGAGCACGTCGGGGTCGACCCTGGCCCGCGGGAAGCGGCGGGCGAGGGCCGGGGCGTGCATCCAGTGCGTGGTGCAGCGCCGGTCGTCCAGCAGCCCGGCCGCGCCGAGCAGGAAGGCCCCGCTGCACACGCTCAGCACCCGGGCGCCCCGGTCCACGGCCCGCCGCAGGGCCTCCAGGATCGGCTCCGGGTACTCGCGGGTGGGGGCGTCGCGGTCGGCGGGCAGGCAGATCAGGTCCGCTTCCTCCAGCCGCTCGGGCCCGTGGGGGAGCGTGAGGCCGTAGTGGCCGTCGCCGACGGTGACCGGGTTCCCCTCCATCGCGCAGACGGCGAAATCGTAGGTCGGCAGGCCCATGGCGCTGCGGTCGATGCCGAAGACCTCGCAGAAGATGCCCATCTCGAAGGGGGCGACCCCGTTCACCACGGCCACGGCCACGTTGCTGAGGGAGGAAGGCTTCACCATGTCCCCAGTGTGGCAGTAATTCGCCCTTCCATGACAGTCCTGCCACTGTCCGGTTTCGGCCGCCCTGGCGAGAGTGGAGTCATGAACACCTTCCTCGACTACCTCGTCGTCCTGGCCGTCGCCGCCTTCCTGCTCGCCCCCGCCCTCTACGGAGCCCTGCGCGAACGCCGCCTCGACCGCCAGATCCGCGCGGCCCACGCGTCGGGGGCCGTCGCGGCGCCGGGAACGGCGAAGCGCCCCCGCCCGACGTCTTGGTCACCCAAGTCGATCTCCCCGTGGGCGGGGACGCTGTCACGCGGTGCACCGAGCGGTGCACCGAGCGGTGCACCGAGCGGTGCACCGAGCGGTGGTGCCGGCCGGACCTAGAAGTCCTCGTCCAGGTCGACCGTGCCCTCGACCGCGACCTGGTAGGCCGACGGGCGGCGCTCGAAGAAGTTCGTCAGTTCCTGGACGCCCTGGAGCTCCATGAAGGAGAACGGGTTCTGCGAGCCGTAGACCGGTGCGAAGCCGAGGCGGACCAGGCGCTGGTCCGCGACGCACTCCAGGTACTCGCGCATCGACTCGGTGTTCATTCCCGGCAGGCCGTCACCGCACAGGTCGCGGCCGAACTGCAGTTCCGCCTCGACGGCCTCCTTCAGCATGTCGACGACCTGCTGCTGGAGGGCGTCGTCGAAGAGCTCCGGCTCCTCCTTGCGGACGGTGTCCACGACCTCGAACGCGAAGTTCATGTGCATGGTTTCGTCCCGGAAGACCCAGTTCGTCCCCGTCGCCAGGCCGTGCAGGAGGCCGCGCGAGCGGAACCAGTACACGTACGCGAAGGCGCCGTAGAAGAACAGGCCCTCGATGCACGCCGCGAAGCAGATCAGGTTCAGCAGGAAGCGGCGCCGGTCGGCGGCCGTCTCCAGGCGGTCGATCTTCTCGACCGAGTCCATCCAGCGGAAGCAGAACTGCGCCTTCTCGCGGATCGACGGGATCTCCTCGACCGCGTCGAAGGCGGCCGCGCGGTCGTCCGGGTCGGGCAGATAGGTGTCGAGCAGCGTCAGATAGAACTGGACGTGCACGGCCTCCTCGAAGAGCTGGCGCGACAGGTACAGGCGCGCCTCCGGGGAGTTGATGTGCTTGTAGAGGGTCAGGACCAGGTTGTTCGAGACGATCGAGTCGCCCGTCGCGAAGAACGCGACCAGCCGGCCGATCATGTGCTGCTCGGACGGGGTCAGCTTCGCGAGGTCCGCGACGTCCGAGTGGAGGTCGACCTCCTCGACGGTCCAGGTGTTCTTGATCGCGTCCCGGTAGCGCTCGTAGAAGTCCGGGTAGCGCATGGGGCGCAGGGTCAGTTCGAAGCCCGGGTCGAGCAGGTTCTTGTTGGTGGAGCTCATTACTGGCAGGCCTCGCAGGACTCGGGGTTCTCAAGGGAGCAGGCCAGCGCGTCGGCGTCGACGGCCTGCGGGAGCGGGGTGGCGGCGGCCGGGACGGCGCTGCCGGACGCGGCGCGGGCGATCTTCGTCGCCGGGCGCGAGCGCAGGTAGTACGTGGTCTTCAGACCCTGCTTCCAGGCGTACGCGTACATCGAGCTGAGCTTGCCGATGGTGGGCGTCTCCAGGAACAGGTTCAGCGACTGCGACTGGTCGAGGAAGGGGGTGCGGGCGGCCGCCATGTCGATCAGTCCGCGCTGCGGGATCTCCCACGCCGTGCGGTACAGGTCGCGGACCTCCGCCGGGATCCAGCCGAAGCCCTGGACCGAGCCGGAGGATTCGCGCAGCGCCTCGCGGGTCTGGGCGTCCCAGACGCCGAGCCGCTTGAGCTCCTGCACCAGGTAGCCGTTGACCTGGAGGAACTCCCCGCTCAGGGTCTCGCGCTTGAAGAGGTTGGAGACCTGCGGCTCGATGCACTCGTACACGCCCGCGATGGAGGCGATGGTCGCCGTCGGGGCGATGGCGAGGAGGAGCGAGTTGCGCATCCCGGACTTCGCGACGCGGGCGCGCAGCGCGTCCCAGCGCTCCGGCCAGTTCAGCTCCACGTCGTAGTGGTC
Source organism: Streptomyces sp. NBC_01264 (assembly GCF_026340675.1). Taxonomy (NCBI): domain Bacteria; kingdom Bacillati; phylum Actinomycetota; class Actinomycetes; order Kitasatosporales; family Streptomycetaceae; genus Streptomyces; species Streptomyces sp. NBC_01264. The sequence goes on from NZ_JAPEOX010000001.1 coordinate 6,397,551, forward strand.
GGGGTGCAGGACGCCGCGAGCGGTGCGGGTCTGCTCCCACGCGGGGAGCGGGCCGCTGCGCTCGGCCAGGTCGCACGAGGCCTCGTACGCCGCGAGCATGATGCGCTCGGAGAGCTTGGTGGACAGGGCCTTCGCCTCGGGGGAGTCGAAGGGCAGCTTCAGCTGGAAGAAGACGTCCTGCAGGCCCATCGCGCCCAGGCCCACCGGACGCCAGCGGGCGTTGGAGCGGCCGGCCTGCTCGGTCGGGTAGAAGTTGATGTCCACGACGCGGTCCAGGAAGGTGACCGCGGTGCGGACGGTCTCGTCCAGCCGCTCCCAGTCGATCTCGCTGGATTCGGCCAGGACGAAGGCGCCGAGGTTGACCGAGCCGAGGTTGCAGACGGCCGTCTCGCCGTCGTTGGTGACCTCGATGATCTCGGTGCAGAGGTTCGAGGAGTGGACGACGGTGCCCGGCTCGGCGGTCTGGTTCGCCGTGCGGTTGGAGGCGTCCTTGAAGGTCATCCAGCCCTGGCCGGTCTGCGCGAGGGTGCGCATCATCCGGCCGTACAGGTCGCGGGCGGGCATGGTCTTGCGGGCCAGGCCCGACTCCTCGGCCTTGCGGTACGCGGCGTCGAACGCGTCGCCCCACAGGTCGACCAGCTCGGGGACGTCGGCCGGGGAGAACAGCGACCAGTCGGCGTCGGCGTTCACGCGGCGCATGAACTCGTCCGGCACCCAGTGGGCCAGGTTCAGGTTGTGCGTGCGGCGCTGGTCCTCGCCGGTGTTGTCGCGGAGCTCCAGGAACTCCTCGATGTCCGCGTGCCAGGTCTCCAGGTAGACCGCGGCGGCGCCCTTGCGGCGGCCGCCCTGGTTCACGGCGGCGACGGAGGCGTCCAGCGTCTTCAGGAACGGCACGATGCCGTTGGAGTGGCCGTTCGTGCCGCGGATCAGCGAACCGCGGGCGCGGATGCGGGAGTACGAGAGGCCGATGCCGCCGGCGTGCTTCGACAGGCGCGCGACCTGGTGGTAGCGGTCGTAGATCGAGTCCAGCTCGTCCAGCGGGGAGTCCAGCAGGTAGCAGGAGGACATCTGCGGGTGCCGGGTGCCGGAGTTGAAGAGGGTGGGGGAGGAGGGGAGGTAGTCGAGGCGGCTCATCAGCCGGTAGAGCGAGGCCACTTCCTCGACGGCCTGCACGCTCTCGTTCTCGGCGAGGCCGCAGGCCACGCGCAGCATGAAGTACTGCGGGGTCTCGATGACCTGGCGGGTGATCGGGTGGCGCAGCAGGTAGCGGCTGTGCAGGGTGCGCAGGCCGAAGAAGCCGAAGCGGTCGTCGGCGCCCTCGGCGAGCGCGTGCGCGACCAGCGCGTCGAGCCGGCTCGCGTGCAGGCGTACGAAGTCGGCGGTGCGGTCGGCGATCAGGCCCTCACGGTGGCCGACCTCGACCGACTCGGAGAAGGAGGCGGAGCCCTGGCCGGCGGCCTCGTCGCGGACGGCCAGCGTCAGCAGGCGCGCGGCGAGGCGGGAGTAGGCCGGGTCCTCGGAGATCAGCCCGGCGGCCGCCTCGGTGGCGAGCGTACGGAGCTCCGCCTCGTCGGCGGCGGCGCTGCGGCCGCGCAGCGCTGCGGCGGCGACCCGGCCGGGGTCGGTGTCGGGCAGGTCGGCGGTCAGCTCGGTGAGCGTGCGCAGGAGCGCGGCCCCCGGACCCTCATAGGCGGACGGGTCGGACTCGGCGCGCGGTGCGGAAGGCGCGATGGTCACGGGGGGAGCTCTCCCTCGCTCGGCTCCGGGAACACCTTTGGTGCGGGGCGCGAGGGGGCGCACGTGGGGAGCGCGTGCCTGGCAGGGCTGTGCGCATGCGCCACGTGGCGTCCACCGGCCCAACCGCGAGGCCCGGACGTGTCTGCACCCGGTTCGGTCGAGCCGGGCGCACTGTCGACAGGTCCTCGGACTTGCGGATGCACCGAGCGAGTCGGTGCATTTCATACCGTTGCGGGACAGTTCCGGATTCTCACCGGATTCCCCTGCGACGACAGCGAGCATGAGCATACATGTGGGGGCCGGTCCTTGCGTGAGCCCCCACATGTTGTGTCGCTCCCCGAGGCGGTCCGTGACTTACAGCTCCAGGCGGTACGTGAGCAGGGGCAGGCCCGGAACCGGGTACCAGTCCCGCTCCGGTGTCCGCACGAAGCCCAGCCGGTCGTAGATCCGGTGCGCCCCGAGCATCTTCTCCGTGGTCGACAGCACCAGATGGCCCACGCCCTGCAGCTCCCGGGCGCGGCTCACGCAGGCCCGTACGAGGGCTTCGCCCGCGCCGCGGCCGCGGGCGGCGGGGGAGACGGCCAGCATCCGGAACTCCGCCTCGCCGGGGCCCGCGATATCGCACAGCGGGCTGCCGGGAGGGGCGAAGGTCACACCGCCGAGCAGCGTGCCCTCGTACTCCGCGACGAGCACCTCGCCGTCGGGGGCCCGGCCGGCGACATCGCGCAGCCGGCTCAGGTAGGGGTCGTCCTCGGCGAAGTCCAGCAGTCCGTCGTCGAGGTAGGCCCGTGCGGTGATCTCGCCGAGCTCTTCGTATTCGGCGGGCGCCGCCGTCCTGATGATGATGTCCATGGCACCGAGTGTGCGTCAGGGCGCGAAAAGAGGCCGCCGCGTTCCGTCGGGTGGACGGCGTACGCGGCGGCCTCGGGGACCCACGGGTTCAGCAGCAGCGGAACCCTTCGCGCGGATCGCCCTCGCGGGCGTCCGTACGGGCCCGTTCGAAGGCCCGGCGCGACTGGACCGGCGCGTCCGGATCGTGCGTACGGGCGTGGGCGACGTAGCGGTCGTAGGCCGCCTCGCCCGAGAACTCCCGTACGAAGAACCGGGCGCGGCCCAGCACGTGGCGCAGGCGCGTCACGCGGGTTCCCGTACGGAGTCCTGCACGCGCCCCCCGCCCGAGTCGAGGCCGGCGGCGGCGAGTTCCGCGCGCTCCTCGGCGGTGGGGATCAGCCCGGCCGGGGCGATCAGCTTGGACTCGGTCCACGGGACCTCGGCCATGGTGACCGACTCCGGCGTGCGGATGGCCTTGAGGCAGGTCCGGGCCGCGTCGACGAGCACGATGATGATCAGCAGGGCGAAGAACACCGACAGCACGCCGTCCACCGTGGCGTTGGTGACCACGGTGTGCATCTCGTCCATGTTCTTGGCGGGCTTGAGGACCGTGCCCGCGTCGATCCCGTCCTGGTAGACGTCCCGCTGCGCGAAGAAGCCGATCTTCGGGTTGTCGGAGAAGATCTTCTGGTAGCTGGCGGTGAGCGTGACGGCCAGGTCCCAGGCCAGCGGAACGCCCGTCACCCAGGCCCACTTGAGCCGGCCGGACTTGATCAGCAGGGTGGTGCAGACGGCCAGGGCGACCGCCGCGAGCAGCTGGTTCGCGATGCCGAACAGCGGGAAGAGCTGGTTGATGCCGCCCAGCGGGTCCTTGACGCCGACCCAGAGGAAGTAGCCCCAGCCGCCGACGACGACCGCGCTGGCGAACCAGACGCCCGGCTTCCAGCTGATGTCCTTGAAGGACTTGTGCACGTTGCCGAGGGAGTCCTGGAGCATGAAGCGGCCCACGCGGGTGCCGGCGTCCACGGTCGTCAGGATGAACAGGGCCTCGAACATGATCGCGAAGTGGTACCAGAATGCCTTCATCGATCCGCCGCCGATCACGGCCGAGAAGATCTCCGACATTCCGAGTGCGAAGGTCGGCGCGCCGCCCGTACGGGACAGCAGGCTGGTCTCCTCCACGTCCTTCGCGGCCTGGGTGAGGGCCTCGGGGGAGATGGCGAAGCCGAAGTTCGTGACCGCCTGCGAGGCCGTCTCGACGGTGGCGCCGACGACTCCGCCGGGGGAGTTGATGGCGAAGTACAGGCCGGGATCGATGATGCAGGCCGCGATGATCGCCATGATGGCGACGAAGGACTCGGTCAGCATCGCGCCGTACCCGATGACCCGGACCTGGGTCTCCTTCTGGATCATCTTCGGGGTGGTGCCCGAGGAGACCAGGGAGTGGAAGCCCGACAGGGCGCCGCAGGCGATGGTGATGAAGACGAAGGGGAACATCGAGCCGGCGAAGACAGGGCCGTCGCCGCGCGAGGCGAACTCGGTGACCGTCGGCATCTTCAGCGTCGGCATGGCGATGACCACGCCCACGGCCA